>JBDNIG010000544.1:0-12036 GCA_041688415.1 Rhodopirellula sp. | reverse complement strand
TGGACGTTTGGCAGCCATCGCTGCGTTTTACCAAACGCACCGACTTCAACGCAAAGTCAATTTCACAGAATAGACACCTACGTCTGGGCGCATGAATTGCAGACGGTAATCCTTGGCGAAACTCATCGAGAGTATTTGTGAGCCAGTAAAAGAGGAATCGGATTCAGTCCCTCGCTCACGCTTCGGGTTACCACTTCGACGCCGAATCGCTCAACCTATTGATCCAACAAGCGATTGATCCAACAAGCGATTGATGACTTCCGCTAATTGCCCGCCTCGCTGACGAGTTTGCCACCGCACTGAACGCCATGCGACCAGCCGGATCAAAACACGACCAACCAAATCGCTCAAGGAGATTGCCGTGCCCGTTACCACCCAACAACAGCCAAGCTACACGAACGGGCAACTGAAAAACATCGCTCAGCAGATCCGCCACTGGATTGTGGCATCGACCGGTCAAGCTGGATCAGGACATCCGACGTCATCGTTGTCCGCCGTCGAGCTGATGACCAGTCTGTTTTTTGGTGGGCATTTTCGCTACGACGTCGAAACCCCTGATGACGCTGCCAATGATCAGTTGATCTTTTCCAAAGGCCATGCGTCGCCGTTGTTCTATGCGTTGTGGGCGGCCACCGGCGCGGTCGGTGAAGACGACTTGATGTCGTATCGCGAGTTTGGCAGCCGTCTGGAAGGCCATCCGACTTCACGGTTCCGGTTCACCGAGGCCGCTACCGGATCGCTTGGCCAGGGCTTGTCTGTCGGCGTGGGCACGGCGCTTTCCGCCAAACGTTTGGACAATAGCGACGCGCGGACGTTCGTCTTGCTTGGCGACAGCGAAATGGCGGAAGGATCGCAATGGGAAGCGATTCAATTGGCGGCCCATTACGGGCTCAGCAACCTAGTCGGCATCATCGACGTCAATCGCCTCGGGCAACGCGGCGAAACGATGCACGGTCACGACTTGGTCGCCTACCGCGATCGGGTCCAAGCGTTTGGATGGCGGTGTATCATGCTCGACGACGGTCATGATCTCGAGCGAGTCGAAGCGGTGCTCGCCCAGGCTAACTCGCCCTGCGACGTTCCGACGATGGTGATTGCGTGGACGGTCAAAGGTAAAGGTGTCTCGTTTCTCGAAAACGAACCCGGTTGGCATGGCAAAGCGCTCAGCGGCGACAAACTCGAAGCGGCACTCGATGAAATTGGCACTCCGCCGGGCCGTCCCCGTGGCAAACTGAAGTTGCCCGAAGGCCTTGAGCGTCATGAAACGGAAGCAGGCAAAGCCGATCCGATTTCCTATCAGCTCGGTGACGAACTGGCCACTCGCGACGCCTACGGCAATGCCCTGTGCCGATTGGCCGGCAAGTATCCCAAGCTCGTTTCGCTCGACGGCGAAGTTTGCAATTCGACACGATCCAAAAGGTTTCGCGACGCCCATCCTGACCGATTCTTTGAGATGTTCATTGCCGAACAGAACGTGGTTTTGTATCCCTGCGACGCAGTTTCGACCGAAGCGTTAGTCGATGCGATGGCGGACCACGATGGCATCGCCTATTTGCGAACCACTCGCGGCGACACGCCGGTGATCTATGACAATGATGAATCGTTCCCGATTGGCGGCAGCAAGGTGGTCCGTTGCAGTGACGATGATCAAGTCGCATTGATCGCTGCCGGAATCACGCTGCACGAAGCCATCAAAGCCCGTGACTTGTTGACAGAGGATGGCATCACCGCGCGAGTGATCGACCTGTATTCGATCAAGCCGCTCGACCACGCTACCGTTCGCGCGGCCGCAGACGAAACAAAACATATCTTTACAATCGAGGATCATTTCCCCGAAGGCGGACTCGGCGAAGCGGTATTGACGAGCCTATCGGATCATCCGACGCGGGTGAACTGTTTGGCCGTCCGCAAGCGTCCGATTAGCGGATCGCCCGAGAAACAACTCGAAGCCCAAGGACTCTCCGCCAGACCGATTGTGGAAGCGGTGAAGTCGTGGATCGACCAAGGGAGATAAAGCATGATGGGTTCTCGCGGCGTGACGCGGCCGATGTGGGCGCAGCGATCATGCTTCCTGGCATACGAGTTGCTACTCCATTGTACGAATCATCCCCCACCACCGAAAACGAAATCCGTCATGCAAAAACTAATGCTTTTCTCCATCGCTCTGCTTTGCCTCTCAGCGTTTGGCACCACCGCGTCGGCCGAGCCGCTCAACCCCGAACATGTTCCCGCCGATGCAAAATGGGTCGTGCATCTGGATTTTGAATCGCTCAGTGATTCAGACTTCTTCGCTGCGATTCGCCAGCAGAAACCGCAAGCGACCAAGGGGATCCGCGACTGGATCAAGAAACGTTACGGCATCAATCCGCCCGAGGATCTGTACAGCGCGACCGCGTTCAGCCGCGACTACCGAATCTACACCGGGACCGTGATTTTGCGGGCCGACTATGACCCCGCCAAAGCTGAATCAAGCCTGACCAAGGCGATGAACCATCGCACAACCGCTTGGCAGGGACACACGTTGCACACGGTCACGTTGTCGAAGCAGAAACCACAGGACGACGGGCCTTCGGGAGATGAAGAAATGACGGTGGTTTTGCTGGACGAAGACACAATCGTGTTTGGTTCGTCGGTTCCGAACTTGAAGAAAACTGTCAAATTGCTCTCCGGAGACGGCGAGACGTTAGCGGGAACCGATTCAACATTGCTCGACGACACGGCCAGCTCGGCCTGGATGTACGGCGCGGCAATCGACTTGCAGCAGTTGAAAGAACACCCCGTAGCGATGCCAATTTTGTCACAGCACGAGCGGATCGTTTGGTCCTTTGGCGAGCGCGATGGCAAGATTTACGAGCAAGCGGATTTGGTTGCCAGATCGCCAGAAGTCGCGAAACTCACTAAGAAAGTCCTCGACGGGATCGTGGCTTATGAAACACTTTGGTCCGAAGGCAGCAAGCCAATGGCTGCCGTCATGAAGGGTGTCCGCGTGACGCAAGACGGCAAGAAGTCGGGGTTCCATTGGCAGGGCGACAGCGAAACCGTCATCGCGGCTCTGGGCGACGCACTCGATCGCTTGGCCACCTGGAAGCCCATGCTGATGTCTCACCAGTCAAAGCATGCGACGAAGAAACGCTGAGTAGTGATCGCCGCTCAACTAGGATTCGAAGACGAGGTGCGGTCCAGCCTCGTCAAACCGGGAGGGCGCGAAGCCATCATGTCGACCGCATGAACCACACCCGGAACGAATCCGAGTAGCGTCAGCACACAGTTGATCCAGAATTTGTGGTGAGAGCCGAATTGCATGTAGACCGATACAGTCGGCAGCAAAAGGGCGATCAGCGGCGGATAAAATTCATGGCGTGGTCTCCAGTTCGTGCTTTTCCAGTGAAATTGGTTTGGTCGCTTCCAAAAGCGAGCCTGCATCGTCCAGGGCGTTCTTGTCGACATCGTGGACGATGACCAGCACCGACCCCGACCCAACGCGTTGTTCATAGTCGTCGCTGACATCATCGCTGACGCCCCATCGAGCCATGCCACCAAGTAGATTGCCGACGGTCGCACCCACTGCAACCCCGACCAACGGCCCCGCGATAATCAGCGGACCCACCAGCGTGCCAGCCGCGATCGGCGCGGCGAGCGTTCCACCAATCAACATTCCCAGCGATGTGCTGCGCCCTTCGGGTGCGGAAGCGGACGTTGTTGCAGGGACCGATTCGTCTTGCAAATGTTGCAAATGTTGCAGATGCTCTGCAGCTGGATCGGAAGCCGACGACACAACCGAGATTTTATCAATCGTAAAATGGCCGTGCTCCAGGGTTTCCAAGCAAGCCTTCGCCGCGACCATCGTTTCGTATTCCGCGATCAAACACTTCGACATGAGGTTCCTCCTTTGATAATGGACTCTCCTGCGCAACTTTCGGTGCAGTCAATCGCTGCAAATCGCGTTCCTGGCGTCATTTCGTTTGCTCCAAACTTTTCTCCCTGTGCAAAGAATTCGATGCGCATGATCATTCCGACTCCAGTAGATTCTGGCCCCCTTCGAGAATGCGTGACTTGCGGGCCTGCTGTTCGATGTCGCCGGCTTCGCTAGCCAAGTCCCCTTCGCTGGCCTGCGCGACGGAGGGATCTTCTTCGATCGCGCTGGGCGGAATGGGCTTTGGTACGGCCGCCTCCGCCTCCGTCACCATTCTGACTGGCACGCCGCTTGGAAAGACAATTTCGCGAGCTTCGTCCGGCATGGTAATTCCCTGCTGGTCGAAGGCTCGTTTGGTCAGGCGAATGACGGCCGAACAGACCTTCATCTGACTGTAGCGGGCGATGTCGACCCAAAAGTAAATCCGCAGGTTGATGGTCGCCGCGCCGAGTGATTCCACCAAGACCAGGGGTTCCGGATCGTTGACAACGGCCGGGTGCTCCCTCAAGACGTTCAATGCCACTTCCTGAGCGCTGGAGATCGAGTCGCCATAACCGATCCCCACGGCGAAGTCGAATCGGGCGTTCGGATTCGCGGTGTAGTTGATGATCGCTTCCTTATAAAGCGTGGCATTTGGAATCTGAACGTGGTTCCCTTCCAGGGGCATCAGCAAAGCTGCGCGGGTGTTCACACTTTGCACATAGCCCTTGAATCCCGAGACTTCGATCAGATCACCCCGCGCGAAGGGATTTTGAATACTAATGAGGATGCTGGCCAGAAAGTTTTCGGCGATGTCGCAGAAAGCGAAGCCCACGACCAACGCCATCAATCCGGTGCCACCGAGAACTGTCATCGCCAGCCGAGTTAGCCCGGAGACGCGTAAGATCAGGTAGACTCCCAGCAAAAAGACGGGGATCGCCACGGCCCGTGAAACAACGTCGCTCAGCAGCGGACTTTTCATCCGCCCAGTCAGCACGATCGCCGCACCGCGGGCTGTCGATTTGGTAAAGAACCAGGTGAGGACCAGCCCCAGCAGGCCAACGGCAATCAGCGGGCTGTTGCGGATTGCTTGCTTTCCCAACAGCCGTAATTCGTCCCAGGAAGCAGAGAGGTCCCACATTGACTTTTCGACGACGTCAATTCGATTGACCACTGCGACGACATCCTGCGTATTGCTCGCGAGTTTGCCAGCCCACTCTTTGTGAACTGCGTTGTCGACTCGCCCCTCCAGAAAGACAACACCCTCGTCGACCGAGACCGAGGGTTCGTCGAACCAGCCGGTCGCGTTCAGGATTCGCTCCAACCGGCTCGCGATGGCGCGATCGTCTGCCAGCGGGGAAACCTCAACCTTCTGTGGCGTTGAAGAGACTTCGGTATCGGGCGGTGGACTCGGCTCCGTTGGCTGCTGGGCCTTGGCCGTCGACAACATCTTGGCGGACACCGCAGCGACCAGAAACACCGTCTTTGGCAGGATGGATAGGGAACGTGCCGGAGCACGGGTCTCGCAAATTCGAGAGTGCTCAGTTGGCCGAACCATCTTTCTGCCCCGTTCGTTGCGGTTTGATGCGAATAAAGATCAGACTTCGTCAAATAAGAATTGCTGTAGACGGCAGGATGATTTCAGCTGACATTTCCCAAATCGAAACGGCTCCTGCCGCACTGGCAGCCATTTGAGATGATGATACCGTCGAGTTGCCTGCGATGGATAGCGATAGGTAGGCGATCTTACGCGAGCGCGCTTTCCTCTCCGCTATCCTGAGTGAAGAGACAGGACGAACCGGTGGCGTCGCGCGGATGCCAGAGAAACTCGGCGTCCATTTTTTCGGGAAAGGAAATGAAAAGCGACTCCAGCAACCATCGCGGCAGCAATCACCACAAATCGAAATATCGAGATCCGGTAACGCATCGATGCAACATAACGAACTCAGTTATGCCGTCCGGTTGGGCGTCGGTCTCAAGTATCTCGGCCATCTTTGTGTGGTTGCCGCCGTGCTGACATCGGTGCCGCTGATCGCATCGGTCATCTGGAGTGACTATGTCATCAGCATTCGCTACGGCATCGTTGCCGTGCTGCTCGGCGGTTTCGGAGCGTGGAGTGCAAGATTCCCGCGACCCCGGAGAGTTCAACACAACGAAGTGCTGGTCATCGCCCGAAGGGTTTGCTCAATCCTGACGTGGACACGACACTTGGGCTTCGCGACAGTGCCCTTTTGGAAACGTTCTTTTCGACAGCGATGAGAGCCAGCGAATTGCTCTCTCTGGAATTATGCGTTTTTAACCGAATCGTCGCCCTCGATGATCTTTCGCATATGTGTTGAGACGTCCGGGTGTTTGTACACTTGGTCGATCATCTCTGCATACACCTTGCCGAAACGCTCATTCGCGGCCAGATCCCCGAACACCGGCTTCAGCTTCAAAAACGACAACTTGTCGTCCCGTGTCCCTTTCGCAGTCACGTGCAAGGCATCTTTCAAATCGTCAACAACTTCGAGCTGCCTGCCGTTTTGATCCACGCCTTTGTCGCTATAGAAGCACCATGTCGCGATCACCAACGTCGCATACTTGATGCTTCCACCGCGATGAAGATTCTCTATGATCGTCGGAATCAGGAACACCGGAAGTTTGCTGGAACTTTCCAGGCATATCCGTGTTAAATTATCTTTGATGCTTGGATTTCCGAACCGGCCGATCAGCGTTCCTTTGTACCCATTCAAATCGACGCCTTCGACGGCATCCAACGTTGGTGTCACCTCTAAGTCCATGAACTTGCGCAGATATGCTACGAATAGCTTGTCAGACACACACTCGTCAATAGTTTCATAACCGTAGATTGATCCAAGGATTCCAAGCACGGAATGCCCCGCATTGAGCAGCCTGAGCTTCATCGTTTCGTAGGGAGTGACGTCGGGTACGAATGCGCGCCGACCTGTTCCCATTCGGGCCTGCCATTGGAAAAGCTGTCCTCGATCACCCATTGGCAAAAGGGTTCGCAGGTCACAGGCCAATCATCCTGCAGGCCGAACTGCTTATCGAGATATTTGATGTCTGATTCCGTCGTCACAGGTGTGATCCGGTCGACCATTGCGTTGGGGAAACAGACTTCGCGCTCAATCCACTTCGCCAGCTCAGGGTCCTGCTGACTCGCAAAGCCGTAATCGTTCACAAGCGGATCGCCACCGTAGTGCAAGACGCCGTAGCATCACTGCAAAACAAAGCGTAAGCTCATTTCTGGTTGTGTCAGTCGCCGTGTGCGAACAGCCCAATGGAAGATCGACGACGACGACGGTTTCTCTGCTATGGAAGGCGGCTTGGCGAAAACCTATCGCCGTGGCCGAAAGGCATTGCGCAAGGCACACGAGAATGGCGGCACGGAGAGCTTCCACGAGTGGCGAAAGCGAGTACACTACCACTGGTATCACGCTCGTCTGCTGCGCCGCATTTGCCCCCACCATGCTGAAAATGTGGCGTAAGGCAACTGACGAGTTGTCTGATCTGTTGGGCACCGACCATGACTTGGCGGTATTTCGCCAGACGCTGTCGGGCGATCTGGATCGGTTTGGCCGCGAGTCGGATCGGCAAGTGTTGATCGGCCTGATCGATCGCCGCCGGGCAGAATTGCAAGCCACGGCTTGACCGCTTGGCGAACGCGTTTTCGCTGAGAAATCGAAACAGCGAGTGTCTCGATTTGTCCTCTATTGGAAGACGTGGGATATTGGGAGACCTGGAAATCATCGACGAACAAGGAGCCATGAACGTGGATAAATACTTCGAGTGGACCAATCAAATTCCCTGGTTGAATTACGAACTAGCAGGCAATTTTGTGAGCCGTTGGCTCGTGGCCGCAGCCGTGACGCTGCTGGTATCGCTAATACTGAGAATCACCATCGCGCTCCTCAACCAGCGTATACAGCGATTCACGTCGGCGACCGCCACCGGCTGGGACGACGGCATCGCAGAAACTTTACAGGCCACCAAGGGCTGGTTCCTTCTGCTGTTGGCGATTTACGCGGGATCGTTAGTGCTTGAGCTTCCCGTGAGGGTAAACGAGTTGGTACAGACAATGGCTGTATTGGCCCTGCTGCTGCAAGCGGCGTTGTGGGGCAGCAGGCTGCTGAAGTTCTCCATCGAACACTACATGAAGAGCCGTCGCGAGACGGATCCGGCCCTAACCACGACCATCTCCGCGCTGAGCTTTGTCGGCACCTTGATTCTTTGGTCTGTCGTACTCTTGTTGGCTTTGGACAACATCGGAGTGGACGTTACAGCATTGATCGCTGGGCTCGGAGTGGGCGGCATCGCCGTGGCGTTGGCAGCCCAAAATATCTTGGGTGATTTGTTCGCATCGCTCAGTATCATCCTCGATAAACCTTTTGTGCTGGGGGACTTTATCATCGTCGGTGACCAGATGGGAACCGTCGAAAAAGTCGGATTGAAGACAACGCGAATCCAGGCGCTCTCCGGCGAGCAATTGATCTTTGCCAACACCGACCTGCTACAAAGCCGGATTCGCAACTTCAAGCGAATGCAGGAACGTCGCGTGGTGTTCGAAGTAGGCGTGCTTTACGAGACTCCGCAGTCGAGGCTGAAGGCCATTCCGCAGATGATACGCGAGATCATCGAATCCCAGGAAAACACGCGATTCGACCGCGCGCACTTCAGCAAGTTTGGTGACTTCTCTTTGAACTTTGAAAGCGTCTATTACGTCCTGTCGGCAGACTACAACGTCTACATGGATGTTCAGCAGGGGATTAACCTCGCCCTGTTCGAGAAGTTTGCTGAGGAAGACATCGAGTTCGCCTACCCGACGCAGAAGCTGTTCCTGCAACGCGTGGCACCCAAAGAGCTACCGTACGACTGACGGTATTTTTATTCAGTAGGGAAAACACTGTGGCTTCGCCTGAAGTTGACGACGAAACTCAACCCGCCGGGTAACCAAACGGAACCTTGACTTGAGCTTGGTCAGACGATTGCCAGTGGTGATGTCGCCGCTATCCTGGGTGAAGAGACAGGTTGAGCCCGTGGCTTCGCGCAGGTGCCAGAGGAACTCGGCGTCCAATTTCTTCGGTAGAGGGAAGATGTTCAAGTCCGCTTTTGGCGTGCTGCTGGCGTAGCGGTCGAAGTCGCCATCGGCAATGTGAGCCGCTGTGCTCGCCGGGAGGCGGGCCAGATCGACGAGGCGAGCGAGAAAGTTCTCGGCTTTTGCTTTGTCGTCTTCCTGTTCCACGGCCCCAATCACAGTTAACTTGGCGTTCCAACTGTTTATCATTCGGTAGACCAGCAGAATGGCCAAGCGATTTCAGCGACTGGATTTTTCCTGAGGACGTATTTGCTCCGAAGAAGCTTGATCGTGTTGTTGAACAATCGGCGTCGAATCCGCTCTCGGTTCGTTTCCACGCGACATTCCAATCGCTCGATCCGCTTCTAGGGTTTCTCTTCATCCGGCCGGTTAGCGTTTGCTTGAGGCTTTCCGTGGAACTGAATTCGCGGTGCCAATAGGCCGATGATCGCCGGGGTCGCACTGAGGGCAAGGATGAGGAGCCAACCGGCGGGGCTTGGAGGTACGGTTTGCAAGACCGTGGAAAGGCCAGGCAGGTAAACAGCGGCCATCAACAGTGCGACGCACAAACCGATCGCCGACCACAGCCAGCCGTTACGAGTGATGTCGTTGTTAAACAGAGATGCACCGGGATCGCGGAGGTTGAAAACAAAAAACAGTTTGGCAAAGGCGAGCGTCAAGAACGAAACCGTGATCGCTTGCGAGTCGGCATAGCCGAGTACCAGCAACGCGACCATGAGCGAAGTCATCACAAAGCTGGCGATGACGACACTCCAGGCGACAATCGCGGTCCACAAGTGTCGCGTCAGGACCGCTTCGTCGGGTTCGCGGGGCGAGTTGTTCATCACGTTGGATTGACCGCGACCGATACCGAGGGCCGGAAAGACATCGGTGACGACGTTCAAATACAGAATCTGTAGCGGCAACAACGGCAGCGGTGATCCGATCAACGACGCGATCGTGACGGCCAGAATCTCCGCGACATTGGTACACAGCATGAAGACGACCGACTTGCGGATGTTGCCGAATATGATGCGTCCTTGTTCCACCGCCGCGACGATGGTGTCGAACGAGTCGTCTTGCAGGATCATATCGGCAGACTGTTTCGCGGCGTCGGTGCCCCGTTTCCCCATCGCGATACCGATGTCGGCCTTCTTGAGCGCCGGTGCATCGTTGACGCCGTCTCCGGTCATGGCCACCGGTTCGCCGCGCCGTTGATAGAAGTCAACCAAATTGAGTTTCTGCTCGGGGCTGACACGAGCAAAGACAACCGTATCGAGAACCTGCTGCTTGTGCTCGTCGGACATCTCATCGGGCGGTTGCAGATCGCTACCGTGCATCGCCGGTGCGTCTTCGTCGTCGCCGATGCCGACTGCTTTGCCGATCGCGCGACCGGTCGTGGGCTGGTCGCCGGTGACCATCAGAACTCGGATACCGGCGGTCTGGCAGCGATTGATCGAATCGCGAACTTCATGTCGTGGTGGGTCGAGTAGCCCGACTAATCCGACGAGTCGTAATCGCTCATACGGGTTGGACTCGGAAGATTCGACCACTTTGTCGGCAACGGCGAGTATGCGTAAACCTTCGCTGGCGAGTTGTTCGACTCGGTTCTGCCAATGCTCGCGCGTTGGCTCGTCTAATTCGTGCGATTGCTTGTCGTTACCGGTGAAGCTGTCGCAAACGTCGATCACTCGCTGCGGCGCGCCTTTCACTGCAACGTATACCGCTTCGCCATGCCCATGATACGTCGCCATCATCATCGTGTCGGTGTCGAAATCGACGACGCGTTGTTCTGGATAGTCTTTGAGCAGTTGCTCTCGCGACATCTCGTACGACATACCGGCTAACAGAAGGGCGATTTCCGTCGGGTCGCCGGAGTCTTCCGTGTTGTCGTCCGCTAGCGCTGCTCCGTTGCACAGCACACCGATTCGCAGGATTCTTTCAACCTCGTGGCGTGAGGCTGTCGGCGGGGACGAGGCTGCCTTTGCCGAGCAGGACAATGTCGCCGGGAACGAGTTCTTCCGCTTTGACTTCCGCTTCCTTTCCACCGCGACGGACACGAGTTTTCTGTGCGCCGAGTTCTCGCAGCGCCTCCATGCTGCGGGCGGCTTTGTATTCGGCGAAGAATCCGATCAGCGTGTTGACAATCACGACGGCCGCGATGGCGGCCGCTCGACGGCCGCGATGGCGGCCGCTTCGGTCCACTGGGCGGTGACGAGGGCCGCGATCCCCGCTAAAGCCAGAATGATGATGACGACGCTCTTGAATTGTTCCAGTAGAATCAGCCAGATGCTGCGTCGCTGTGCGTGATGCAGCTCGTTGGCACCGTACTGCTCTCGCCGCGACTTGACTTCGTCGTCGGAAAGCCCGGTCTGCGGATCGACTTCGAGCGAACGCAGAGCGTCGGTTGAGGGCAGAGAATAGTACGGCTGGTCGGCTGGCATGTTATGTTCGGTCCTCGGAAGCTCGGAAAATTGACAGGAAGGGATTTTGTTGCGAACCAAAATCCCCGGAATCGTTTTGCTCGATTGGCTTGTCTACCTTCAGGAATTCCCCGACCTCTCTTGGCAGGCAAGCATGCGTCGTGCGAACGTGGATTCTGCATGGTCCCGATACCACTGCTGGACGAGCGTTTTGGTCGTGTCGCTGTGTTTTGGGTTGCATTGGCGGACGTATAGGAACTTGCCAGCTAGCTTCGCGGTTGGCTCAGCGGCCTTGGTCACCTTCAGACGGTACTGGCGGCCGAGGTAGCGGTTGGTCTCGCCGCTGATGTATTGACGTTCGGGCTGCGCGGGCTGGTAACGCCCGAAGTACCGCCACTGTTTTGCGATCCAAGCGGCGCGGGCTTCGACGCGATTCAGAACCGTGTCAGGAGAACGGTTCTCCGGTGCTAAAACCTCCAGCCGCATCTCGGGGTGCACGTGGATCGTCAATTTGGAGCGAGCGCCGAAGTCGATCTTGAACGGAAGCTACAGCGTCGATGGCAATGTGCTGGCGAAGTCCGACAAGAGAATGGAACGATCTGATTCCGTCGACAACGAGCAGGCTCGCTTCGCTTCTAAAGAAG
>JBDNIG010000543.1:0-9087 GCA_041688415.1 Rhodopirellula sp. | reverse complement strand
TGGAGGTAATAGTACGGGGAACCGCGTTGCTCAGTAGCACTCAAGGGCGTGGGGGGGGGGCTCGATCAGCTCGGACGGGCGGAGCCGTCCGGCTACGATACGGAGACGTCCGGTTATTAGGGTGACAGCCGTGAGATTTGCCAGGGAGTCTGCGGTGGTTGGCCGAGCGGGCGGGCGTAGAGGATGCGGTCGTGGAGTCGGTTGGTGCGGCCTTGCCAAAATTCGATTTTTCGCGGTGCGATGGCGTATCCGCCCCAGTCCTCCGGAAGCGGAACGGTGGTGCCAGGCGGGTACTTCGCGGCGAGTTGCTCCATTTGATTTTCCAGCACCGCCCGCGACTCGAGCGTCGTTGACTGCGCGCTCGCGTGGGCCCCGAGTTGGCTTTCGTGGGGACGCGATTGAAAATAGGCGGCCGAGGATTCGCGGTCGGTTCGCTCGGCACGTCCGGCGACTAAGACCTGTCGCTGCAGATGGGCCCAGAAAAAACACAAACTGACGTTTGAGTTTGCGGCGATTTGTTGGCCCTTGGTGGATTCGTAGCTCGTGTAGAAAATGAAATGACTCGGCGTGATTCCCTTGAGCAGCACCGTGCGGCTGGTGACCTCGCCGTCGGGGGTCGCCGTTGAGAGTGTCATCGCATTCGGCTCCATCCATGCGGGCAGACCCGATGGTTCGGCGGCGGAATCGCTCGGATTCGTGGACAAATCGTTCGCTTGTCGCCCCGTTGCTTCGGCAAACCAAAGCTCGAACTGAACCATCGGGTCGCTACTGACGTCTTCTTTGTGGAGTCCACCGAGTGTGTAGTCCTGTCTCATCTGGTCAATGCGTGCCGCCGGAGAGCTGTTTCGCGAAGATGTGTTCATGTGTTTAACGTGGGAAAGCAGGACCAAGCCCCCCCCAAGATGGAGAGGGCGACGGGATTTTAAGAAAGAAGAAGCGGTTTGGCACGCCACTTGCCACCCATCGGAATTGCTTCGGAGGTGGCTGCCAAGGTGACTCTCGAAGCATTTTTCTACTCTGAGTGAGGTTCTACCGTGAGAAGTTCTCAAGTGGGCGATTTGTTGGTGGCGTCGACGGAAGTCGATGGTACCGTGCTCAATCGCGGCGTGTGTTTGCTCGTCTACGAAGACGAGGAAACGGCCGTCGGCGTGATGCTGAATCGTCCCATGCAAGTGTTCCAGTCGTCCCAGTCAGGCGAAACGCCCGATCAAGCTCAAGGTGCCTCGAAATCGGCGTCGCATCGATTGTCGCAGTTCATGGCTCCTGAGCAACCGGCCCCCGAGCAACGCGATGCAAGCGATGTGCCGAGCGTCGACGAGCAGTTTGAAGCCGGAGATGCGGCCAGCGATCAAGATCCGCCGACGCCGCACGCTCTGGCGTTTGTCGGCCCGGCCGACGATCCCGATGCGGGGAAGCTGTTGATCGGCACATCGTTGTACTTCGGTGGTCCACTTTCGGGGCCAGTCGTCGCGGTACACGGGCAGGCGAATCTCGCGGAGGCGGAGGCCGGTGAGGGCATCTTCGTCGCGGCCCAGCGTGATCATCTCGAAGCGCTCCTGCAGGCCGAGCAGCCGGTACCGTTCCGATTGATCGTCGGACATTTGAGTTGGACGCGGGACCAGTTGGCCAACGAAATCGAGGGTGGCGTGTGGCACCGCGTTCGCGCAACCAACGAAATCCTGTCGACTGCCGACGAATGGTTATGGCCGAAATTAATTCGTTCGGCCACCGCGGGCAGCGTCTCGCGATGGTTGGGAACAACGCACGTTGCCGATGCTCATCTCCTGAACTAAGATCGGGGTTCCAGGCGGTGTCGGGGCAACCGACATCGCCTCCGTCTCATCCCATTTTTAGCAAATTCACCCGTGTCTGATCGCCCGCTGTCTGGCTTTTCCTCAAAAGGTCGCTCACGTAGCGACGATGACGAAGTCAAAAAAAAGCCGTTTCGGATCCAAAAGAAGCGATTGGGCGAGATCAAGTACATTCGCGACGACGGTGAATTCGGTTTCATTCGCGCCGAAGACTTCCGTGAAGATGTGTTTTTTCACAAGATGGCTTGGGAATCCGATCCTCGCATCGTCGCACAGAACGAGATGTACGTGGAGTTTGAACTCGACGACGATCATTATGAGGAGACGAAGAAATTGCGGGCCAAGGTCGTCCGGCCCACGCACCGCCCGGCGGGCCGGAAACTGAAGGCCAGCGATTCACCATACGAAATCGTGTTTCACCATCCCCGTGCGCGTCGCAAACGCCCGACCTGGCGAGACGACGACGACGCCTCGTAAGTTAGCGGGATTTGCTACCTGAATTCCTCATCGAACGCGGCGAAATCGTCAACTGGATCGCCGCCTTCGGCAGGAAATTCTGAGAACTCCTCGACAGCCTCGAATTCTTCCACCGCGTCACCGTCTTCCACCGCTTCACCGTCCTCCAGGGCGGCATCGCCCTCATCACTAGCGTCGATCGGTTCCTCGACAACCGCAGCTGATTCCCGCGCGCGCTTTTCCAGGACGGCCACAACGATGACCGCGACGATCAGAACCAATATAAAAACAACCCAGCAGATGAAGAGGATCATGGGGCGGACGGAATGAGTGGGGGAAATAGGGTGTGAATACAGTACGGTAGTCTAGTTCAAACAACTCGTCGCGTAGGGAAAAAATGCAGCTCGACGTACTCTACGAAGACAATCATTTGCTCGTTGTCAACAAACCCGCCGGACTGGCGACGATGGGCGACGGTGGACGTCCGACGCTGCACAGCGTCGCGGCCGCCTATCTCAGGGACAAGTACCAGAAGCCGCATGGGGTTTACGTCGGCATCGTCAGCCGCCTCGATGCCCGCGTTTCCGGTGTGATCGTGCTGGCGCGGACGAGCAAAGCGGCGGCGCGATTGAATACGCAGTTCGCCGGTCATGCCCAGCGCCTCAATGCCAGCGGTGCGGAGTCGCCAGCGACGGTGGGTGAGTCGATACCAATTTTGAAGCCAACGTCGAACCCACCGTCGATCCGGAAAACCTATCTCGCCGTGGTCAGGGCCGAGCCTCATCGAGCGGCGCCGTTGGCCGCCAGCGATCGGCTCGATGATTTTCTCTACAAAGACGACGGGGCACACCGCATGCGAGCGGCGAGTGGACCGCGCGACGACGCCAAACCAGCTTCCTTGATCTTCCAAACGTTGTTTACGAGCGATCATAGCAGTGTATTGGCTGTCGCTCCGCTGACGGGTCGCAAGCACCAGATTCGCGTTCAGTTGGCAGCGCGAGGCTGGCCAATTCTCGGCGATCGAAAATATGGCAGCCAAACCGATTGGCCTACCGGAATTGCTCTGCACAGCCTGCGTCTGACGATCGAGCACCCGACGCGGCGCGAACCGATGACATTCACGTGTCCGCCACCGGTCCAGTGGAACCGCGTCCGGTCAAGGGAACTCGAGGCACGGTGGAAAGATTTGAGTTGGTGAGCGACCCCTGCGATCTCAAGGACGCTCACCGTTTCTCATTCACGTTGAAATTCCCGCCAAGCACTGCCGCAGATACCGCAGACCCGCTTTCGCGATCCGCGGATGCACGATGCTGGGGTGACCGCCGATGGTTTCGCTCGTCGACGTCATCCTTTCATCGGGATGCGTCACCGTGAACGTGATCGTTGATTCGGGCAGCACGTAGTTTTCGAGGTGACTCAAATCGGGATACGCATCGATCAACAACACCCAGTCGGCCGAAAATCGCTGTCGGATCATTTCATGGCATTCAGCCAGGGATGCGTGTGGTTCGTCGAGACCGGCGAACTGACGCAGGTTCGCAACTCCGACCAGCGACAGCCCGCCGGCAAGCACCGGAGAATCGCCGATTGCGGCAAACCAGTTGCCCAGCGGTGCGGCATGGCCGAGCTCAATCACGCATAAGCGTTCGTTTCTCGCTCGCAAGAGTGCGTCGACGGCGTGCTGTTGCTCAAACGTTTCACCATCGCCAAAGTACAGGTCGCCGACCCGCTGCATGATTTCGTCACGCGTTGCGGCGATCATGGTTTCGCACTCGGACACGCTATCGGCCATTGCGCTAATTCGCAGTGAGATTGTGGCGGCACTGACGGTGATACCGACGCGTGGTTGGCGTTTTCGTGAAATCATATCGCCGAGGCGTACTTCCATGTCACTCTCGCCGATACCAAAGAATTTCAGGACGCTGTGTCGGATATGTTGACCACCGTTGCCACGCGACAAAATCGCGGGTGCCACTGACTCGTCAAACATCTTTTTCATTTCTGCGGGCACCCCCGGCAGGGCAAAAATCCGCGACTCGGTGCCGTCGTCTCGAGTGGTGACGATGTCCACGCCGGGCGCGGTTCCTTGCGGATTGACAATGGGAGAAGCGCCGCTCGGGAACATCGCTTGGATACGATTCCGCTCCGGCATCTCACGACCGCGGCGGCTGAACATGGATTCGATATGTGCCAGTGACGCGGCATCCAATTGCAGTTCTCGATCGAGTGCTCCAGCAATCGCCTCGCGAGTCAAGTCGTCTTGAGTCGGACCGAGTCCACCGGTGGCGACGACGAGATCGGCCCGCCGCACCGCGATGCGAAACACGTCGATGTTGTGCGACAGGGTATCGCCGACGGTGCTATGGAAATGCACTTCGACGCCGAGTTCGGCGAGCCGTCGACTGAGCCAGGCCGTGTTCGTGTCGAGCCGGGCGCCGCTGATCATTTCGTCGCCGATCGAAATGATTTCCGCAGTGAGGTGAGGCATGCTGGAGGAGTTTTAAGAGGAGGTGAAAGCGGAACAGGATGTGAGGGCGTTTTTAGCTGTCGTTTAGAAAACGATGACGCTGCAAAACACATTGCCGGGGCGACAAGCGGGGCTCCGCAGTTTACGCTCTAAGTCCTCGTAGCGGAACTCTCTGCACCATTCGCTACGGCAACCAATTCGACGAGGTAAAGTTTTCTCTATGCCATCTGTTCCACGCTCCCAATGGACACTGGGTTATTGCACCAACATCCACGCGGGCACCGAGGTACCGCAGATCTGCGATACGCTCACGAATATCTCCGCCGAAGTCGCCCGCCGGCGGCAGTCCGATGGCTGTCTCGGTGTTGGTTTATGGCTGCCGCAACCCGCCTGCGCGGCGCTGCGCCGGCACGGCATGCCGCCGCTCGTCGAAGCGATTAAGAAGAATGGACTGTTAGCCTACACAATCAATGGATTCCCTTACGAAGACTTTCACAAAGAGCGTGTGAAGCACGACGTTTATCGACCGACGTGGTGGACGGATGAACGCGTTGCCTACACCCGTGATCTGGCCAAGGTGCTCGCCGAACTGCTTCCCGAAGCGACCACAACCGGCACAATCAGCACGCTGCCGATCGGTTGGCCGCGGCAAGTCGACGAGCATGAATCAGAGGAGAACGAGACCTGCCTGCGAGACGCCAGCGAAGAGGAAGTGCATCACGCGGGCACGAATTTCCGTCGTTTGGCCGAAGACCTGCGGATGCTCGAAAACCGAACTGGCAAACGGATTATTGTGGCGATTGAACCCGAACCGGGCTGCCTGATCGAACGCGCCGATCAGCTCGTGCAGTGGTTCGAATCCCACCTTCCCGACCCCACCCACCGGAGATACATCGGTGTGTGCCACGACGTTTGTCATTCCGCCGTCATGATGGAAGATCAGCGAACGACGTTGCAGCGATATGCCAGTGCCGGCATCGTGCTGGGCAAGGTCCAGATCAGCAGCGCCATTGTCGCGGACTGGCAATCGATCGATCCCGCCGACCACGGCGCGACGCTCCAGCAATTGCGATCGTTCGCCGAGGACCGCTACCTCCATCAAACCGGGCGGCGAAAGGCCTATGGCAGCTTTGAACTGGCCGAGGATTTGCCTGAGCTACTCGATCAAACGACGCAGACCCCGGTCAGCGATCGACGCTGGGTGATTCATTTTCACGTGCCGATTTTCATGCAACAGTTCGGTCACCTGCGAACCACGCAGGATCAAATTGCCGAAACACTCGACGCGGTCGAGGAACTGTCGACAGCACCGGGAAAAGACTCGGCCCGGAACCGGCCGGTTCTCGAATTCACCGGTCACCTGGAAGTGGAAACGTACGCTTGGTCGGTCCTGCCCGATACGATGCGTTCGGGTGAACTCGCCGTGGATATCGCGCACGAGATCAACTGGATCGACGAGTTGATCTAACGTGTTCGACTGCCTCACCGAGCATCCGTGAGGCTGGTGATTTTGCGCCGTTCACGTCATTCACCGGCTATTTGATCACAGCGGGCTTGACCGTATCAGCGCCGAACCGCTAATAAGTTGCCTGGATCCCCGAACTCTCTGTGCTCGAAGGCCCGTGTTTTATGTTTCGACCCTTAACTAATGGCCCTGGCGGTCTCGCTGGTATCCCTGGGGGCTGCCAACAGCCAGCTGGCGACTGCCTCCGAAGTGGTTTCCTATCGGTGCGAGAAATGGACGACTCGGCACGAGCATGACAAAAAGCAAGCTGACCAAATTGCCGACACGCTGAAAAAGCTCAAGTGCGAGGTCGAGCGACACCGTCACGGCAACCATGAGGATATCAAATATCGCTGTTCCAAATGGCTCAGCTACGAGACCAAGACCCATGCGGATGCCCACAAGCTGCAGGCGTGGTTGAAGGCGTTGAAATTCGAGACCAAGCACGAGCACTAGTGGCTCTCGCCATCCCCCGAAACTTCCAACCCAACATCGATTTCATGTCCAAATCTGCCATCACCGTGAGTCTTGTTGAGGAGGCTCGTGGTGGCCCATTTGTTTTTTGGGACGGATTGCAGGATGCTTTCGCACGCGGCGCCGCGATGGGCTTTGATGCTGTTGAGATTTTTGCCCCCGGACCCGACGCGGTTGACCGGAATGAACTGCAGCAACTCGTCAACAGCACGGGGCTGCACGTAGCGGCCGTGGGCACGGGCGCGGGGATGGTCAAACATGGCTTGAGCCTGACTGATTCTGATGCGGGCCGGCGAGCCGCTGCCCGTGATTTCATTGCATCGATGATCGATTTCGGTGGCGAGTTTTCTGCGCCCGCGATCATCGGTTCGATGCAGGGACGCTACGGTGACGAAGTGAGCCATGACCGGGCACTCGAGTACTTGGCCGAATCGGTTGAGGTTCTCGCCGAGCATGCTGCCTCACTGGGTGTGCCGCTAATCTACGAGCCGCTCAATCGCTACGAGACCAATCTGGTCAATACGGTCGGCGACGGCGTCGCGTTTCTCGATCGGCTGTCGAGTGACAACGTTAAATTGCTCGCGGACCTTTTCCATATGAATATCGAAGAGGCCAACGTGGCCGAAGCGATTGTGGCGGGTGCCAAGCACATTGGGCATGTCCACCTCGTCGATTCCAACCGCCGCGCCGCGGGACTGGGACACATGGATTATTCGCCCATCGCCTCGGCACTGCGTGCGATCGATTACGATGGATACTTGTGCGCCGAAGCGTTCCCGCTACCCGATTCCCAAACGGCAGCCGAAAAGACGATGGATACGGTACAGCGTTTTTTTGCATAGGATGGCACCTGGCTGACTTTCGTTTGGCTCGAAGTGCTGAGCGAGGCCGTATGACCCCTGACCCCTACTCTGAACTCTGAACTCTGAACTCTGAACTCTGAACCCTCTCCCTCGTCGCTCGAGTACGTGTGCCGCTACGGCAGCATGCGGTTGCTAGGTGTGATGACGGCCAAGGAATCGTTTCGTTACGGCGACGAAGTTGTTATCCACAGTGATCGAGGCACCGAGATCGGTACGGTGTTATGCGAGGCCACGCCAGCAGCGATCGGAGGTTTGCAGGATCCGACAAGCGGGCGCATTCTCCGCCGGTTGGATTCGACCGACCGTGGAGATTGGTCTCACATGTCGGACATGACGCGGCGCGACCTCGCCGCCTGCCTGACGAATGTGGACAGCTTGAAACTGCCGATGCAGTTAATCGATGTCGAACGGTTGCTCGGTGGCGAACGCGTGATCGTGTATTTCGTTTCTGAAACGCGAGTCGATTTTCGAGCTCTGGTCAAATTACTCGGCCGAGAATTTCAAACGCGGATTGAAATGCGTCAGATTGGAATTCGCGAGGAGGCCAAACTGGTTGCGGATTTCGGCGACTGTGGGCAAGAGGTCTGTTGCAGCCGATTTCTCAGCAAGATGCCACCGGTGTCGATGAAAATGGCCAAATTGCAGCGGGCGTCGCTCGATCCGACCAAAATCTCTGGCCGTTGCGGTCGACTCAAATGCTGTTTGCGGTACGAGTTCGACACCTACGAAGCGCTCGCTGCGGAACTGCCGCCGATCGGCAGCAAAATTTTGACCCGCGAGGGAACCTGCAAAGTGGTCGCTCAGGATATTCTAGCGGGTCAGCTCATCGTCAATACGGAGGATCAGCGCCGGATCATGGTTCCCAGCGGAGACGTGATCCAGGTCCTCGTCGTCGGTGCGGGGCCACCGGTCCGCGGGAAAAAGAAATCACTTCGCGGCTAAAGAAAACGGCGTCTGGAGTGTCACGCTCCGGCAATCACGAGTACAATTCAAATGGATCGGAGCGTTATTTCCCCACGGGAATCCGATTCGATTTGTTCTTTTATCCTATTCTCATTTATTGTCTCCTGCCGAGCTCACATCCATGACCTCGCCCCTCCAAGCCATGCGGGATCTTCTTCGTGATGATCCCCGCTACAAGCTCGAAGCGTATCAATTCATCCGCGAGGCGCTGCAATACGCCCATGAAAACCTCGACCGGATCGGACCACTCGGCTATTGCCACGGTGACGAGCCCGATATCGATGCTCCCCGGCACCTGACCGGTCAACAACTCTGCGAAGCCTGCCGCCTGTACGCGATCGATCAATACGGGTATCTCGCCCGCATGGTGCTCGATCGTTGGGGACTGCATTCGACCAGCGACTTCGGTGAACTGGTTTACAATCTGATTCGCATCGAACAGATGCGAAAAAGTGAAACGGACCACCGCGAAGATTTCGACAATGTGTATTCATTCGGCGAAGCGTTCCAGCCGCAGTTTGAACTGGTTACCGATGAGGCAGAGTAAAC
>JBDNIG010000542.1:0-23116 GCA_041688415.1 Rhodopirellula sp. | reverse complement strand
TTTCAATTACGAAGCCCACGCGACTGAGTTCAACAAAATGGGCCGCATCCAAGTCCTGAAGGCCCGCATGAACGCCGACATGCACATGTCAGCCGACCTGAAGAACACCGGTAGCGGAAACCTGTTCGTGATCTTCGGCGAACCCGACATCACCGTCCGCTCCAGCAAGGCAAAAGCCGCGAAACTCGACGACATCGAAGTCCAAATCAACGGTGTCGACGTGTTCCAACCCAGCACTGGTGAAGTCCGCAGCGACGGCGCATGTTGGTTCATCGACACCGACTACAATGAAGAGTCCTTCTTCGTCCGCCAAGCCTATTTCCTAGACGCCAACGACCCCTACAAATCACTGAAAACCACGTTGAAAGCCGAAGTCGACAAAGAAGCCTGGGACAGCCTCAACAGCGACACCAGCCGCCCCTTCCCCAAACCAAAATCCGGCCGCATCGCGGTCAAAGTCATCAACCACCTCGGAGACGAAGTCATGAAAGTGTTCCGTGTGAAGGAGGTGCTTGAATAAGGATCTCTAGGTCGCAACATTGCTGCCTGAAATTGAGCTAAACTACGCCCCACATCGAAAAAGCAAGCCATTCCACCGGATCAAGCTGGGAAATGACACGAACACAACAATACGAAATGTTTCAACAACAAGTCGCTGAGCTATGCGACGATCTGAAAGCCCTTAACCCCAATGCTCCCTCGCTGCAAACCCGATTTGCATCGCTGCTGGAAGAGCATTCGGAACTCGCTGCGTTGGTTGAACGCCAGTGCAATCCGATCGAACGTAGCGGCACACTCCATGTTACTGAGCAGATCCAAAATCTGCTCCAGGAGATGGATCGACAAGACGCGCAGATTGAACGAGCCAATCAGTTTTGCGATCGGGTGAGGTTTTTTGTCGTATCACTGCGATCTTGCCGTTACGATCCTGATGTCCCCATGATCCAGGAGGCCGGGGAAAAGCTGCTTGTCCTGGCAATCGATTGTTGCGAGACGGCGATTGACAAGCCTGAACTATGCGAGGCAATTTGCGAGGGTAGTGAGGAAAACTCATTGCTATTTGATGCATGGAAATCTCAAGACCGTAGTCAACGAAAGGAGCGAACGGAGGCTTGGCACCCAGAATTGAAACCACTGCGTGACTTGATGTTACAGTTTGATGACGTCGTGGAAGCAAAAGCGGATAGCACGCCCCATGCCGACATTCCACACGACGACAGGCAATCACAAATACTGGATTCCGGTAAAAACGACGCCAAGATAGTTCGGAGTGAGAAGCGACCTCGCAGTCGAAGCCAACGACGAAACATGCTTCGTCGCAGCATTGGTCCGTCGTTGGGTGAACGCAGCATCATGGAAACGCATACCGAATTAGTGGAGGTCGATGACTGTGATGAACCAGTTTTGGAAACAATATCAAGGAGCGGCGACGTTTCCGTAGATAATCTGATTGATCTAACTGAGTTTGAGCGAGAAATGCGTGCTCCAGTGGCTATGGCCTCACGCTCCGAACTTGGCGATACGCTGAAGGCCACCACAGAGTCTATTGCCGCTTCGCCACCCCTCGCCAGCGACGGAATCGACATTAATGACGCCGTTGGTGACGACAAGCAAGGCGAAATCGACAGTGATCATTCTCAGGCCGTGCTCGTGGCTCCAGAGAAAGTCAACTCACACGCATGGCAGGCGATGGGTTACGGGCGTTTCAGCCTTGCCTATTGCTTGTTGTCGGCCGCGAACCAATCCTGCCCGCATCCGACACTGATGCCGCGATCGCTTGCGTCAGTTGCATTGCTTTCACAATTGGTGGTCAGCAAATCAACTGAGATCACTGAACGGCTCAAGCGAGACATCAACGATTTGCAAGGGCACCTCGCGTCAAGCGACGCTCCCAATTGGTCTCAGCGTCTGCTGGCAACGAGTTCAGCGTTACGTCCTACGCTGATTGCCCCACTTAGCGATGCGGTGGCATTGTTAGCCGAAAATTTATTACCGTCGGACGTTCTCCCTTCGTATTCAAACGTCTGTCGAGCGGTAGGCAAGTACGGGAACTTCCGACTTGAGGTCGATCCAGCCGTTTTAACGGGAGCGAGAGAGTTGGCGGAATGGGAAGAGCAGTTCACCGAGGAACTTGATGCGCTCGAGGTGTGGTGGCAATCGGAAAAATGTGCGAACGTGATTTATGCCCATACGACCAATGTGTGGCATCATTGGTTAGATGAGAAGCAGGTTATCGGCAATGTCATCAAAGATGTGTTGAATTCTGGCAAGAATGCAACCTCGTTGATTGATAAATTTGTGAGCGATTGGTCCGACGCACGTACGGTCGATCGACGCTGTCAGAGTACCGACGAAGAGAAGAGGAAGGGTGGCTCAAAACGTCGTCCCATCCAGGGGCGGGCCATCCAGGCGCTCCGTCAGAAAACGGAAACCCTTCGTGATATGCTCAGTGCATTAAATCAAAAGATTGAAATAATGCCTGGATCATCACATGACTTTGAGCATGGCAAAGTGATGGAATGCCGGAACTCAGTACTCGCATCAATCGACCTAGCGATCCACGAGATGCAAGAATTTCGTCGCGGCGGCACACATGCGATCGATGTCAAAGCCTCGCTGGGAAACGCTGAAACAAATTTGCAAGAAATCAAGCTGCTATTCACGCAACCGCGCCTGATGCGTTCGCCTTCGGAATCCGTTGCGGAGCTGTTGACCGCCGAGTTGGCTCTTGCGCCAGGAGTCAACTACACGTTTGAGTCAGATTCGGTTGAAGCGAAGTTCCAAAGCGATGGCGTCAATTGTTTGATCGATGCAGTCGAGAGTCCGCTCACTCACGAAGATGCATTTCAGATGCAAACCGACAACCACAACCACGCTGCGACTGAGCATTTGTTGGCGGTGATGGAATCGTCGGGTACGCCAGCCGAAACAATCGAAAGACTCACGAAGCAACGATCCGAAGCGTTTGAACGCGATGGCATCCGGTTGAAACTGAAAGCCTACCAAGTCGAGCAGGAGGTAGATAAAGCTGTCTGCTATGACCTGGTTAATGAAGCAGAACGACAGTCCTATGTCGCCCAAGTTACCGAAATCGGAAACTTAGCAGAGCGAGAAGCAAATCTATCGAGACTTTTCGATCGCTTGACACGTGTCGAGCGACAGTTGAGCAAATTGCACCAGGCCCGTTTGGAGGAGGTGAAGTCACGATATAACGAACTCCAGCGAGATTCAAATTCGTATCCTCAGGGAGATTTAGAGAAGATTTCGACGACGCTCGACGCTGGTGACTTCGCAACCGCAGACGAATACATCAGCTTGGTTCGTACTGGCGAGCATCTCGATTCGGTGCAACATGTCCGCACAGAAATTTTCAATGAGTTCTTCTTGGGATTCCTGCCGCGCATCAGCGAATTTGTCAGCATCAACCCAACACAGCGACTGCAAGATTGGATTGAGCAACTTCAACATGAAAGTCCAAAAGCCTATGAGATGCCGTTTGACACGAAAAATCACCAAAAAGCTGCCGCCGATTTGCTGGACCTGTGGCGGCTATTGCTGAGAGTTCGTAAGGCCGACGACAAACGCTCGAAGCACTTGCGAGGTTTTTTCGAGCGACTTGGGTTTGGCGAAGTCAAGGTTGAGCATCGAAGGCACGGAGATCAATGGAGCCTTGATTTGGTGAGTGGACCAACTGTTGCGAATGCGAAGATTTGCGTAATCCCTCAGTTCGGCTCCAGTGCCAGCGGGCGATATCAAGTCGTTAGCATCGACGGAAAGGCAAGTGATAGCGACATCGAAAAAATCCTTTCCGATTTATCGCTAGATCGGCAAGGCAGTGAGGCTCCACTGATTGTTCTGTATTGTGGTCGACTCGATCAAACCCGCAGACGCAGAGTCGCGGAGGAATGCTGGGGAAAATACCTATTCTTGTTAGTTGACGAATTTTTAGTGATGTTTTTGGCTGCACAGACGGAAGGATTACAGCAAGCGTTTTTTCAAAGTACGTTGCCTTTCACTTCGGCCTTCGGCACAGCCTTACAGCATTACGGCATCGTTCGTACCTATCGAAATGTTCTTTGGACGTCGCGCCGAATATGAAGCGATTGTCAGTCGCGATGGGACCAACTTGGTATTCGGTGGACGCCAGTTGGGGAAATCTGTTCTGTTGCGTGAATCTGAAAGACGTGAACACAATCCAAAACGAGGTAGCATTGTTCGCTGGATCGACTTGAAGAATCGAGGCATTGGAACGCAGTCACCGCCCAGTGAACTTTGGTCCGTGATCGCAGAGTGCTTGCTCGAAGATGGTGTTATCGAAAGAGTGGTAAGTCAAATTGGCACAATTCGCACAAAGGTTCAGGAATGGTTGAAAACGGATCCGGATCGACGTATTTTGCTTTTACTCGATGAAGCGGATGAGTTTTTTAATCAAGATTCTCAGCAAATGGATGAGACGACCCGCTCTGGTTTTCCCGTCGTGTCCGAACTGAAGGGGCTGATGGATGATACCAACCGCAGGTTCAAGGTCGTGTTTGCTGGTCTGCATAACGTCCAACGGGCCGCGAAAGATAGCAACACTCCGATCGCTCATCTCGGAACGCCGATCAATATCGGCCCGTTGCTGGACAATGGTGAATGGAAACAGGCGAGAGAACTGATTGAAATGCCATTGCAGCAAATGGGGTTCGTGTTTTCGTCAAATGACCTGGTCACGAGAATCCTTTCGCATACGAACTTCTATCCTTCCTTGATCCAGATATTTTGTCGTCATCTGCTTCAATCAATGCACAAACGCAATCAAGGCTTGATTGATTTTCGCACCAGCCCACCTTATGAAATCGGAATGGAGGATATTGAGCGAGTCTACCAAAGTCAGGATCTCCAGAGCGAGATTCGTGCCCGTTTCGAATTGACGCTTAATCTCGATGAACGGTATCGACTGATTGCGCTGTTGATCGCCCTCCAGACCATTGAAATGCGTGATGACAAAGAGCCGATGCGCGGCCTAACGCTTAGCGAAATACGGAAGCAATCGCTCGGTTTTTGGAGTGAGGGTTTTGTTCAAGACGCGAGCTTTGACGGTTTTGAAATGCTGCTGGACGAAATGGTGGGATTAGGCGTGCTTCGCCGCGACCCTGATGGCTCGTATGCACTGCGAAGTGCCAATGTATTGAATTTAATGGGATCGAAGGAACGAATCGAAGGCAGGTTATATGATGTCGCGACCTCGC
Organism: Rhodopirellula sp.; assembly: GCA_041688415.1. GTDB lineage: Bacteria > Planctomycetota > Planctomycetia > Pirellulales > Pirellulaceae > Rhodopirellula. The sequence goes on along the minus strand of JBDNIG010000542.1, from coordinate 17,885 downwards.
CTCCCCCGTCAGAGTACAAGGCATCGACATTTCGCAGGTCTTTGTGTGAGGGGGCAGTGCGACGCAGTCCGTTGACTTCGCAACAAGAGGGGCGACTTCTCTCGCGTGTTAACTCAACGACGCTGCTGACAGGGTGCAAACTTGCGTTACTTGATGATCTAACCGATGCGTTCTACACCCTGAACAAAACCGACGTTCATGTGATGACGTATGAGCAAAACGGAACTGCCCAAGAGTTCCTCGGTTGGCTGGATGATGCAAGACGTGGAAATGAAGGTCTGGCAATTGCAGTCGTCCCAACAGACGTTCGCTGGGATCAGCGATGGTTGCAGACGACACTTGATTTCTTGCAAAAAAAGAAGTCCGCGACAAAAAATTTCGTGCGGGTGGTTTTTGTCGCAGACCCGCCAAAACTTTGGAATTTGGATCTTGACGAGAGCCTTAGCTCACGAATTGATCGGGTGCAGTTGCATCCATGGACTGCGTCGATCTTGGATCGCTGGCTCGATGACAACAGTTTCACGCGTGTTCAGACTGGTGTCGATCAACTGATGGAAGTTTCCGGTGGCTGGGGATCACTCATCCAAAGCCTCGCCCATGAATTCGGTGACCAAAAGCACCTGTGGGTTGAGAAGCTACCTTCACTCTCAGATCAATGGACGGCAGTAACGATCCAGCGAGACGTTCTACAGTTGCCTTCGGAACCTGAACAGCTTTTGAAAAGCTGGCTAACTTTCGATTCGGATGCTCCCTTGAGCATTGAAGATTTGAATGAGTTGTTGGAAGGCGAACCTGTCGAAAAGTTTGTCGAGTGGGCATCCGGGCTGTCGTACATCCAGCCTGCTCAAAACGACGCTTGGTTGGTCAATTCACTGGTGGCAAGGTGCCTTCAGACGGTGATGATGTCGTGAACGATCTACGGTGGCAATTACCGGGTGTGAGAAACTTCGTCGAGAAGGTCGCCAATGATCTTGACGGCGGGGCAAGCGTCATCATGCATGTCCCCCCTCACGCTCCCATCGACTTATCGCGGCGAGTCGAGCGAGTTTGCCGAGAGGAGTACCGGCACCTCGATTGGAAGATAGTCGACCGAACGGAGTTGCGATGCACTTCGGTGGCATCCATTGTCAATTCTCTCGTCACCGCGTGTGGACATCGTGTTGACGATGCAACTTGTGTCAGATCTCTTGCGGCCTCTGCGAGAGACAGGGTCTACGTCGTTGACCAACCCTCCGCCGACGATTGGCTCATCTTCCGTGATTTCCTGGAGCAGTTCCGCTTGGTCAACCATGAGCGACAGGAGGGGGATCGTGATGTATTTTTCATGACTATCCCGAGTATTCTACCGGTTCCCGTTTTTGATATCGGGCTTCAGGTTCGATGTTGGCGAGGGGTCGTCCGCGAGATCGATTCGAGACTTTATGTCGAACTCATGCAAAATGAGGTGTCTGATAGCGACCTCAAAGATCTCATTCGTAGTCGGATCGCGGTTGAACTGGGCGGAACCGATCTGGACCTCGTGGCATTTTTATCGTCGAAGTCGATTGAAAAATTGATTGAGCCCAAGAGTTCGTTGATCCAGTATTGTTCAGAAAACTCGTGGTGTGCAGCCGCCCAATCGAATTGGAACGATGGTGCCAAGGATGATTTCCGAGGAGCACATCATGTTCATTCCTGTGTCCTCGCTCGAAACGCCGATTGGAAAGAAGTTTCTCATCGTGTTTGGCATGCGCAGGTGGCGACGATGTTTCCGTACCTTGAGAGACGTCGGATTCGGCTGATTCCAAACTTAAAGCCGTTCTTGCGATCCCACGAACTGCGGGACCAGGACGGCAATCCCAGTGAATTGGAAGATCTTGAGTTGGGCTCACTCGTGTTCTTTCTTCGGAAAACGCGAGCACCTTCGCAGTTGAGAAACGAGATCACAACACTGCGAGATGTGCGTCATGAATTGGCACACCTGCGGCCAGTGAAGTCCGAGTTAATGAATCGCTTCTTGAGGATAGCCACTTCACCATAAATTCCCTGTATGAGTACGTATGTCGAATTCACCAAAGTGCAAACAGTTGCTCGATTCGATCTTGCAACGAAATGACGTCCGTTATCCCGACGGGCGATCATTATATTCTTATCGCACCCATTCCGATGAACTGCAACAACTCAAGGATTGCTTGAGCGACCGGATCAAGGTGGTCGGCGAATTCCGATCGCCTGAGGAAAAGGCAGCTTTTTGTCTGTTTGGAGCCGAGAGTTTTCGTCGTCACTATGCAGGTGGCCCCTACAGTTGGGACGTAATTTTTAACGAACTGGGCTGTGACACACGGACCACACAGCATCTCAAAAAGACGGTCCGTCAGGTCGCCGACGAGGGTTTGCGATGGTGGAAACTGGATGTCATTCGCAGCGTCCACGATAGCCAGTTTCGACTGAAGACGATCGCGTGCCACGGAGGTTTTCCTCACCACGTTCTTTCTAACAATGGCGCGATCTTGCGACGATATCTCTGCGACATTTTGAGATCGTATGAGCAGTATGACCAGCCAATCAGTGAAGTGGTTGCGGCGATGAACGGGTTGTTGCCAGAGACAATCAACCAGCCTGTGGTTCACGATCTGGCAGCCACTCTGGTGACTTCGCTCGCCAAACTACGCTGTAAGTCAGAGGATGCGAAGGAAAAAGGTCTTTCACGACGAGACTACCTTGACCAAATTGACCCCGGCTGGGCCGCAGGGTTGCCTTTAAACGTCATTGATGAGAGTGCGCAGCAGATTCTACTTTCATTGCTGGATACCCAGCGGATCTATACGTCGGATCGAAAACCGTTTGCGATCCGAACATCACTGCGATTGACGGGTAAGCACGCAGAACTGATTCGGCAATTACACTTCCCTCAACGATCTTCGATCGACGGCTTTCGACGATCTTTCGGGATTCAGGCAGACAAAGAGATTCCCAGTCGGATGTCTGGCTACCTGGTAGCGGGTCAACGCAGCGAACACTGCATGTCAATTCTGCGATTCAGTGACGGCAAGTCATTGCAACTGCGACCGATGGGTGACGCGTCTGTTGTGGTCGATTCACAAACAATGGATGTTCGGCTGAGCCTTGAATCAGGAATCGACCAGATCGCTAGTGTCGCAGTCCCCGGTGGCGAGGCGTTGCCCGGCTCACCTTGGGTGTTCCAAGACGGAGATTCGGGTGATTGGATCGGCGATGGTAGCTTGCGAACAAGACATAAGTCGGTGATCGTGGCTGTACCAGCAGACGCAGTGTCAGATGCTTCCGAGACAGAGACCTTTGAGACGCTCGAGCAGACTCTGTTTGGGAGAACTCTTATTCGTGTCTGCGGACGACTTGCGATCACACTGGGTGATTCACTTTTTCGCATTCAAACCCAGTCAGACGATGTCAGTGAACTGTCATTTGAGCTATTCGGATCGAATTGCCATCTAGGCCTGGGTGGACTAACCGTTTGGGTGGGGCAACCGAGCGTTCGCTGCATCGACACTTCTGACCCGGAGGCTCTTCCTACATCGGTTCACTTGAACACGATCCAATGGCGGCCAATCTTAGGCGGCTCTTGGCGTCAGATGAGCGAACAGTGCCTCGGTGACGTTGAAATCCGTGTGGTTGAGGAAGGGGTGACACGATTCCTGGTGAGCGCCACGGTCTTTCCTAAGGACTACTCGTTTCAAGTGTCACCGGGAAACCAACAAGGGAGCATTCGGCTGAAGAATGTGGCTGCGAGCGCCATCTACGTCGCCCGCGATGAAAATATTACGACAGCCGTCACTCAAACGGGCAACGACTGGCAAATCGACATATCCGTGACGGGAACGCGTCCACCAACAATCAAGGCAAAGATCGAATTTGAGTCGGGCGATACCGCCGAGGCCAATTTCGTCTGTCCCACGGAGGTGTGCTCGATCGTCGATGCCAGCGGTGAGGAAGTCGCAGGCAGCCGTGCGATCCCACTCGACCGGCTAGATGGACTCCGGATACTGATTGTCGATCCACGGGATCGTGATGGATTTCTGTATTCCATGGAGGAGATGTTGCTGGTTGACCAGCTTCGCCCAACCGGTATCAAAAGCGTCAGTCAGTTGCCGCTCTCGTTGATCCAGGATGCAGCCAAAGAGCTGCTCGGCAAGTCCAAGCAAAATGACGTGAAGGTTCAGTTTGGTCTTTTCTATCGAAAGGGTATCAAGGCCCACTTCAAATTTAGTGTCAAACGATATTCGAGAGAACTGAAACAGCGACGCGAGCATGCGTTGGCAGATCAGAACATCATCCAGGTATTTTTGGATCGTTCGGAAAGCGATCCGAAGTCGGATGAACTGGTAGTTGCCCCGATCGCAGATCCATTTAGTGCCTCTTACCGCAACGCCGTTAACAGCAATGGCGAACGCACCTGGGATGTGGACGCAGAAAAACTTGCCCCCGGCGGATATCTCTTTCATATTGAGAATCGAGGTCGCGAAATGATTCGACCGCTGTTGATCACGGTAAAGAGGGGCGACATTGCTCAGGTGAATCTTGAAGATTCGCCTCTGGAAGAACAGTTCGCTGCCGTCAGCAACATGACCGATCACGTAAACCGTCCAGCGGCCTGGGATCGCTTGATGGCGATGATGGTAGCAAATCCTGCTCACCCGGCGTGGGTGACCTTGGAGGATTTAGTCGCCTCAAGTCAAGAAATGCCCATTACGACTTTTGAGTCCATTATTGCCCTCGCAAAACATCCGGCGGCGATTGCCCGGATTGGGATGCAAAACCCAGGCAAGGCGAGGTGGTGGGATAGATTTGAAGAATTGCCTTTCTTATGGTCGCTCGTTCCAGTTGGTACATGGATCACCACGGCGAAGCAGGTAATCACCATGGCGACGACGACGTTTTCAGCTGCTGGTGTTCCCCAGGCAATCATTGATCACCACGTCCAAGGCCGCATCGATGACTTTGCAAAAAATGCACCGCTGCGGTGCCCCTCGCTAAGTTGTGTCGTTGGGTTGATGAAGTATGGCGCAGGTTTCCCGATCAATGAAAGTGCTGCGGGTGACTGCATGGCATGCACACAAATACAGGATATTGAAAACGAGCGTCGAAACATGGTGTCCTCACTTGAGCGAATCAATGATCACATTCAATGGCCTGAGTTGCCTTTAGAAGTCACAGACTTTGTTCAAGACAGACTCAATGAGGTCAAGGGTTTGCAGACAACCGAGGCGATGCCGCATCAAGTGCCCGTTTGGAACGCACCCGCGGTTGCGGCCGTCCACTGCGTCTACGACATCCCCGCGTCGGATAAACAGCTGGCCACGTTTCGGACACTTCGTTCGTTCAATCTGCCTTGGTACGAGAGCGCAAACCGAATTGCTGTCCACTTGCTCGCTGAACGTCGCTTTGGCTCCGATACCGAATGGGCAGATTCTCTTCGACAGGCGTAGTCGCGGAACCAAGGACACTCTAAAACCTAACACGGACCTCTTGCAGTCGGAAGTTACATGGAACCCTATTTTTCCTCGATAGCCAAAGATCTCACCCGCCGCTCAGCTCGAGCGACGATTAGCGCCCGACGGCCTGCACACCAAGTCTTTCGTGAGCACCTGAGCCGAATTTACGAGTTGCCTCCAGGACGCGTGACAGAGGGTGGCTCAATGAGTTATCCCGTTTTCGAGTCACTCTTCGAGTACGAGTCACAGGAGTGGTCGATTAATGAATTGGAGATGCTGCATCCAAGACTGGTCGACGCGATGGATCAACCTCCCAAGGAATACGCAGACCGTGCTTTTTCGAAGGAGATCAAACCCTACCTGCACCAGGTGAAGGTGTGGGAGCATCTAAAGTCGGAACCACCCAAGTCGGTGATCGTTGCGACCGGTACCGCGAGCGGAAAGACGGAGTGTTTTCTTCTGCCAATTTTGGATGACCTCGTTCGTGAGTATGACGCCGGTGGGAATCGGAAACTCGAGGGCGTTCGGGCATTGTTTCTGTACCCACTCAACGCCTTGATCAACTCGCAGCGTGAACGTCTCAGTGCTTGGACCGCTGGATTCGACGATGGAGTGCGATTTTGTCTTTACAACGGTGCGACGCCGCACGATCCTTTACCACAGCGGCAACAGGTACCGCATGAGGTTCAATCTCGAAAGCAACTCTACGAGAGCCCTCCGCCGGTTCTGGTTACCAATGCGACCATGCTGGAATACATGCTTGTCCGCAAAACGGATGAGCCAATCCTGAATGCAAGCCAGGGCAAGCTTCGCTGGATCGTATTGGACGAGGCTCATACGTATTTGGGTTCCAACGCAGCGGAAGTGTCACTACTGTTGCGACGGGTGATGGAAGCGTTCGATGTCAAAGCCAAGAACGTTCGGTTTGTGGCTACTTCCGCAACGATCGGTAAGGGCGACGACCCGACGGCCCGTGAACAGCTCAGAGATTACCTCGCAGACCTGGCAGGTGTTCCAACATCACAGGTCGAGGTGGTGGGCGGTCAACGTGTCACTCCCGATTTGGCTGAAGAGATGTCGGGCGACGCCGGATTACCAACGATCAAAGACATAGGAACGCTTGGTAGCTACGAGGAACGATATCGCAGACTGGCGTCGGCTGCCAAAGTACGGGAACTGCGTGAACGTTTGACTGCGTCCGAAATGCGTCTTGATGAAATTCAGGAGCATCTGGGAACGACCGACAAAGCAAGTTACACGATTCAGTTGCTGGACGCTTGCTCTGAACAGCCACCATCAAATTTCAAGCCGCAGCCGCTGCTTCCGTTGCGTGGGCATTTCTTCCTACGCGCTCGGGCTGGTACCTGGGCCTGCTGGAATGAGAAGTGTGCAGGGAAAGATGATTCGCTGGATCCCACATGGCCGTTCGGGACCGTTTTCCATGATTACCGTCGGGTCTGTCCGCGCTGCAATTCTCAGGTGTTTGAGATCGTACTTTGTCGCGATTGCGGAGAGCCGTATCTGTCTGCTCAAACCGTTAGTCGTGATGCCCTGAGACCAATTTCATGCTGGGATGAGATCACCGAAGACGATTTCCAATTGGTCGACGATAGCGATGATGCTGATGAGACCGATGTGTCGTCTGCGAACGCTCTGGAAGAACTCATTTGCTCGGGTATCAAGAATGAATTCACTTCCAGCTCAACCAAACATGATGCGGTTACCGGCGAGTTAGTGAACACGGGAAATATTGTTGAGGTCAGTGTTGCAACTCGAACGGATCGTGGCCGCTTGCGATGTGTGAGGTGCGGCGAAACATCGGGGCAAATCGACACGCAGTTCACGCCTTTGCGATCGTCCGGGGTTTTCTATCTGGGCGCGACGATACCTGGGTTGCTAGAGCACACGCCCGAGATTAACGACAAGACCCCACGGCCAAATAATGGGCGGCAGTTGATCACCTTCACCGACTCGCGTCAGGGAACGGCCAGATTCGCAAGCCTGATGCAGCTCAATGCCGAGAAGGCATACGTGCGAAGCGAACTCTACCACAAGCTACACGATTCGTCAGAGCAAACTAACGACGAACCAGTAGATTTGGAAACGTTAAAAGAAGAGTTAGCGAAGCAGTCTGCAAAACCGGACAACAATTTTGTCGTGAATATGCTCCAGAAGCAACTAGCCGAAGCCGAGGAAGCGAGAGGTTCGGGGCCACGCATGAGCTGGGAACAAGCCATCGAGCATTTATCGAAGCAGTCACCGATCAAGATGTTCATTGGTGACTCCACTAAATTGCGGTATGAGGAAAGCTCGCTCCCACCTCGGGAACTCGCGGAAATGTTCCTGCTTCGTGAATTCGCCCGACGACCGAGGGGAGGCAACTCGCTAGAGACGCTTGGACTTGTGGCCATCCACTTCCCCCAGCTTGAATCGATCGATCCGCCGATGGAGTGGACTAATTATGGAGGCGACGCCAAGAGCTGGAAAGATCTCCTGAAGCTGTCGATCGACTATTTTGTCAGAGCGAATTATTGCTCGGAAATTGACAATCGATACCGGCGTTGGTTGGGCATGCGATTCGCCGCGAGAACGATGGTCAGCCCAGATTCCGCTGAGGGCCCGACAAATAGCCGTCGATGGCCCACTGTCGACGCGACTCAGCGATCCGACCAGCGTTTAATGACCCTGATCCGTCTACACCTCGGCTTAGATGTAGGCGTTAAACGCGATGATGTTGTTCTTGATGCGGTGCTTCGCGCCGCATGGAAGGCTGTCTTCGGTGCGAGAATCCTTAGTTCATCGGGTGACGGTGGAAATGTCTCGTTTCAGCTCAATTTCAGGAAGAGTGAACTTCGTCTGATACGAAATGCGTTTGTTTGTCCTGTGACGAATCGAGTGCTCGATACGGCGATCGGCGGAATCTCCCCCTATCACGCAAAGGACTCGCTTGACCAATCCAAGAACACGCTGAAGCGACTTGGGAAGTGCAGTGTCATTGAGATGCCTCAACTTACTCATCCGTTTTGTCTAAGCAATACCGGTTCCGTCTTGTCGTCCAAAGAGATCCAGGACTGGCTCGAATCCGATTCAGGAGTTGCCAGAGTTCGGGAAGCAGGGATCTGGGGTGAGTTTAGCGATCGAATTGCTCATCTACCCACCTACTTTGAATCGGCTGAACACTCAGGTCAAGTTTCTAAAACTCGCCTTCATGAAATTGAAGATCGGTTCCGAGCCCGAAAAATCAACGTATTGAGTTGTTCGACGACGATGGAGATGGGTATTGATATTGGTGGGCTCACCGCGGTGGCAATGAACAACGCGCCGCCGGGTCCGGCAAACTGGCTACAGCGAGCCGGGCGTGCTGGTCGAAAGGGAATCGCGCAAGCATCAACGTTAACGCTGTGCGGCAGCATGCCGCACGGGCGGGCAGTCTTTGAGAATCCTGCCTGGCCCTTCCGGACCCCCATTCATGTTCCGCAGGTGTCGTTGAACAGTGACCGAATCGTTCAACGTCATGTCCAGTCTTTCTTTCTTGCTCTCTACTTCGGGACACTGAATGTCGAAGACGCGATCAAGCTCGATGCGCAATGGATGTTTGCTACCGTCAATGGGAAACCATCCTATGCGGAAAAGTTTCAGATTTGGCTCGAGGACAGTGCGGCAGATGACCAGTCGATTATAGATGCGGTTGACCGGATTACTGCCAGGTCGGGGTTGGAGACAGAGTCCCTTCGCAAACTGCTTGACGACTGTATCGCGTTAACATCGAAGATTGCCACTGCTTGGCAGCAATCTGATGACGTTCTCGTGGAGGAGCTCGAGTCGGTCGGTGGCATGCCAGAGGCGGGGATGAGACCGACACCCCTTCAGCGAGCCATTGCAATTCAGCTTCAACGGCACCGAGGGGAGTTTCTGTTGAAAGAACTGGCTCAAAGCGGATTTCTGCCAGCCCACGGTTTCCCACTTGACGTCTTGCCATTCGTCACTTCCAGCGCAGAGTCGATGGCGCAAGATCGCAATCCCGCAAACGGGAGTAAGGACCGAGATGACAATTGGTTTCGCCGCAACGATTTTCCGTCAAGACAGTTGCCGATGGCGATCCGTGAATACGCACCGGGCAACTCCGTCGTGATTGATGGACTTTCCTACCAATCAAGTGGTTTGACGTTGAACTGGAAGATTCCGCCTTCTGACGAGGGTTTTCGTGAGCCGCAAGCAATCAGCACCTACTATCAGTGCAAGAGATGCGGTTACTCAAAATCGGGTCGCGCGGCACCCGATGCCTGTCCGTCCTGTGATGGTGACATGTTCCGCACAGTTCGATACATCAAACCGAGTGGCTTTGCGGTCGATATTCGCAGCGGCATGCCCAACTCGATCGACGAACGAACGAGTTTCGTCCCTCCCACAGATCCGCAGATAAACTGTGAATCGGATTGGATTTCGCTACCAAACCCAAGCATTGGTTCCTATCGACATGACAGCGATGGACATGTATTCCATTTCAGCAAGGGCTCAAGTGGCAATGGATACGCAATTTGCCTACGTTGCGGGAGAGCTGCTTCCGAATCTGATCCAGATGAGAAACGCTCACCTCTGAATCGGGGTGGTCAGCATAAAAAACTGCGGACGGGTAACAAGAAACAGAATACGGATGTATGCGAAGGCATCGATGAAAGTTTTGCAATCCAACGCTACGTTTGGCTTGGAGGAGAGGAGGTCACGGATGTATTTCAATTACGTCTAAAGAATCCGGACGGGACTGACGGTGGGATCAACGAAGATGTCGCAGTACCACTTGCTATTGCCTTGCGAAATACCTTGGCTGAATTTCTCGGGATTGATACGCGAGAGATCGGCTGGGCTGTTCAAGAGAATCGGGATGATGGCTTCTCGTTCCACGATATCTACCTCTACGACAACGCCGCAGGCGGCGCAGGTTATGTTGCTGCAACTGGCATGTTCATCGAAGAATTGCTCGAATCTGCTCGTGCGCAACTCGAATGCACGTGCAATGACGCCTGTCACAACTGCCTCCTGTCGTTTGATACTCAGCACCATGCCAAAAATCTCGATCGAAAACCCGCATACAATTTCCTGAGTGATTCGTTCTTTGCCACCTTTGAGGTCCCTGAATCATTTCGGTGTTTTGGGGATGCAACTCACTGGGAAGCAGGCACGATTACGGAGGGCGTGCTGCGGCGCTTGATCAAACCGGGCGTTCAGATTGTGGAAATCATCGCCGATGGAAAAGCCAACCAGTGGGATATTGAAGCATGGAAGATGTGGCGGCATCTCACCAAACTTTCAACCTCCGATACTGGCGTAAAGGTAAGGATTGTTGTCCCCGAATCAGTCCTGCTATCACTCGAGTGGCCTGTCTTGAATTCGACCGTAACGAAGGCGGTCGGTCGAAACATGGAAGTGATCCAGGTTGCGGACAGCGAGATCGACAAGGCGTCTGGAAAGCTGGCTGCCCGCCTGCACACCGCGAATGAGACAATTCAGTGGGCTCTATTTGAAGAGGAGCTTCTATCTCCCGGTTCCACCTGGGGTGTGTCGTCACCAGAACAGCCGACCGTCCGAAGTCGAAGCGAAAGACAGCCCCTGCTAGACGGTCGCATCTGCTCATTGGAGCAAGTGAAAGAAAAGCAGCCCAACAATTGCAAAGTCAGGTTTATCGACGCAGAACTTGATGGGCAGATCACTTCGTTCGGCGAGTCGTTTTGGCGGCAAGTCTGCGGTGCATCCGCACTTTTAAACGATTTGATGAGCCAAGGCAATCCAACACAGGCGTTTTATACAGATCGGTACCTGCGATCGCCGCTCACCGCTCGATTGTTGTACGAGGTTGTTGCAAAGAGCACCTCTGATAGTTCTTCACTAAAGCTAAACATCCTTACTTCATGGAAGAACCCTGACCGGCCTGGCAATTCCGTCCGGTCTGACTGGTCTCAATCAATTGACCAGAAAAAGTGCCTCGAAGCGATCTTTGACTCTTTCCAGACCACGGTAAAGAATCCTGATTATCGAAATCTCGATCACGCACGGAAACTTACGCTCGCATGGGAGGATGGCTCGAGTGTGATGCTGGTATTAGATCAGGGTGTTGGCTTTATGCAGGAAGACGGGCGTGTTCCGTTTGACCTGAGCCTCAGTCCATCCAAACAAGCAAAGGACTTGATAGGTCGCAAGTTCTCTGTTCGGCATAATGGGCGAGGCATGCCGATCTATATCATGAACGCTTCTAGGGCTTCGGACCCAAACGAATAATGCAATTCCGAATCTCTGACACATTCACCGATAGCCTTGCACGCCTTACCGACGACGAGAAGAAGGCGACCAAGACGACCGCGTTTGATCTGCAGATCAATCCGGTAAGTTCCGGGCTGAGTTTTCATCGGATCGACCGGACAAAAGATAAGAATTTCTGGTCGGTGCGGGTCAGTCGAGATATTCGTTTGATCGTCCACAAGACGGATGCGAGTCTGCTGCTGTGCTACGTCGATCACCATGACAAAGCCCTATGCCTGGGCAGAGAAGCGTCGGTTGGAGACTCACCCGCGAACCGGTGCGGCTCAGCTTGTGGAGATTCGCGAAACGGTTCGTGAGATCGAAATCCCCACCTATGTCGAGGCTGCTCGTATGCCCGCGCCGTCGTGTTTGTCAGGAATCGCTCGCGAAGATTTGCTGGGTTACGGTGTTGCCGACGATAGTGAGGTTCGCAAACGGATCACGATCGGCGTGATTGATGACATTGCGTTGCAACGACATCAAGAACACATCGGAGACGCGAAAATCGCAGAAGAGGAAACGATCCGCGAGTGGATCGCTGAGGCTCGGACGTCCCTCGCTGATGTGACGTTGACGTTAACGTTCCTCTGCGATGAGTGGGCGGATGTGGTGGATGCTTGGCAGATTGATGACTGGCCCGCTTACCGCGACATCAAACGCCTAGGCCGCAAAACCCGTCTGAGCGAGTCGCAACGACAGTTTGCTTGGAAAGTCTTTGACCTCGTCCGTGAGAATTTGGCCGCGACGGGTACGGATCAAAGGCAGGAAAAATAGAACGAACGTCGGTCTGAACATCTTTCTGCTTATTTCAACTGCTTTGGAAAGTGCTACGTTGTTACAAGAAATTTACGCACGGGTGCTTACTGAACCGAAGTTCATCACCGATGACATCCTGCCAATCATGAGAAGACCCGATGGTCCCAATCACGCGATACCTATTGCAGCTTGTCTTTCCATTACTCGGGCTGGCGACTGGCTTGGCCTGTTCTTACCTCTTCAGCCCAACCTTCATGGGCATTCGCGCTTTTACGTTCGCTGAATGGTTTCGCAATTACTCGGATATTCCGCGAGCAGGAACAACGATTGCTGTCTGTGCATTCGTGGGTCTAACGCTCGGTGTGTTCACGAGTGTTGTCGCGTCTGGAGGAAAGCGACGCATCGCCGACGCAACGGAATGATATGTGGGCGATTGAGTTCAAGTTCCAGTGCATTGGCCCAACGGACCCGTGATTCTGAACGCTCGTCGCAAACTCGTTTACCGGCTGGGGAGGGCGGATGCTGGGCTCATGATCGCCGCTCCCCTCACTTTGTTCGAGCCTCCCCTGGAGAGGCTCGAAATCATTGGCAATCTTTTAGGACTTGCACTTCGCGGCGAAGATCGGGCCGCCGTACTGGGCCGAGTCGCCGAGCAGTTCTTCGATCCGCAGCAATTGGTTGTACTTCGCCATCCGGTCCGAGCGGCTGGCCGAACCGGTCTTGATTTGCCCGGTCGACAGGGCCACGGCGAGGTCGGCGATCGTGCTGTCTTCGGTCTCGCCACTGCGGTGGCTGACGATCGCGGTGTAACCATTGCGGTGGGCCAACTGGATCGCATCGATCGTTTCGGTCATCGTGCCGATTTGATTGACCTTGATCAAAATGCTGTTGCCGATGCCTTCGTCGATACCGCGTTGCAGACGTTCCACATTGGTGACGAATAGATCGTCGCCAACGATTTGCACCTTGTCGCCAAGCTTCAGGGTGAGTTTTTTCCAGGTGTCCCAGTCGTCTTCGCTGCAACCGTCCTCGATGCTGCAGATCGGGTACTTGGCGCACCAATCGGCGTAGAAATCGACCATGTCATCACCCGACAGTTGCTGGCCGTCGACCGTGTATTTCTCCGTCTTGCTGTCGTAGAACTCGGTCGCGGCCGGGTCCAGGGCGATCCAAACCTGTTCGCCCGCCTTGTAACCGGCCTTGTCGATCGCGGTCATGATCACGTCGAGTGCCTCTTGGTTGCTCTTCAGGTCGGGAGCGAACCCGCCTTCGTCGCCCACCGACGTGCTGTAGCCTTTGTCAGAGAGCACCTTTTTAAGGTTGTGGAAAATCTCGGTGCCGGCGCGCAACGCGTCGCTGAATCGCTCGAAACCGAGCGGCATGACCATGAATTCTTGCACATCGACGTTGTTGTCAGCGTGCTCGCCGCCGTTGATGATGTTCATCATCGGTGCCGGCAGCATCCGGGCGCCACAGCCACCGAGGTAGCGGAACAGGGGCTGGTTCGTCGACGCTGCTGCCGCGTGGGCGGTCGCCAAGGAAACGCCGAGGATCGCGTTGGCACCGAGGTTTTTCTTGTTCGGGGTGCCGTCCAAGTCGATCATCGCTTGGTCCACGGCGGCTTGATCCGTCGCGTCCATGCCCTCGAGCGCATCGGCGATCTTGCCGTTGACGTTCTCGACCGCTTTCGTGACGCCCTTGCCCATGAAGACGGATTTGTCGCCGTCACGCAGTTCCCAGGCTTCGTGAACGCCCGTACTCGCACCGCTGGGCACGGCCGCGCGGCCAGCCGCACCGTCCATCAGCGTGACTTCACACTCGATGGTCGGATTGCCGCGGCTATCGAGAATTTGACGGGCATGGATGGATTCAATCAGTGTCATGGTACTTTGCGTGGTTGAGGGATGAAGTAAATCAGTACGGAGATGGATATCAAGAACGCATAGGCGTTGTGCTTTCGGCGCGTAGTTTGTCCAATAAGCGGCAAACTGAATACCCCGCCCCATTTCTCACTCGACCTTAGCCCGTCCATGTTCACCGGACTGATCGAAACCTTGGCCGACGTGGTCGCCATCGACGACCAACCTCCCGGCAAACGCATTACGGTCGCGGCGCCAGCTTTCTGCGCCGCACGTGAAATGGAACCCGGCGTCGATCAAGCCGTGCAGATCGGTGACAGTATCGCAATTAACGGATGCTGTTTGACCATCGTCGAAATCGAAGCTGACCGGTTTTCCTTCGAGGCTGGCGAAGAAACGCTCCTGCGAACCAATCTCGGACAACTCGCTGCGGGGGCTTCCTGCGTGAACTTAGAGCGTGCCCTCGCGGTCGGCGATCGACTCGGCGGCCACTACGTCAGCGGACACGTCGATGCCATCGGCGAGCTGATCGAACGAACGGATGATCCCCTGTGGTCCAACCTGAAATTTTTTATCCCCAGCGAATATATTCACCAAATTGTCGCCAAGGGCAGCATCACGGTCGACGGAATCAGCTTGACCGTGGTCGACGTCGGTGACACCAACGATCCGTTTTTTACTGTCGCCCTGATCCCACACACGCTCGCCGCGACCACCTTGGGCCACTGCGTCGTGGGCGACACGGTGAACCTAGAAACCGATATTCTTGCCAAATACGTGCAGCGCAGCCTGCAGCAACGCGGAAACTGAAAACGAAACTGATGAACGCTCCTGACGACGTGCCGCCCACTGGCGAACCCGCTGACGATACTGCTGCTGCCCAGCCGGTCGAACCGATCCGGCTTGACCGCGACCGCAGCCAGCATCGACGACCGCCGGCAGCCACCGGCTCCAAGGCGTCATCGCCTTCCGAAGCCAGCACTGCCAAAGCGAAGGGGGGACGGCCGGTCAAAAATCGTCCGCCGCAAACGCCGGCCAGTGACTCGCCGGTCGACAACTCTCATGCCGCCTATATCCGGGCCAAACGCGGGCAACCGGGGCCGCGCCAAACCGTCAGCTACCTGTCCGAGCGACTGGCATCGGCCGGGCTGCGTCCGGTGTCCAAGTACGGCCAGAATTTCCTCATCGATCTCAATCTTGTTGAACTGATCGCGCGTTCGGCGGAGCTGACCAAGAGCGATCTGGTGCTGGAGATTGGGACCGGAGTCGGGTCGTTGACGGCGATCATGGCCGAGCAAGCCGGTGCGATCCTGACGGTGGAAATCGACAAAAATCTGCATCAACTCGCCAGCGAGGAACTGGTCGACTACCCGCACGTCAAACTCGTTCAAGGTGACGCGTTGCGGAACAAGAATTCGCTCCGCAGCGACCTCATGGAGAGTGTCCGTGATGCCAAAGCACGGTTGCCAGATGAGGGCCGGTTCATGCTCGTGGCGAACTTGCCCTACAACGTCGCCACGCCGATCATCAGCAACCTGCTGCATGAATCGCCACCGCCGGACCGGATCGTCGTGACGATCCAGAAGGAGCTCGCCGAGCGAATGACCGCCTCGCCCGGCACGAAGGACTACGGGGCACTGAGCGTCTGGGTGCAGTCGCTGTGCCGCGCCGAAATTGTGCGAATCTTGTCGCCAGGGGGTTTCTGGCCGCGACCGAAAGTCGAATCGGCAATCATTCGGCTCGATCTCGATCACGCCCGACGCGATGCGATCCCCGACCTGGCATTCTTTCATCAAACCGTGCGTTCACTATTCTTTCATCGCCGTAAATTCCTCCGCAGCGTCGTGATCAGTGGGTTCAAAGGCCGCCTGGACAAAGCCACGATCGACGAAATTCTCACTTCGCTCGGCCACGGTGAAACCACCCGGGCCGAAACTCTCGACCTGCAACAGATTCAAAAGCTCGTCGAAGCGCTGCGGCAAGCAGAAATGGCGGCGGAGGATTGAGCCCGTTCGTCATTATGACACAGATGGTCTCCCTCGACGGGCCGACTATCTGCCGGTATTGTAGAGTAGCGGTCGTCTGACCGATTCTGATTTCACTGTCCCAACCTACCACTCGCTCAGGTTTTCGCATGACCCGCCGATACTTCCGTTTTGCCGTTACGCTTGCCTGCTCCGTCGTCATGACGGGCCTCCTCACGGCCCGACCCGCGTCGGCTGAGGTGACCCTACATATCGGTGATAAGGCGCCCGCCTTGGACATCGAGCACTATATCCACAAACCCAAAGATGGCCTTGGCAAAGTCACGACGTTCGAAAAAGACAAGATCTATGTCGTCGAATTCTGGGCAACGTGGTGTGGACCCTGCATCGCCAGCATGCCCCATCTCGCCGAACTGCAAAACAAATATCGCGGTGAAGGTGTGCAAATCGTCAGCATCTCCGATGAAGACGTCGAAACGGTCGATGAGCTGATGGCGAAAGACTATCCCGAAAAAGACGAAACCTTCAGCGAATTGACCAGCGCCTACACGATCACGACGGACCCCGATGGCTCGGTCAGCGACGACTACATGCGTGCGGCGGGACAAAACGGCATTCCGTGCGCGTTCTTGGTCGGCAAAACGGGGCAGATCGAGTGGATCGGTCACCCCATGGAAATCGACGAACCGCTGGCCGAGGTCATCGCGGGCACTTGGGATCGCGAAGCCTATCAAGAGCAGATGAAGCAAGAGCAAAAGCTGCTCGCGGCGATGCAAAAAATCAATCAACTCGCCCGCTCTGGCAAATATGAAGATGCCATCAAGGTCGTCGACAAGACGCTCGAGGAGATGAAAGGCGACAACCCGAAGACGGAAATGGTCCGCGAGCAACTCACTAACTTCCGCTACAACCTGCGGTTGGATGCGGGCGACAAATCCGAAGAGGTGATCAAGTTTTTCCGCAAACAAATCGCGGATGCCAAGGGCGATCCTCGCGCGATCACCCAGTTCGGTTTCGGTCTCATGTCGTCGATGCGGCAAGGAACCGACCCCGGCCCACTGGCACCCGAAACCATCAAGGCGCTCGAGGCGGACGTCGACAAAGCTGACGACGAAATCAAGCCGTTGATGTACCTGTGCATCGCGCAAATCAACGCGTCGATGTCCAACTTCGACGAAGCCATCGCCGCCCAGACCAAAGCGATGGAGTTGTCCGAAGGCAAGCAAAAAGAACGCATGCAACAAATGCTCGACGAGATCAAAGACATGTCGACGGCGCCTGACGAAGCGGACAAAGCTGACGATACCAAAGCATCGAAGTAGCCCTGCGTCGAGGCGAACCTTTCCTGCAACGTGAGCCGACGGCGTCAGCCTGAGCCGCTGAATCCCTTGCGGTTGCGGCTGTTTTGGATGGTGCGACTGTTCTTCACATCTCTACGGCTTAACTGAGAGCGAAAAAGAACCGAGTGGTCCGTCAATTTTAAAATTAGGGTCGGCATCGTTCGTCGTTTGGGTGCTAGCAGGCTGTCGATTTAGTAACCC
>JBDNIG010000080.1:0-3056 GCA_041688415.1 Rhodopirellula sp. | reverse complement strand
GTAAAAGCCACATTGTCGGCTATCACCATCCGCTGAACACCCCGCCACAGGGTGGAAAGGTCGATCGCGACATGCTAGCAAATCAAAGTCGCTCAAACACGGGGAAAACGGACCCGCGATCGCTCACCGGGAATCGCTGCGCTTAGGCTGGACCGCTAAGCAGGTACTGGGAAATATTTCGGTGGAATCGACTATCATAACCCGACGCGTAAGCGAGGGATTCATGCCGCCATCCCTCGCTTACGCGTCGGGTTATGAAAACGTGGCACTCAGTTATGCGGAATGAATTTCCCGAACCTGCTTAGCGGTTGTCATAGCTTTCTTGCGTGACATGCTCCAGCAGCCCGAGCTGGTACTTCAGTGCGGGGCGGACGCGGTCGTTGACTTTCACCCGCCGCGATTGATCAGCCGGGCCGACGACGCCATGATTCAACTCCAGATCAATCTTGGCCATCGGGAAACGCTTTAGCGTCGGGTCAGAGAATTCCAGACGGACGCACTGCACTTCGTCAGTGCTTGCGCAAAAATCATCCACGCTGCTGTTGGTTTCCGTTGTCCAGTCGTAGTGTCGCTCATCGAGGAGCGCCTTGCGGAGATGTCCAAGACCTGGAAATGCGGTTAGCTCGACCGGTTCGAAATCGCTGCCCTGGAGCGGACGCAACATCACGTGATCACCGAGCTGGAGGGCCTTGATCGTCGGTGCCCCCCAAAAACGCGTGGTTTCGCCCAACCGGGTCCGCCGCACGTAGATGCTGGCGACCGTAATCAGGGTCGCACCAACCAATACCGCGACCACGCCAGCCCACGCTCGGGAACCAAAATGGACGCGAGGATCGTTGTACTTATCAGCGTGCGGATCGGGGTGCGCCGCCGCGTTGGTTTTCGCCGCCGCGTCGCTTTGCGCGGAAGTAACGGGCGGTACGGGAGAGGTTTCGGACAAATTGACTTCCGGCAGAGGGGTGGTGCCGACGAGATTGAGCGGATCGAGGCCGGTCGCTCGATCGGCACGATCGAGGTTAGGATGGACGACGAATATTTTCACTGTCTGTCCTCGTTTTAGCATACTCGCCGTGTCTATCCCTCCCCCCTCCGAATCTGTTCATTCAGAAACTGCTGAGACGCATGCATCGAGCAACCCATCAACGGAAAACGCCACTGAAATCACGGTGGAACTGGGACAGCGAGCCTATCCGATCTCGATTCAAAGTGACGCGACATGCCGCGTGGATGAAACTGGATTCGCCAGTCGATTGCAAAATGCCCTGGGTGATTGCACGCACGTGATCGTAGTCCAGGATGCGGCAATTTCCGCATCAGCCGGTCAACAGATCGTCCAGTCGCTGCCGACCAGTGGCGTGCGGCTCAGTCTCATCGAAGTGGCTTCTGGGGAAACGAGCAAATCGACCGATCGGCTCGCCGAACTATGGAGCGAACTGCTCGCTTGTGGGGCGGATCGTCGCAGCGTCGTGATCGCGGTCGGCGGTGGCGTGATCGGTGACTTGGCTGGCTTCGCAGCGGCCACGTTCACGCGAGGTCTGCGATTCGTGCAGGTTCCCACGACTTTGCTGGCAATGGTCGATAGCAGCGTGGGCGGCAAAACCGGGATCAACCTGCCCGGCGGCAAGAACATGGTCGGTGCCTTTTGGCAGCCGCACTTGGTGTGGATCGACACGAATTTTCTCGGCACCCTGCCGAAACGTGAATACCTCAGCGGCCTAGCCGAAGTGATCAAGTACGGCGTGATCGAAGACGCGGAGTTCTTTCGCTTTTTGGAAGCGAATATCACCGCCATCGTGCAGCGTGACGCCGAACCCACCCGACATGCGATCGCGCGGAGTTGTCAATCGAAAGCCCGCGTCGTGGCCGAGGATGAACGTGAAACGACCGGCCGGCGGGCGATCTTGAACTACGGCCATACCTTCGCCCACGCCATCGAAGCGACCGCGGGCTACGGTACGATGCTGCACGGCGAAGCGGTGGCGATCGGGATGCAAATGGCCGCGAGTCTCAGCGTTGATCTCGGTCTCTGCGACCGCGAGCTATTGACCAGACAAACCGCACTATTGGAGGCTGCCGAATTGCCGCGACGTTGGCCCGACGCCAATCCGGCGAAAATGATTCTAGTCATGGCTCACGACAAAAAGGTCGCCCACGGCAAGTTGCGATTCGTGCTCCCCGAGTCCATCGGCAGCGTTAAACTCGTCGGTGACGTCCCAGAAGAAAGAGTCGCCGCAGCGATCCAAGCGTGGCGATGACTTTCCGTGCTCGACGGTGTATTGATATGGTGTAAGCCTCCGGCTTGCGATTCGAGAAACGCAAGCTGGAAGCTTACGCCACTTTATGTTCCCGCAGTCCTTCACAGACCATTGCTAACCATGGCCGAATACACACCGACGCAAGGCAAGTATCTTTCGTTTATCGTTGCCTACATTGACGGCTACGGCTTGGCACCCGCCGAGTCCGATATCGCGGAGGCGTTGCAGGTCAGTGCGCCGTCGGTCAATGCGATGGTGCGAAAATTGGAATCGATGGGCTGGATCACGCGTGAGAAAGGCGTGCCGCGATCGATTGACATTCCCAACCCCATCCCAGATTTGCCGAAGTGGCGCGGCCCGATGCCCGGTCGAGAAGTCTCGTTCTATGCTCACAAGAGCGCCACGCCTGCCCAACTCCGAGCGATCTCCGACAGCATTCGCCCCGAGCGGCCTCGGTCGGTTCCGCGAGCGAGCAAGCTGGACATGGGTGACGGCAAGATCTACCAATTGAAAATCACGCTGCTCGAAACCAAACCGCCGGTATGGCGACGGATCGAAACGCCGTCGGTCTCGCTGGCGAAACTGCATGTCATGATCCAAGTCGCCATGGGATGGCAGGATTGTCACCTGCACGAATTCCAGGTGGGCGACCGCCGGTTCACGCAGTCGGCTGAAGATTCACCGTTTGGTGGTTTCGACGACGGCGAAGACGCCGACGATGAGAACGAAATCACGCTGGCCGAGTTGCACTCACAAAAAATCAAAAAGTTTCGTTACTGGTACGACTTCGGCGATAGCTGG
>JBDNIG010000541.1:0-12030 GCA_041688415.1 Rhodopirellula sp. | reverse complement strand
CGCGTCCGGCGAGCAAGTGGACATCACGAACTTCAAACCGAGAGTCGTTGTCAGTGCCGGCACGCAGCGCAACGGCAAACGGATGGTCACTGGTTCGTTCAACCGACGCCACGATCGCTCGAACCTCGCTAAGCGACCAGTGCGTGCCGGCGTTCAAGCGGAATTGTGGTCGGTACGATTCGCCCGACGTCAGCGTTCCTGTTTTGTCGAAACACACGCAGTCGACTTCGGCGAGAGAAAGCACGGCGTCGCCATGTTTGCAGACGAGTCCAAATTTGGCGGACCGTGAAAGGGCGGTCCACACGGCAATCGGTGTGGCTAGCCCCAACGCACAAGGACACGCGACCAACAACACCGCTGCGGCGTTGAGCATCGCGGCGTCCCAGTATCCTGCGAAGCCCCATCCGAGCAAAGTCGCCACCGCCACGCTGACGACCACGGGCAAAAACCAACCTGCAATTCGCTGCGCCATCGATTCGACCGACGATGGTGAATGCCGGGCATTTTCCACGGCACGATGAATATGATCGATCAAACGGTCGTCACCATCTCGTGTCGCTTCAATCGTCAATCGGGCGTCAAGACAAATCGTCGCCGCGGATACCGATTGACCAGGCCCGCACGTTACCGCAATCGGTTCGCCCGTTAACGCGGATTCACGTACCAGCGCAGTGCCCGAGTGGACGATGCCATCGACCGGAATCATCTGGCCGGGATACACGACGACGCACTGACCTTGTCGAACACTGGATACCGGAAGCGACTCCGATGAGTGTTCGTCGGTGATCACGTTCGCTCTCAACCCCGTTGCAGAACCGTTTTCAATTTTGGAACGAACCGATTCGCGAACCCGATTCTTGAGCCGTTGCCCGAGCGAGTACACGATCAGGAGCACGCAGATGACCTCAAAGTAGACCGCACCGCTGCCCTGGGCCACCGATGCGATCGAGTAGCCGAGTGCGCCGAGCATGGCCAACAGAATCAACATCTCCATCGCGGCCTGTCGCGCCTTGGCCGCTTGCCAAGCACCGACGAGAAAGTTCATCCCCAAGAGTGCCCAGACCGCGACCGTGATGCCGATCAAAAACGTTTGCAACCACCAACGAGGGACCGATCCGATGTCGGCCGTCGTGTTGATAACCAACGCGACCGTCATCCCCACTCCGGTTAAGTAGATGGCCAACAAGAGCCGCGTCCACACCCACGGACTTTCCGTCGATCGCGTTGTGTGTGAACCGCAACACGACGGTGCTTCTCGGCTTTTCGCACGATCCGATGGTGCGGTGGTCGGTTGCAGAAGAGGGAGCGTGACGGGAGCCATATTTGATTCAACGGGAGGAAACAGATGCAGCGGAGTATTGCCTGTTTAGGAACATCGAAAGAACAACCGGCGCAGTGGATCTTGTGAAAGATCCTCAGTTGCGGGATCGCTAACAAGATCCACTACCAAATCACGCACTTTATTGTTCCGTAGTCCTTTCCTCCTGTTCCATGTCCTGGACTTGATCGGCCTCCGGTTCGACACCGGCATTCGCTTCAATCCTTGGCGCCGACTGCAATTCCGCGGCTGTCCAGGCCGTCGTTCTCCCGCTCGTTGCCCCTCGTATTTCTGCTACCAGTTCTTCACTCACCGGTGGCGCATCGTTGCTCCAACTAGCGCGGATGTATGTCAACACGGCGGCGAGTGAACGATCGTCAAGCTGCGACCACTTTGGCATCTGGCCGTTGTAGGGTTTTCCCGCCACCTCGATCGGCCCAGTCAATCCGTGCAACACGATCCGTGCCAGGTTATCGTCGCGATCACTGACGACCGGGTTCCCGTCGAGTGGTGGATATCGCCCGTCGACACCTTGACCGTCGGCTTGATGACACGAGGCGCAGTTATTGAAAACACGTTTCCCCATCTACATCGGATCAATCTCCGCTGGTGATTTCGTCTGCTCGGCCGGGCCTGCGTGGAATGCCGCCGGACCTTCGTATCGATCGACCGCGAAGTCAGCACTATAATTGCCCAGGTACCAGCCACCAAAGAGCAACAGGGCAAAGGCTGCGACAATCATTTCCGCGGGAACCGGTTGTCCGCCTTCAAAAGGCTCCGTCTTTTCGCGGTACACGACTTCGTGCATCTCTTCAACATCCGGTTCCGTCCCAGCGAGTTGTTCGTGCATGTCCAGTGGACGTCGGCTCGTCATCGCACATCCTCCAACGACAATTCTTGATTGAGCGTCAGCAGGTAGGCGACCAACTGCAACGCTTTTTCTGATGGAACCAGCCATCGTGTTTCCGACTCGTCGTCGCCCGGCATCCGAATCGCTTCGACCGCCGTTGACGTCTCGCCGGTCTCAATCGTGAACAATAACTTGAACGACGGCATGATCGAACCGGGCGACGTGATCGTCGGATCGTAAAGATGAAGCAAATGCCACTCGCGGCTCGGTTGCCTCGCCGCAATGTTCGAGAGATCCGGCCCCGTTCGCATGCTGCCGGTCAACGGGGGAGTTTGGAGGATATAGTCACGCGGCACGCTGCGCCGCATCCCCCAACCTCGTTGCAAATCCGCACCAAATCCGTCGGGGCGGACTTGTTGGCTGTGGCAATAGATACAACCGTAACCGCGATAGAGGTCTCGACCGGGTTGCTCGCGCCAGTCATCTAGCGGCCGTGGGTAGATCACGGTGCTGCCATCGGGCAACGTCGCTTCCACCGCCACGATCTCATCCATCTGCCAGTCAGGAATCAGCACCAAACCAAACAGTGAAGCGGTCACCGTCGCCAGTGCTACGGCGATGATCGTCGGGAAGTGATTCATGGCGCAGGCTCCGCAACCGGGCGAAATCCAAACAATCGGCGCGGCGAAGTGAACAGCGTTGGTTCCGTCGAGGTCGCTCCATGACGACGCAGCATGTACCATACCGAAACGGCAAACGCGATGTGTCCAATTGTCATCAGCGTGCCGGCCACACTTCGCGACCAAAGAAAGGGAATGGTGTACTCAACGATTTCCAAGAATGGTACGTCGGGATTATTCAACGCCAATCCCTGCCAGGTCCCCGCCCAAGTCAATCCGATCCAGTACATACTCATGCCGATCGCGGTTCCCCAGAAGTGGATTTTGATCAGGTTCGCACTCGGCCATTCGCACTCAACCAATCGCGGCATCACGTAGTACATCGATCCAAACGCGACCATCGTGAAGAACGCGTAAACCCCCAAATGTGCATGCGCGATCGTGTAATGGGTGAAGTGCGTGATTTCGTTCCACGAACGAATACTCTGCAACGAGCCTTGCACGCTGACCGCGGTGTAGCTCATCGCTCCAAAAACAATGAACCGTAGCGTCGGGCTGGTTTTCAAAACATGAAAATAGCCCACCATCGTCATGTGATGATTGATCGCCACGGTCGTCACCGGAATGAACATCATCAAACTGCCCACGATCCCAACGGTCACCACCCAAGCCGGCAGCGGACCGCCGATGAGGTGGTGAGTTCCCGCCCAGTTGTAAAAGATCGCCAACGTCCAAAAGCCGAGCAACGAAAAGTGGTAGCTGTGGATCGGTCGCCCAATCACCTTGGGGATGAAGTAGTAAACGGACGCAAGCCCAATCGGCGTCAACCACAACCCCAAAACGTTGTGCGCGAACCACCAATTCGTCGCCATCTTGGCAATGCCCGTCGAGGCCGGAGTCTGAATCAGAATCGTCGCTCCCAGATACAAAAACGGGAACCACATCGTGCAGCCGAACAGGTACCAAAGCGAGATGTAGAGGTGTCCTTTGCGACGATTGGCCAGCATCTTCCAGGCGGCGATGTGGATTACAAAGAACGCGAACGCGATCGGTGCAGCAGCCCATGCCGGAAACTCCATCCACTCAACGCTCGTGCTGTATCCAGCCAAAATTGCGATCGTGCCGGCCGCGATCAAAATATTCCAGTAGATCGCCGTCAAGTACAATCCTTCGCGCCAAACCAACTGTGTTTTGCACAGGCGCGCGAATAGCCACAGCATCGTGCCGATTCCACTCATCGACGCCCAACCGTAAATCATCGTGTTGAGGTGGGCGGGACGCACGCGACCGAACGTCAACCAAGCCGCATCGTCCAAGAACCCCGGCGTGTGCATCTTGATCGAGGCGACCAACGCGAGCAGCGAACCAAACAACAACCAAAACACGGAACTGCCGTACCACAACAACACAACTTGGCGGCACGACTGGTCGATCACCCAACGCTCGCCCGGCGGCACCTGCGCGTCGACACTTTCCCGCTTCACCGGACTAAACTCGGACTCGGGCTCACCCTCGGAGCTCCCAAGTTGCTGCGACCCCTTCACGATGCCCTCTCCTTGCCCGTCCTCGGGGAACTGGGGAACGAATCGGTGACCATTCCGATCGGTTCATCCGAGTCGAAAATGGATTCAGCACCATCGTCAATACCGCGAAACTGGCCACTATGAATCGCCCAAACCAGCGCACCGATGGAACTCAACGCTAGGACGGACATGAAAATCCAAATTGCAAGAATTGCCGACACGTAAGGTCCAGAAGGTTGGAGAAATCATCGGTGTAGCGGAAACGATAGAACATTTCGGACATCGATTCCAGTCGCCTCCTCCAATTCACAGGTAGTCAGCGAGTGCGGACTCATAGCAATGAATGTGCCTGAATCATCGTTTTACAACGGAAAGCTGGAGGCAGAGTCACCCCCCATGACGGCAGCCGCCGTCACTTTCAACGGTTCCGGGACCTCGCCAAACTCTTCGCGAGATTTGCACCCACCGGGGCTCGCCCAGGCAATCGACGCGGGTGCAGGGGTGTTTTTGCTACGGGCACCCGCCATTGGCGTCACCCTCCGTTGCCCACGTCAAGCCGTGGTGACGATCCTCATCGCGTGAGCGGTTCGATCGTGGATCTCGACACGCCATGGAGGAATAGTACTGACTCTCTCCGCCAGCATCTCGCGTGCATCCACTACGGGTTGCTCGGTGTCGCTAAAACCCAATACCGTTCAACGAAGCATAAAAAAAGGTCTGCCGCGGATGGATTCCGCTGCAGACCCGTTGTGAAATTATTTTCAGTACCGAAGGAGGGACTCGAACCCTCACTCCCTTGCGAGAACTGGATTTTGAATCCAGCGCGTCTGCCAATTCCGCCACTTCGGCTCGTGAGAATGCCAAAATATCGTCTGCGACGATTTTCGGCAAACCCCCATTACGTACAAATCGATTCGTCCGCAGTTGTTTTTGAGGCGACCGATGGCGTATCGCGCGCACGGTCCGGTTTGCGGGTGCGGGTGCGGCGCGGTTTGGGTGTGCTGACGCCCCATTCTTTGGTTAGCGTTTCAAATACTTCGGGCGTTTCGTAGCGGACGATGTTCTTGCCTTCGGGCATGGGGCCGATCAGCCCACGGAATACTGGCAGGCCCCGCAGTTCTAGATCGGTGCTGCAGTCATCGACGCCAATTTGTTGGTAGTGCTCGACCAACGGGTCGATCGCGGGATAGTCCCGCATTTGCAAGTCCCCGTCGCGACCGCGAGCAACGATTCGGAACGTATTTTTCATGGTCATCTCGATTTCCTCGGATTAGTAGGGAATAGGGGGAGGCGCGAGGCGGCTCAACCTTGGCCGCGGGCAAACCGTTTGGGCAACGTGTTCGAGTAGACCACGACAATGGCCCCGACGGCGAGCATCGCAAACGGAAACTTTTCGCTCGGTTGCCACGCCTTTGTCGACGCGGCGGGCGCGCCACCGACGCCTGCGAA
Organism: Rhodopirellula sp.; assembly: GCA_041688415.1. Lineage (GTDB taxonomy): Bacteria > Planctomycetota > Planctomycetia > Pirellulales > Pirellulaceae > Rhodopirellula. The sequence goes on along the minus strand of JBDNIG010000541.1, from coordinate 6,270 downwards.
ATCAACCGATTTTGATTCCGCGGCGGCGTGCATATTGGCCGAATCGATAAACATAGATTCCACGCCGACGACGATCAACATGATCCCAATAGCAAGAAATAGACTTCGTAACATCGCTGCACACCTCCCGAGACTGAAAAGACGCCTACACTCAGGTATCGGCTGTCCGACTGGGTGTGTCCACACGTCGGGTAGCAGTCGCAATCACCGACATAGACCGCACAACACGTCAACGGCGGGGAGCGAGAGAGTCCTCAGGGGCGATCCTGATTCAAGAACTGATTCACGGTGGCCACACGTTCTTCCGGTTCTGGGGAGCTCGGCGATAGCAACGAGCTGAAGAATCCAGGTTTTTCTTGCCTGCCAGGCTGCTTTGTCGGACCGGCGAACATGTTCATCGGGTTCAACCGGGCGGGATTGAATGTCGCTTTGGTCCGCTGCCACGACTTCGATGCGGTTGTTTTGATATCGCCAACGAGCGTGTTCTTGCGCTTCACGATCCGTTCTTGGTCATTGTTGGGGACGAGGAATTCTGGCATGTGAAAAGATGGCATTTTCCAGTTCATCGGATTCAATTTCGCGGCCGCCGAAGGCTGCGATGTTCCGGGCTGCTCCGCGGCGAGCGATCCGGTGCTGGCAAGAGCCACGCCGACGACCAACAAGACCAGGGCGCACGTGTGTCCCCAACACACCCGTCGCGTCTTGTGGCCGCATGGACGGCGAGACATCATTGATGAAACCTCCAGGGTCGATTTCGACGTGTGGTGCGAGCGACGCATGGTTACGATACCTGATTAGGTGACTTTGAGTGTATTGAGAACATCAACTGTTTTGGGGTATCGCTCGCACGGGACGAAGACCGCAAGAGCAAACCTGAAAAAACTGATGAAGTTTCTCGTGAACGTGATGGTATTAATCGGGTAGAATGGCTTTTGTCATGAACGGCCTGCCCCCTAGACCGTTCAAACTCACTGAACTGCCCATTTTTCCTCCGTCACTCGCCAGTTGGCGTGTCGTGGTATGACTCGTTTTGATTCACCAACGCACCGGAAGCCAAGCCAGACGATTGAACGGGCGGATCGTGCGAGCGTTTCCGTTGAAATGGCTGACGAAAGTTTGCCGCCGGCGGTCACGAACATCACCCGCGCGGGCAGCACGACGCGTAATGAAACAGTTGGGGGAGGCTCGCGGCGTGTGCTCCGGTCCGGCGAAGAGTTCGATCATTTTGTCTTAATCCGGCCGCTTGGTGAAGGCGGGTTCGGACAGGTTTGGCTGGCCACCGACGTGAGACTTGGACGCGAAGTCGCGATTAAGCTGCCGCATCGTCGACTGCGGCCCGACACGGTGGAAGCGCGGCGGTTTCAACGTGAGGCCGAGATCGCTGCCAAGCTGACTCACCCGAACCTCATTCCGATTCTCGAGGCCGTGCTCGATGATGAGCGTGCCTATATCGTTTCGGAATATTGCCCTGGTCCGACGCTGTCGCAATGGCTTCGCGAACGCAGTTCACCAGTGCCTGCTCAGCTCGCGGTGTCGATCGTGTCGCAGCTCGCCGACGGACTGCGTGGCGCTCATGACCGCGGTTTGATCCACCGCGATATCAAACCATCGAACATCATTCTGACTGACTCCGAGACGGGGACACCGGTCCCTCGTTTAACTGATTTCGGTTTGGCGCGGACGAATACGGATGCCTCCGACACGCATGTTGGGACATTGATTGGTAGCGGTCCCTACATGTCGCCGGAACAGGCCTCGGGCAACACCACCGATCACGGACCGCATTCGGACGTGCATGCGTTAGGCGTGCTATTGTACGAATTGCTGACGGGGGAATCACCGTTCGCCTCGGTCAGCGAGCTTGATACGATTCGGCGAATCGTCAGCCAAGATCCACAATCGGTGCGCCAGTTACGACCATCGTTGTCTCGTGATGTTAGCGCCGTCTGCCAACACTGCCTCGAGAAACAGCCGGCCCGTCGGTACCGGAATGCTGGCGAATTATTGGACGATCTACGCCGCGTCCTCGGCGGGCATCCCCCGGTCGCCCGACCGGTCGGGCGCATCGGTCGCACGTGGCGGTGGGCAACACGCAATCGCGCAATCGCGTCGATGGCCGTGACCGCGGTTGTCGGATTGGTCGTCGGCATGATCGGATTGGTCGCCTTCGCGATCGAGTCGCAACGCAACGCCACGTTCAGTAAAACTCAATCGCTCGCTCTGAGCCGAGCGTTGGAAGTCGCTGAACATCAACGCATGCGTGCCGTCCAACACAGTGCCAACGCGGAAACGCTACGCGAGCGAGCGGTTGATCAAAAACGACTCGCTCAACAAGCCCACGAACAATCGCGGCACAATAGCTACACGAGCGACTTATCCCTGGCGTTTCTCCGACTTCACCAAGGTCACTTCGGCGAAGCGAGAAAATTGCTTGACCGACAGATTCCGCAACCGGGCGAAGCCGATCTTCGCGCGCTCGAATGGAAACTACTCGATAGCGAAGTGAAATCACGCTACGAGATATGGGGAACCCACGCCGGGCGGGGCACCGAGCTCGCCGTCATGCCGCGACGTGACGCCGCGTCGCCGGCCGTCACCGTCGTCTCGGCCGCGCTCGATGGGAAGCTAAAATTTTGGGACGCCAGCAGTGGCCAGCAGACGCACGAATTAGCTGGACTCAATGGTCGGCTGGACGCGATCGCGGCGATGCCGTCGGGAGATCTCGCAATCTCTGGACCCGACTGGCCGCTGTTCGGCCAGTCGCTCGTTGTGATCGATCCGGCAAGCGGCGAAACCCGCAATGTGGTGCACGCTCATTTGACAACCATTGAATCGATTCGCGTCAGTTCCGATGCCAGCGTCATTGCGTCAGCCAGCCGGTACGAGACTATTCGAGTTTGGTCAAACGCGGCGCGACGCAGCATCAGTATTGAGAATACCAGCCGAAATGTCGCTTTTGGCTTGTCAAGCGATGGCACGCGTCTGATGGCATCAAGCCGGAATCCCGATGCCTTGCAGGTTTGGAATCCGCAAACAGGCGAGTTGATTGAGCAGTGGATAGCACCTTCGATGAAGCAGGTTGCCATGGCTCACATCCATCCTTACGCTGCCTACGTCGTGGGTGGCAAAATGGGCATCGGACTGGTCAAGATTGACGATCTAAGCCAACGTCGCTGGATCGAAACAGTTTCCCATCCCAATGAGATTGAGTTCTCGGCGAATGACCAATATCTCGCGGTGGCGGATGGTCGTTCGGGCGTGGAACTGTTCGAGTGCATTGACCACGACGGCGATCCGGGCGGCACGCAATCGAGCAAGCCCCCAGAATATCGCTCCGTCACCTATGTTGCGGGATTGGGCGGCCGAATCGAAGACGTCGAGTTTATCGGGCCAACGGAATTCGTCACGATTTCGATGGGCGGGGCGGTCGAACGCTTTGCACCCACACGGCCGAGTCACGCCGTGCAAACGATTGCCGACACCAACTCGCATTCGATCGTTGCTGTCGCCGAACCGACTGGACTATTGAGTCTTAGTGAAGATGGACAGTTGGTGCATTTTGCCCTCGAAGTGGAAGCGAACCCGATCGCCCCCGCTCCCCTGACGCAGCAGAAATGGACCGCATCGACGTCGCTGACTTCGCTCGCCGTCAGCAGTGACCACGATCAGATTGCCGTCACCGATAGCGAGTACGATCTGCACCTACTGACGAGGTGGCGAGACCAGTCCGGCAACTGGCAAACGCCCGAAGTTCGCACGATTGCGATGCCCCCATCCACGTCCACCACAAAATTTGGCATGGCGAGTTTTTCGGTCTCCGGACGATACCTCGCGGTCATGAGCAATCGATACGAACTCCTTGTTTACGATCTGAGCAGTGAGACCAACACTCCCGCGATCCATCAACACTCCCCAAACATTCAAAGCTGCCTGGTCTTCGCACCCGACGAGGAGAGCCTGTTCATTTGCGGCTACGCAGGGATTGAGTTGATTGAGCTATCGACGGGGCATTCGCGTTTTCGTTTGCCCGGTGAGGACCAGGTCCGCACTGCCTGCTTTTCTCCACGGAGCGACCGGTTGATCGTCGGCTTGGAGGATGGTTCGATCGCGTGTCTGGATCCGCAAACCGGAATGTCACAATTTACCCTCCACAGCATCGATGCGACCGGTGACCATTCCAGCCGTTTGGAATCGATGCGTTTTCTAAACGACTCAAAACTCGTGACGATGGGGTCCACCGGCACGGCGCATTTTTGGAACGTCGATCAACGCGTGCAACTCGGGAGTTTCGCTGTCGCCTCGACGAGGACGAAGGGTACTCGATGTCAGTGCCTCGATATTTCTCGCAATGGAGATGGCCTGATGGTTGCATTGGATCGTGGCGGGTTGACCGAAGTGCATCGCTGGACCTGGCCCGTTGACCGGCCATCAAGTGCAACGGACTTTGACGACCACCGGTGAGCCGAACGCCGTGACGATTGAGTCGTGGGTTGGCCACTCTTGGCCGACAGTCGCGTCTCTGACGGACAAGGGTGCCCATCCTAAGATTACTAAGTCGACGTTTTCGACTAAATCAACAGGCCCGTGAGGCACCGGGCCGCACCGCCAGTCCGGCCACTGACGCGTCGCGACTCAATCACGCTGAGCCAGGTCACCCCGGCGGCGACGTTGACGACGCAGAATCCCCCGCAGCGTGTCAATCATCATCCACTGCACAATCGTCAAACAGATTGGCCCGGCAAACAGAACAAACTGGCTGGCCTGCTCGTTTTTCACCCATTCGACTCCTGTCGCCGAGATCGCCGCTAGGATCGCCATCACCAAAGCGCCGTTGAGCACGAGCAGGCAACACGTCACCACGGCGGACCCAAACGTCATCACGCATCCGCCCGCTAAGCCTGCCAATTCGAACTGTTTCGCACCAATCCACTGATCCGGACCTGCCTCCGCTGGCAGCGAGAAACGATCGGTTCGGGAAGAGGAATTGCTGCGATTCATGTCATCGTCGAGTTGACGTTGTAAGGATACCAGTGGCGATTATACTCTCTCGAGCGCTGTGGATCACACCACCGAATCCGCGTTAAAATTTGGTTTTGAGGTGCGGCATGAACCAACCTCGGATCGCAACAGCGATCCGGCTGCGACGAATAACCGAAACTCAAAGCTGCTTGGTACCCGATGTTACTCGCATGAAGAACGCGACCACTCAGGCGGGAACAAAAATCTACCCAGCGACCAAAGAATCGATCGCGCGCGCCGCGGGTTGCCTCTGGGAGGGTCAGCTCATTGGGTTGCCGACGGAGACCGTGTACGGATTGGCAGCACGTGGTGATGACGCCAAAGCGGTGCGGCAGATTTTCACAGCCAAAAATCGGCCGCGTCACAACCCTCTTATCTTGCACGTCGCGACCGCCGCCGACGCGTTGTGCCTTTTTACCGACGAACCTTCCTCGCACCTTCAGCAGCGGGCCGAGCGACTCAGTGCGTTCTGGCCGGGGCCGCTCACCCTCATCGGGCCCCGCCATTGGTCCATTTTAGATGAAGTTACCGCGGGCGGTGACACCGTTGCCGTTCGCGTCCCCGGTCATCCGCTCGCGTTGGCCGTTCTGCGGGAACTCGCCGAAATTGCCGGACGTGTTGTGCCCGTGGCTGCCCCCAGCGCAAATCCTGCGAACTACGTCAGTCCAACCACGGCTCGACACGTTGCCGATGGGCTCGGTGAACACGTCGCGATGATTCTCGATGGCGGCGCGTGTCGAGTCGGATTGGAGTCGACCATCGTTCTGCTGCCGGAGGACGCTTCGCCGTTGCGGGTACTTCGCAGCGGAGCGATCTCACCGACACAGCTCAGCGAGACGGTGGGCGAAACGGTTGCCAGCCAGACGGCACCCCCAGGCGATGCACCGGCAGTCGCCGCACCGGGGCAGTTCGCGAAACACTATTCACCCCGGACACCGATGTACCTGACGGGCGCGCGGTCACCTACGGCGGTGTCACGCATGACGTCGGACCGGATTTTACGAATCATATTCGGCCCGATCGAAGATGTAACAATTCCGGAACAGCAGTATGTTTGGTCATTCAATCCTGATGGAAAACTAGCAACCGCGGCGGCAGAGTTGTACGCGACGCTGCGCCGTGCCGACGATCTCCATTTCGATGCGATCGAGGTGAGCGGGTGCCCGGAGGAGGGGCTCGGAATCGCAATCATGGACCGCCTGCGGCGGGCAAGCCAGGGTTAACGTGGCGTAAGCTTCCAGCTTGCGATTG
>JBDNIG010000540.1:0-14144 GCA_041688415.1 Rhodopirellula sp. | reverse complement strand
CTCCAGTTCGCTGGTTAAGAACGCAGTGTCCACGTTGGCCGGGTCAAACTTAATGTCGTCGTTCGAGCTGGTAAAGGTTCCTTTCTTCGTCTGATTCCCTTGATTGTCGGGGTCGTCCATGCTATCCAGTTCGGTCCACAGCGTGCGCCAAATCGTCAGCGTGGGGCTATGGAGTCGAGATGGAAGCCCCGGCCATGTAATCTCGGTGCCACCGCCTGATCCTTCTGGGGGCTCGTTGTATTGTCGATAGTGGACGTGATCGGGGTCTTCGTCACGAAATACATATCCAGAGAAATTGTCGTCGGAGTGCGCTGTGAGGAGGTAATTGTTACCTGGGGCGGCACCATTTGGAACGGTCAATGTTACTTCGCTCGTTGCTTCGCCTGCGGCGAAGGGGATCTCTTTTACAAGACCGACGTTACCTTGGTTATCATCCGGGAGTTCTTTGTTAGTGTTAAAGCCGTCCGGGTCCCCGTCCAGCACCGTATTGTTCGCGCCGTCGACCAACTCATTGTCTGGATCAAACATTTTCACGTTCACGTCACCGGAAAGCCCCAGCGGCATGACGGGTGAGATGGTGACCTGGACATCAACTTTATTGTGGAGTTGGTCGTTGGCATCATTATCGACCGTCGTTCCGCTTGCGTTTTTATAATCGCTCGGTTCGTTTTGCTCTGGAAAGAATCGGTGATCTGGTGATGTGACCAAGTTACTCTGATCGTCGTCGTAATCGATCACTCGGTCTCCGTTGGCATCATTGTGTCCGTAGCCTATCCAGTTAACAGCGGTGACCTTCGTGGTAAAGATGCGTTGCGCTGACTCAGTGTATTCATCCGAATCGTCCAGGTTGTCAAACTGCACGCGTGGGTAGACGGCATAATCGCCGATCCCCGGCGGATCCACCGTCCAATTCGACAAGTCCTCGAGGTCGGATTGGCTGGCGTTGCCATACACATCCCAAGGCATGTGGTACCACTTATCGGACTCGACATGTGGATCCTCGGACAGCTTGTCTGCGGGAGTGGTGGTGATCGACCAGCGATGCTCGTCCATCTCCCATAATACGTGCCCGTCGGACGGTAGTTGCCAGCTGTCGGTGCCCTTCGTTTTCTCGCGTAACGTAGCATCAATGCTGTAGGTTTCGACGGTGATATCGATGGAGTTGGAGTTCTCTGGGAATCCGGAGGTCGCCGTCAGGGTGATCGTGTCGGTGCCCACGCCGCCCTCGCCGGTAAGCTTCACGTAGCCATGGATCAAGTCCAGATCGTTGGGATCACCATCGTTCGTTTGATCGTCGGTGATGACCACGATACCAGAAACGTATGTCCCCGCTGAGACGGTGAAACTGGGCAGTTCGTAGTCTTCAATCATGAAAGTGCGGCGTCCCTTGCCATTCTCCCAGATGATGTGGTCCGACCCGCCTCCAGAGAAGAAGGGGTAAGAAGTTTGGCCACCACTACCCCCGCTGCCGCCACTTCCTCCGCCACTTCCTCCACCACTTCCTCCACCACTTCCTCCACCACTTTCACCTCCGCCACTTTCACCTCCGCCACTTTCGCCACTTTCGCCACCACCGGATTCCATCATCGGGTCGGGATGACCGTCGTCGCCCATCTTTCCGTTCGGTTTGCGGAGCGTCATCGTATTGTCCGCTGCGGCGTCGGTCGTCATCGGCCCGCTATCGGTGCTCGATTCGATGCGTAGCGGGCGGATGCGTCCGTGCTCGCGGACGTCGGTCGACGCGGCGTTGACAGGATTGCTTTGCTCGGTACCCACATTCGGCCAGAGCGTCGGCTTGGCAATGCTGGCATCGGCTGAATTTTCTGAGAAGGGAGCCGCGTCTGCGGCGTTTTTGTCACGCGGATTCGCGAGAACATTCGTGGACGAACGGTTCAACCGGCTGAAGATGACGTCCACGTCATCCGTATTGACGCGTTGGTCGCCGGTGAGATCAAAATGGTCGGAGGGACTGGTCCCTGCCGCTTTGGCGCGGTTGATGGCGTTGACCGTCACGAGCGCATCGAGCGCCGAGACGACTCCATCCTGATTGACATCCAATGGATCAGGCGACCCAGCCGAGCTGGACACACCGACGTCCGCCGCCAGCAGCACGCGTCGTTCGAGTGTTTCTAGGCGAGTGCGACGCAGCGTATTCCGCTGCGCCCCCCCCCCGCCCGCCGTTGGTGGTTATTGCGGCGGAAGCGATTGGCGGTTCGGCGTTTCATGGCTCTACCTTTCTCAGCGGGGCGCGGCACGGATGATTCCCACCGGGCCGAATCAGTGAAGCCTTCGAGTTGAACAGCCCCACCGCGAGAAGTCAAGTTTTTTCACATGTTACATGTTTCTGGAGTACACCGTATCTCGCTCGACCTGATTGGCCTCAGCGCGTCAAACCGGCTACAATTCAAGTGCTTTGGCACCGTTGAATTTGAGGGTGGCCTGAGTCGCCAGACTTCGGGACGTCGCTGACAAACCGAACTTTGGTGAGCCCCGCTACGATTGCCGCTAGCGGGCTGTCGATTGAATCGTTTTTACGAAATTAGCGTGTGAATCATAATCCGGCGCGTCAGCGAGGGATGCAACCTGGTCCCTCGCTTACGCGTCGGGTTACTAAATCAACAGCCCGCTTCCCCACGCCTTTGAAAACTCACTCCGGAGAAATGATCGCATGTCGAAACCTCCCACGCCGTCCAAACTGCCATCGAGTGCATCACCTGAATCACCGATGGTGCGGCCAGCGATCGATCGTCGTCGATTGTTGACCGGCGGACTCGCCCTCTCCACGGTCGTCTGTACCCAGCCCAGGCAATCCCAAGCGGCACCAGTGGAGACCTCCACGGACGCACCAACTGAGACGCCAGCCGCCAGACCACTCACGCCCGCCAAGCGTCCCGTGTCGTGGCCCGTGTGGGATGACAGCGACGCGGCCGGATTGCTGGAGGTGCTCAATTCGGGACACTGGGGGCGGGGCAATGGCGACCGCGTGGCTGAATTCGAGGAGCAATGGCGTGAGACGATGCAGGCGCAGCACTGCGTCGCCACTTCCTCGGGCACCACTGCCCTGATGACGGCGTTGGGCGCACTGAATATTGGTCCAGGGGATGAGGTCATTCTGCCGCCCTACACTTTCGTGGCTACGTTTAATGTCATCACCGACTACTTTGCCCTGCCCGTCTTCGTGGATTCCGATCTCGAATCGATGCAGATTGACGCGAACAAGATTGCAGGGGCTGTCACCGACAACACCAAACTGCTGTTACCGGTGCATATCGGCGGCACTCCTGCTGATTTGGATACGATCGGACGCGTCGCTCAACAGAAAAACGTTCCGTTGATCGAAGATGCCTGTCAAGCGCCATTGGCGGTGTGGCGTGGCCAGCCGGTGGGAACGCACGGCTTGGGAGGCTGCTTTAGTTTTCAAGCTTCGAAAAATCTGACCGCTGGCGAAGGCGGCGCCGTACTCACCAATGACGCGGACTTTGCCGGTCGCTGCTATGACTTCCACGCTCCCGGCGGTCGCCGCGCCAGTGGAACCTATGGCCGTGGGGCTAATTTCCGCATGACAGAATTCCAGGGAAACCTCCTGCTAACGCAGCTTGCTCGATTCGAAGCTCAAGCCAAAGTGCGAGAGGAGAACGCGAGGTACCTGTCGGAAATGCTGTCCGAGATCCCCGGCATCCAGCCAGCGAAACTTGATGATGGTTGCGATCGCAGCGGATGGCACCTATACATGTTTCACTACGACGCGGAAGCCTTTGGTGGCCGCTCACGGGCAACTTTTTTAGCCCAACTGCGGCAGGCCGGTGTCTCTGCCAGCGGTGGCTACACGGCGCTCAATCAATCGAAACATGTGTTGGACCTGGCCGATAATCCACACTATCAAAAGATCTACGGCAGCGACTTCATGGCGAATTGGGCTGATCGCAATGCCTGTCCGGTCAATGACCAATTGTGCCAACAGGCCGTCTGGTTTACCCAGGCAGTACTGCTGGGCAAGCGTGGAGACATGGAACGCATCGCCGCCGCCATCGACCAAGTCCGCCGCGCCGCCTAAGCGACCGCGAGTAAACAAAACTCGCTGAATTGTAGTGGACGAGGCAACGAGTCCGGCAGCGAAGGACTCGTTGCCTCGTCCACTACGCGACTTATTCTTTCGCTGTCGCTAAGCACTCGCGGAGAAGGCTTTCCGCGAAACTCCTTGCGTTCCATTTTCATAACCCAACGCATCTGCGAGGGATGGTGGCGTGCATCCGCTGCGAACGCGTCGGGTTAAGGAAATCAGCTAGCGGCCAGAAGTTTTTGAGCATTGCCCGATTGGATTGCCGACGTGGCAAGGCCACCGAGTTGTGACTCTTGAAATTTCAAGAGTGCCGCTTCCAGATTGAAGAACGGAAAGTACGATCCAAATAGAATCCGCTCCAACGGCGCGTCCTTGACCCAGTTCTCCAATGCACCGACGCTTTCAAAGTGAGAGTCTTCAAAATAAACATTGCCAATGTTGGCAAGTTCGCCCGCCTGGTTGGCGCGAACCGCGGCGGAGTTATTCATGACCACCAAGGGTAGCCGCGGAAACTTTTTCACGAGCGTTTCCAAGGGAGTGGTATCGACGACGGGCACTTGCATCAAAGGATGCTGGACCCTCGTGTCCTCCATGGAAAGCACCAACTGAACAATCACCCCCCGATCCTGCGCCGCCTGGAACAATTCGTGGCAAAGTGCTGAATCGAGACCGTACCCGTGGTAGTTCGGATGGATGCGAATGATCTTCATTTCATGAACCTCATGGCATCGTCGCAGATCCTCTTGCCAATCCGGGAGCGTGGGGTTAACGCAACCCACCGGCACGAGCAAGCCGTCGCCGTGTTGCTTGCAATCGGCAACCAGTCGCGAATTCACGCCGGAAACGTCTTTGTGCAACAGGCCGTCGAAACTACCCGTCCAAGCTTGTTCGACCCCGCGCCGTCGCAGCTTCCGAACCAGAGAATCGGGGGTGTCGTGCGGCAATCGTCGAAACGGCCAACGTGACAGATAAATATTCGTGTCGATGATCACTGTGGTATCCCCTTACGCTGCATGATCGGCTTCAACATCCTGCGCAAGTTACCGCCCAGAATTAACTTTCGTTGTTCATCGGTGATCTCCGCGCCGTACACCTTGGCTAGTTGAGAGGCAAAACTGCGGCCGCCAATATCACTGCCATATAGCACCCGTTCGGCTCCCAGTTCGCGGACCGCCATTTCCACGAACCCTGCGGTGGGATCGCTGCCGCCGATCCCCACGGAAATGTTGGGAAACTGGCGAACGGTGCGAATTCCGAGCGTCCAATCACCGCCGGTGTGCCCGCAGACGAGCGGCACGTCGGGATGCCGCGCAGCAAGCTGAGCAAGGTCTTGAGGCGTCGACTCGCCCGGCAGGTTTCCCGTGACCTTCAAAAACGTGTGCTGGAAAACCAGTGCATTCAGTTCACCACAGCGGCGAATGACTGGATCGATCTCTTCGGTGCTACATCGCTTGCCCACCCATAACTTGACACCCAACATCGGTCCGTCATGAATACAACGTTCGATTTCCGCAAGCGACTCATCTGGAAAACTCGCATTCAAATAGGCAAAGCCGGACACGCGGTCGGGCCATCGCTCGAGCACCCTGAGCACTTGATCGTTCTGTCTGCGAAACTCCGCCGGTTCCGGCGTGTGCGACCACGGCCAACCCATGAAGAAGACCAACCGCTGGACATGCATCCGATCGGCGTACTCCAGCAATTGTGCCGCCCGCTGCTCGACGGTTTGTCCGGTCACACCGGAGAAATGACAGTGCAAGTCCCAGATATCATCGTTCTCGGAGGTGCGAAAGGGCGCGCTGGCAGAGGCGGAGTCGGCGGCAATTGTCGCGTTTCCTCGCCCCACCATACCGCCCGCGACGCCTCCCGCGGAGATCGAGAGGAATGCTCGTCGGTCGAAAGTTTTCATCAGAACCTCGTCATTGGCGAAACGATTAGCATACGACTGCGAGCGACGCCGCACAATCTACCAGGGAATACAAGTCCGCGGGTGCCGGAGGTGTGATCACTGCCTTCATTCCGTCAGATTCGTTGATGACGCAAGGAAAATTGATTCGCGGTTTTCACTGTGTTAGGCTTGGCAAGCTGAAAACTTCGACTTCAACGAATTCCCCCAGAGAAGCCCACTACGCATGCGCTCGCCACTCACTCGCAATCTAATTCTTGCTGTACTACTTTCGGTTCCGCTGAGCGCATTGGCAGCGGATCTTCCCGCGGTCAGCAAACGCGAAAATGTCAAGCCTCGCAACGTCGTCTTTCTATTGAGCGATGACCATAGCTATGACACGATGGGATTCATGGGCCATCCTTTTCTAGAAACGCCACACTTGGATTCTCTCGCGTCCAACGGAGTCCACTTTAAAAATGCGTTTGTGACCACATCGCTGTGCTCGCCCAGTCGCGCGTCGATACTGACGGGACTTTACACGCACAAGCATCGTGTGATCGACAACGCCCATCTTGTTCCAGAAGGGACCAGATTCTTTCCCGAGTATCTTCAGCAAGCTGGTTATTCGACGGCCTTCATCGGTAAATGGCATATGGGTCACAGGCACGACAAGCCCAGACCGGGATTCGATCACTGGGTGAGCTTTCGTGGCCAGGGTCACTATTGGCCCCCCAATCCAAATTACACGCTCAACGTTGACGGAAAACGCGTGAAGCAAGAGGGTTACATCACCGACGAGTTAACGGACTACGCGGTCGATTGGATGAAGCAGCAACAGAACTCAGAGAAACCCTTCTTTTTGTATCTCTCGCACAAAGCCGTCCATGGTTTCTACACTCCCGCCGACCGGCACATCGGCCGTTACGCCAACGCAGACTTGAGCTTCCTGCCGCATGGCGAAGGAGTTTCCGCTGAGAACAACGCACCACGCTGGGTCCGTGATCAACGCAACAGTTGGCATGGGATGGATTTCGCCTACCACAGCGACAAGGGGATCGAGTATTACTATCAACGCTACTGCGAAACGTTATTGGGTGTCGATGATAGCGTCGGTCGCATACTGGACCAATTGAAAGAAATGGGACTGTACGATTCAACGCTGGTGATCTACATGGGCGACAATGGTTTCATGTGGGGAGAACATGGCTTGATCGACAAGCGAGTTGCGTACGATGCGTCGATGCGGGTTCCAATGTTGATGCAGTGTCCGGATCGATACGAGGGCGGTACGGTGGTCGATGCGATGATCGGCAACATCGATGTCGGGCCTACGATCATGCACGCCGCCGGACTGCAGACACCTGATTCCATGGACGGGATGAGCTTCCTCGATCTACCCAATGACTTGGCCAGTCAATGGCGAGACTATTTTCTGTATGTTTATTACTGGGAGAAGAATCACCCACAGACGCCCACCCAGTTCGCGCTGCGCGGGGACCGGTACAAGTACATCACCTACTACGGATTGTGGGATGTGGACGAATTGTTTGACCTGCGGGCCGATCCGCATGAGAAGCACAATTTGATCGCGAATCCTGACTATAAATCGGTAGCCAAGAAGATGGAACATCGCCTCTACGAGATGCTGGGAGATGCCGGTGGCATGAACATCCCGATGAACCGACCCGCGGGCGGTTCGCAGAACAAACGCTGGGCGAAAAAGGGCGGCAAACATGCCGCCGATTTCCCGCCTTCCCTGGTGGTGGAAGAGCCCACCATCCGGGATTCGCAATGAAGTACCGTTCATGCGAGGCCACTTCGCTCAGGGGACACTCGTGTCTTCGGAGACACTCGGGTCTTCATTTCCCCAGGGATAGCAGATAGCTGATCAGGTCCGCCGTTTCCGATGGTGTGATCAACAACTCCATTCCTTCGGGCATCAGAGACTTACCGCTGGATCGAAGTTCCTCAATCTCACTCCTTGGAATGGTCGTTTCGACACCCTCGGTTTGCCTCAGGGTAATGCTGTTCGCATTTTCCGCTGCGATGATGCCGCTGATCACGCGGCCATCGGTCGAAAGCAGGATATACTCCAGGAAATTAGGGCTGACCTCGCGACTGGGATCAAGAATGTTCACCAGCAATTGTCCCGGGGTTCGGTTTTGAATCGTGGCGAGGCTCGGCCCCACGTCAAAGCCCGCGTCTTTAAATCGATGGCAACTCAGGCAGTGTTTGCGATAGATCTCGGCCCCTCGCTGCTCATTGCCGTCCTGCGATAACACGCTTTGGTACTTGGCAAGAACCTCATCACGAGAAGTCGGCAAATCGTTCGCAAACAACTCGGTTGCTCGCTGCTGAATCGCCTGGGATGAACTCTTTATGTAGGCGGAACGCAGGTTCGGGGCGATCAACCTTGCCGGCACGGTTCCCGCCGCCACCGCATCGAGGACGGCGGGAATCCAGATCGTGCGTTGTAATAACTGACCGATGATTTCCGCTTGCACACGGGGAGTCAACGTCGGGAATTTCTCAAGCAACAGCGGCGCGATTTCGGGACGTGCCGTGCCGACGAGCGCCGTGACAGCGGCCGATTGAAGCTTCGGTGGATGCTGAATGTTGAGCAGGCTTTGCAGCGTTGACTTCACGTTCGGATAACGAGCATAGCTGATCAAGGCAATCGCCTCCCGCCGCTTCTCGAGCGTGGCCGATGAGTCAACCGCGGTTGCTGTGGCATCGTCGAGAATGGACGTGATCAGCGGGCCGCTTGCAAAAGCTTGGTCGTCGATCAGCGCGGTGATCTCTTGTTTGGCGCGTCGCAGTCCGGCGGCCAGGTTTCCAACCATCGCTACCCGCACCGGCGGAGCGTGCTCTGACACAGCCAACAGTAGTTCTTCGACGCGAGATAGATCCCCTGCCGAACCTACCATTCCAGCCAGTTGCGAGATGATTTCTAAACCGGGACTGGATTCTGCCAAGGAATGATCTTGCAGAAGAATCTTCAACAGTTTCACCTCCGAGCGGAATGCGGAACTCAATATCGCCGTTCGCATTTGCGGGTCATCCGCATCGCGACGAGCAATGGTCGCCAGCGCCGCGGTGGCCCGTTCGTCATCGATTTCACCGAGGGTAAAGGCGACTTGAAAGCGAACGCGTTTGTCATCGTCGTTCGAAGCATCGATAACGAGCCCGAGCAAGTCAGGTGATTGTGACAGCCGAGATTCCGCGATCCGAATCGCCTGTTCGCGAACGTGGGCATCGGAATCCTTGATCGCGACGGCCAGGTCCTCGTCCGAGAGCGATTCCAAGCCTTCCAGGGTCCACAGTGCATGGACTCGGGCAAGTGGCATTTCGTGCTCGCGAAGCATCGATTTCAGCGTTGCGTTCTCGCTCTTATCTTGCCGCTCAAAGAGCAACCGATGAGCGGTTTCCCGCCACCAGGAATTTGGATTGGCAAGTTCCGCGACGAGTGTCTTGGTCGTCGCGGTCCCCAAGCGGGGAACGGGTGGTTTGACAAATCCCTTGCGATAGTGGTCCGGCACCAAACGATAGATTCGCCCACGATCCCGGCCACTGGTTAGATCGACTTGAGCCTTGAGATCATCCGGCATGGACCACGGGTGCTCGATGGTCTCGCGGTACATGTCCAAGACGTGCAGCGTGCCATCGGGTGCGTTGATGAAATTGACGGGTCGGAACCAGTTATCCGTTGACGCGAGAAACTCGGAGTCTTGATGGGCACGCTCACCCTGGAACGTCACCCCGTCCGGATTGATTCGATACCGCATCACGAGGTTTCCAGCAACCTCGCCGATAAACGCGTTTCCGTAGTACTGCTCCGGGTAGGCGGCGCCCCGGTAGATCGTGACGCCGCTTGACGAAGTCACGTAGCCTTTTGCAACGGTCGAATCGAACGGAGATTTCTTGCTAGTGTCCGCTGCGAGTCGCTCGGCATTGATCGCCCGCCAGGGTTCCGCGGGGCTGATTTGAAAGACGGCGATGCTATCGCCCGAGGGGACGACATCGTGGATCGCCCGCGGAGCCGCCAGCAGGGGGTTGCGCTGCAGATAACGCTTGGGGAACAGAACATGCTGAACCGGATTTCGGATGTCGGTCAAGAAACGATTCCCCCAGTCGTCGTGGGAATGACCAAATCTCGCTCCCCCAGAAATCGCTTCGAACTGTTCGTCTCTCGGATCGAAGCGAAAATCGCTGCGCCGAATCACCGTTGGGGGTGTCGTCTCGTTTGCACCCCGGTCAGCGTCAGGGGCTCGCTCCGATTCGATTTCGCCACCATTGCTCGACCCCGCAGCATAGATACGGTGATCGAGTCCCCACTGCGGGTTGTTCATCACCGCCTGCACATTGTATTTGCGAAAGCCAGTAAATACTTTTCGCCGAATGTCGGCCCGGCCATCACCATCGGTGTCTTTTAAGTAGTAGACATTCGGGGTCGCCATCACGTAAACGCCTCCCTTCCAGACCGCGACGCCGGTCGGCCAGGAAAGATTTTCGGCAAAGACGGTGGACTTGTCGAGCGTCCCATCGCCATTGGTATCTTCGAGGAAGCGAACACGTCCAATGGGTTCGGAGGTTTGCGTTTGCCACGCCTGGTCATACGACTTGTCCGAATACGGATAGTCGTTCATTTCGATCACGTAGGCCGCGCCGTTTTCGTCATACTGCATCGCAATCGGGTCAGTCACCAGCGGTTCGGCAACCACCAGTTCGGCATGAAAACCGTCTTGCAATCGTATCGTCTGCAGGGCCTCGGCGGGAGTTTTCGGCGGAACTCGCGGCAAATCATCGGCGGGTAACCAACCACAGGAAAAGAACAGAATGAGCACGCTAAGCGAACCTAGACGCTGTCGCGTTATCGGCAATTTGAACCGATTGGAGTCATTCATTGATACCACCTATTTGTCATTTTTCGAATTGAGCGGGCCACAGACATCTCATGACGTCTGCTATACTTCCAACCCAACGAATTGTAGCAGAAGCCATCGAGACTTTGGTTTGCCAGGGTGAACGAAACCCATTTTCGTTCACCACCGTCACTTGTTCTTGGCGAAGGGAATTGCCTTGCAATCCACCTGAGACTAGCTAGGTTACATTGAATCGGCCACCTCGCTCGACATCGCCATTTCTCTGGGCGGCCAGAAACGCAAGGGCATTTTAACGATGAAGAGACGTAGTTTTCTCACAACCTCCGCGATCGCCGCGAGTTCTTTGGTCGCATCACAGCAAGCACGTGCGTCGGATGAAGCTGCCGAGGAAGTCATCGACATTCACCAGCACGTCAATTTCAGGGTTCGCCCGAACGATGTGCTGTTGCGTCATCAAAAGGCGATGGGCGTCGACAAGACGATCCTGCTTCCTGCGGGCAGTCCGTACAACCGGGAATCCACGCTCAATGGCAAGGGCAATGGACTGCAAGTGAGCGTCCCGGGAACCGACATGGCAGCAAAGTTTGTTCAAGAACACCCCGATCACTATGCGTTCTTTTGCAACGAGGTTCCCGACGCCGACGACGCTGTCAAGAAGATCGAAGGCTGGCTGGAACGAGGCGCGATCGGGATTGGCGAATCGAAATTCCACCTCGAAATCGACTCGCCGCCGATGATCCGCGTTTACGAAGTTGCACGAGCTTACAAGGTGCCTGTCCTGCTTCACTTTCAGTACCGCAAGTTCAACATGGGATTCGAACGATTCTATAAAGTTCTAGAAATGTTCCCGACCGTCAACTTCATTGGCCACGCACAGACATGGTGGGCCAACATCAGTGCTGGGCAAGAGCAAAGCGACTTGTACCCGAAAACGAAAGTCACCCCCGGCGGAATCACGGATCAATACCTGAGTGATTATCCCAACATGTTTGGCGACCTCTCGGCCGGTTCTGGATTGAACGCGATGACTCGAGATGAGCAACACGCCAGCGACTTTCTTGACCGACACCATGAAAAATTGTTTTTTGGCAGCGACTGCGCCGATCACGTTGGCACGGGAAAAGCCTGCAGTGGATCGCAGCAACTCGCCATGATTCGCAAGCTCGTCACGGACCCTCTCAAACGCCAAGCAATTTTGTCTGGCAATGCAAAACGGGTGATCTTCTGAGCCGGTATGTGCGACTGCTAGCTCGACGCGTAGTCGAGAACCAGAGTGCGTCTCCTCGCCAACGAGTTTGGAAGTTGCACTTTTAGCCACCGTCGCGGCGGCAGCACCTAGCCTGGGGCATCCGCCCCAGGACAACTCAACCAACATCTTGGATCGTTATGGCAAATCAACTGACAAGAATGAATTTCGCGATTTTACAAAGAAACAGCCTGCTACTGCTGATGTCGTTGTTGACGACGTTCGCCATTCAAGCAAACACGTCGATCGCGGCTGATCCCTTACCCACCGACCCACAGCCCGCAGATAACTTACCCGCGGGCACGTTGCGTGCCGGCATTATCGGTTGCGACACGTCGCACGTTCCGGCGTTCGCGAAACTGTTAAACGCCGAGCGAGGCGACGACGACCCACTTGCGGGCGTACGCGTGGTGGCCGCCTTTCCCGGTGGCAGCGACGACATCGCGTCGAGTCGCGATCGTGTCGAAGGCTTCACCGAGCAACTGCGTGAAATGGGAGTTGAGATCGTTCCCACAATCGCGGAATTGCTCCAGCGAGTCGATGTCGTGTTGCTGGAATCGTCTGATGGCCGAAAGCACTTGGAACAGGTGCGACCTGCCATCGAAGCGGGCAAGCCTGTTTTTGTTGACAAGCCGTTCGCGGCTTCGGTCGCCGATGCCGTGAAGATTTTCGAGCTCGCGGAGAAACATGACGTCCCGATTTTCAGCAGTTCCGTGATGCGTTTCATGCCTGAGATCGCGGCCGCTAATAGCAACCCGGCGATCGGTGACATCGTGGGCTGCGACGCCTACAGCGCCTGCACGCTCGACCCCACCCACCCTGATTTGTTTTGGTATGGTATCCATGGCGTTGAAACGTTGTTCACGGTGATGGGACCGGGCTGCGAACGTGTGTCGCGAACGCACACCGATGGCACGGAGCTCGTCACTGGAGTTTGGAAAGACGGACGGATTGGCTGCTTTCGGGGCATCCGAGACGGCAGGCATTCGTTTGGTGCGTTGGTGATGGGATCGAAAGGAATCAAACATCTCAAACGAACTGGATCCTACGATCCCTTGGTCGCTGAGATCGTCAAATTCTTCCAGTCAGGCAAACCACCGGTCAGCGCGGGTGAGACACTCGAAATCCTCGCGTTCATGGAAGCAGCCGAGATAAGTAAAATGGAAAATGGTCGATCAGTTAACATTCAAGAGGTGCTCGATGACGCTCGTCAATAAAGGAGTCTGCGGTAGCGGACCTCGTCAATTCTATTGTTTTTTATCGCAATCAAAACTCTTGGCGACTTCCGCTGCCATCGCTCTTGCTTTGGTCGGACTTGGCGGATGGTTCGATCGCGCCGCGGCACAGCCTCCGCCCCAAGTGGATGTAACCGAGGCGGGGATAAAAACCGTCGGCGACTTTGGCGCGGTCGGTGACGGGTTGGCCGACGACAGTGCGGCGATCCAGCGAGCGGTGGATTCAGGGGTCGGTGACGTCCGGTTTTCGCGTGGCACGTACCGGATCAAGAAAACGATTACCGTCGACCTGGACTCGACCGGCCCGACCTCGTTGGTTGCCACCGGCGCGGCGAGAATCGTGATGGAGGGGCCGGGACCCGCGATTCGATTTGTCGGCACGCATGGCGGCACCGCCGCGCCGAAGTCGGTCAAAGATAACGTGTGGAAAAATCAACGCAGTCCGATGGTCGACGCACTCGAAATCGTGGGCGGGCACCCCGAGGCGTGCGGGATCGAAGCCGACGGCACGATGCAATTGACGCTCTCACGCGTTGTGATCCGCAAAGCACTGCATGGCATTCACTTGGTCAATCGAAACCGCAACGTCATCATCTCCGACTGCCACATCTACGAGAACCACGGTGTGGGGGTGTTTTACGATGACGTTAATCTGCATCAATCGAACATCATTGGCAGTCACATCAGCTACAATGAAGGTGGCGGTATCGTGATTCGAGCCGGTGAGGTTCGCAACGTCCACATCGGCACCTGTGATATCGAAGCGAACATGGGTGGTGAGGACTCGCAACCAACCGCGAATGTCTTACTCGATGCAACCGGGGGTTCGATT
>JBDNIG010000539.1:0-3119 GCA_041688415.1 Rhodopirellula sp. | reverse complement strand
GACGGGCGGAGCCGTCGGTCGACAATTGTAGCCAGACGGCTCCGTCCGTCTGAGCTGAGTCCGCGCCCGAATTCTCACGACGGTCGGAGCCGTCGGTCGACACTTTCTGGCGATACCACTTGGAACTGCTTGATTGGACGGCAGAACCTCGGTTGAAGTCGTCGATGGAGAGAGGTGTGTGCGCCCGCCGTCCGAACCGTCGATTCCCTGCGAGTAGGCGCGTTCTATCGGTGCCTTCTGAATGCGTTATGGAAAGAAAAATCAGCTGACGACTCTACAAGGCCTTTCGGTGTACCTTGGGAAAATGCTGTGCCCCCAAACACCGTCCCCAAACACCACCGTCCCCAAACACCGGACAATGGTCCCAAGCTACGGTTCCACGTTACGTGAATCGCGGCTGTCGAATTTGATCGTGCCTTGGGAGGCTGGCGACATCGTGGTAAGTTGCTCGGGCAACCGAATTCACGTTTCTTTCCAAAGTGACCCTATGTCGATCGACACCTACGCAATCTGCCCCTGCGGTAGCGGTAAAAAAATCAAATTCTGCAAGTGCAAGGATTCCGTGCATGAACTCGACCGGGTTTTAACCATGATCGAGGGCGGACAACTCGTTCCGGCCTTGGATCGCCTGGCTTCGGTCCTCGAACAACATCCCGACGCTGCCTGGGCGATGGCGGTTCGTGGGCGATTGTTGATGGACCTTCGAGAATACGGCGCGTTGACTGAAAATGCCGAGCGATTTTCACGGCTGCAGCCTTCCAACCCGCTTGCCCTGACGCAGAGTGCCGCAGCGGCAATGTTCGCCCAGGATCTCGGCAAAGCGACCGAATTGATGCTGGAGGCACTCACCGAGAGCGGGCAAAACATGGATTCGTTCGTGCTCGACGTTGCCTCCCTGTTGTCGTACGGTTTGGCTGGCAACGGAATCTTGCTGACCGCGCGCATCTACGCCACCTTGGCGTTCGTATCGGAGAGCTACGAAGGATCGAAGATTGCGGCCAATGTGCTGCAGCAAATCAATCGCGACTCGTCCGTCAACCTGTTGGCAAAGGTGATGCCCGAATCGCTGCCGCGTCCCGACGATGTCGATTGGGCCGAGCGTTTCGACGAAGCCGCGCTGCTGCTGGCCAACAATAAGATTGCCCTCGCCGAGAATAAATTCGAATCGCTTCAGCGTATCGCTCCGTCCCAGCCCGCGGTGCTGTCGGGGTTGCTAACCTGTGCGTTATGGCGAGGCGACTACGAGAAACAGATTGAAGTGCTCAACAAGTTATCGCAGTGCGAGAGTTTGGCGGCCGATGAGCGGGCGAGATACCTGGCGACTTCGTTCGTCGTCGGGCCCGATAGCGGTGCCATCTCGGTCGAAAAACGCTCGCTCAAAGCTGACATCGAATCGCTTGATGAGACGACCATGGCGTTGTCATCGCACGCGAGATTCGGCGAATTGCCGCCCGAGTTCCTGCAGCAACTCAAGGGTGAGAGCGAAATCGGGCCACGGGCCGCCTTCCAATTGCTCGATCGCGATCCCCCCACCGTCGACGGAATACCCGGTGATCTGGACCAGGTGCCTGAATCGATCGGCTTGGTCACGTTGTTTGGCCGCGAGACGGATCGTGCGGCGCGGGTCGAAGTGGTCGGTGTGACGGCCCGCTTCGAGCAAACGGCGCGCGAACAACTTGGAATCGCCCTCCCGGGGCTGCACTTCGAATCCGAACAAGAAGGGAAGCTACCGCTGCACTATGAGGCGATGATACAGCCGGGCGGATTGAAGATCACCGATGCCAAGGCGTTTGACGAATTGCAGCAGGAACTTTTCAAGGCCCGTGCGGTCGCGAAACTCTCCGAAACCGTCATTGAGTTGCTCGGAAACCAATCGCTCAAAGACTCCGCTGGAGACGATTCGAAATGGCTACAGCGAGCAGCCGTGATCCGCTATCTCGAAGGGGAAGACGCGTTGGTCGCGCGTGACGAAAACCTGGTCGATCGGCTGTGTGAGATTGGTGGGTGCCCCATCCCTGAAGAAATCCGTCCTGACGGCGATGATGTCGAAAACATCCCCGCGTATGATCTCAACCGAATTGATCCGACGAGCGTGGATACGGAAAACCTGATCTACTTGATCCAACGCGCCCAACAGGTCTCGGCGACGAAGATCGGTCGTCGTGCTTCGCGTCGCTTGCTCGAGATGGACTTGTCTGAACAAGGCGAAATTGCCGGTGCCAAGTTGGTCGCGTATTCGTTCTTGATGCAAGCCGCGACGGGAGTTGATGACGCGATTGCAAACTTGGAAGACGCCAAAGCATATGCGAAGTCTCATTCGATCTCGACCGCTTCGCTATTGCTAGCTGAGGTGCCGCTACGCCTGCGGTCGGGTGACGGTGAGAAATTCCAAGAGTGCGTGCAAACCATTGCTCGCGAGCATGGGCAGGACCCGGAGGTGATGGGTCGCCTGCAGCAGCTTTTAGTGGACTTTGGCTTGATTCGTCCGGACGGTTCGCCAGCTCAAGCACCCCGCGGCGCGGCCCCGGCCGGTGGCGGTGGGATGTGGGCACCCGGCGGCGGAGACGCCCCGCAGGCCGCACCCGATGGCGGTTCACCCCAACCGGCGGCGGCTCCGAGCAAACTCTGGGTTCCAGGCATGGATTGAGCGATCCACATTTTGCGATCGGCTACCAACGATTTTCCATTTGGCTGACGATGCGGGCGGCGAGATCTTCGATCGCCTGCTGCATCGCCGTATCCACCGATTGCCCCGCTTCGGGCACGAACCGTTCCCCCTGATTGAACAGGATTGCCAGGTCGTCGGTGGGGACAAGAGAATTATTAAACAGCAATCGCCCCTGGCGGTCCGTCCATGATGCGCGAACCTGCACGCCGGCATCGAGAGCACGCGGGTAATCCTCGTTGGTCTCGCTGAGCACGGTTTTGGCCTCACTGACGATTTCGCATTTCAGCGTGGTGTCAGCGGACGGATCAGCGGTGACCTTGTAGGGCGTCCGCAATTCGATTTCGCGAATCAGCGCTTCGGTCAGTTGCAAGCCCAGGTTGTGTCGGACCGTCGAGTTGCGAATGACTGGTACGTGAACCGTGCGAACGCCCGTCGGGAACAATGCCGCGTC
>JBDNIG010000538.1:0-30389 GCA_041688415.1 Rhodopirellula sp. | reverse complement strand
GATCCATCCATGACTCGATCGCTTCGCGTTGATCGGCCCGGGGAGGGTGCAGATCACAGCGTGGATATTTCACTTCATGCCAAGCGGGAACGTCATCGGTCCACCGTTCGGCCGCGAGCGAGCGGTTAAGATCCTCGCGAACACGACGATAGTGAATCGCATCGGTCCGCCACTGACGAACCGAGTTCGGCGCGTTCGGATCGCTCACGCCGCCGGTGAGGTTGTCCCCACGCGGGTCATACGTCCACAGATCGACCGGCCACACGCGTTCGACAAAATTTCTCGCCACTCCGCTGAGCAGCAACGTCCCTTGGTCAAAGGCCAACCGCACAGAGGTATCGTCGGCGATATGAAGTGGATCGCCGTGTGGCATGGCTTGGTCAATCGTTTTTTTCGAGAGTATAAACGATCCCAGTGGCTTCAGAGATCAGTTTAGCAGCGCGCGGATCGATCTTGGAGAAATCATGCAGCGGGTTGCGTGCTGCGATCGTCTGGTGGCACATGGGAACTGCGAGATGACTGACCTAACGTTCGATATGCGATTTCGTCCAATGAGGCGATGCATTGAGTATAACGTATGCTACAATCGGGGTTTTGAGTCGTTAAATCCAGATCGTGTTTGAGGTGCGAGATGAACATGGATACCATTCGCGAATTCTTAAACCGAACACCTTTTGAACCTTTCGCTCTGCGATTGTCCAACGGCGAACGGCACGAAATTCGACACTTTGAGAATGTCGCAATTGCCAAGACCCGGGTCGTCGTTACCTATCCCGAAAGTGACCGTGTCGTTCACGTTAGTCTGATTCACGTGAACGAAATCGAAACCGTCCAATCGGCTTGAGAGCGTTGGCGGAGGATATGTCGCTAACCGGTCTGTGGTGCCCTCACGCCGCTTCGTTTGCGAGTTCACCTCGATCGTCCAAAACGGATCGTTGGTTCAATCCCTGGTTCGCCGACAAACCAAGTTCCGCGTGCGTGCCGTGCACGTGCAGGTCACGCTGTGGGAATGGGATTTTAATACCCTCGGCGCGGAACGCTTTATTGATCGTGGTGTGCAATTGATGGATCACCTCCAGTCGATTGTCCAGCGTTGGCAGATAGACTCGCAAAACCATGTCCAAGGCACTGTCACCGAAGCCTTCAAAACACGCTATCGGGGACGGGTCTTCGAGCACTAGTGGGTGGCTGCGGGCGGACTCCAGCAACAACTCGCGGGCACGTTCGGTGTCGGACTCGTAGCCGACGCGGACATTGATCACAATACGATTGACTTTGTCCGACAGGGTCCAGTTGAGCAGGCGTCCGGTGATGAACTCTTTATTGGGAACAACGTGTTCCTTGCGATCAAAATTCGTGATCGAGGTCGCTCGGATGCGAATGCGAGAGACGACTCCACTGACGTCATCAACGGTCACGACGTCGCCGACACGAATCGGACGCTCGAGCAAGATGATCAACCCGGCAACAAAGTTTGCGAACATCTCTTGCAGGCCGAACGCCAAGCCGAACGTTAACGCCGTTGCCAACCACTGGATCTGGGACCATCTCAAACCGATCGTCGAACAGGCTGCGATTGTCCCAATCAAGACGATCGTGTAGCTGACGAGTGTTGTGATCGCGTAGCGGACCGATGCGTCGACGGGCAGTTGTTGCAATACCGTGATCTCCAACAGTCCGGGACCGTTGCGAAACAGCATGATCGTGACCACAACGATCAGCAACGCGAATACCAAATCCGACAGGGTGATTGCTCCCGCGTCGCGCTGATCGGGGGACGTGATTCGATCACTTTCCGCACCGCTGCCAGACGCTGTCATCATCGCCGTGGCGGGCGACACGGCCGTGGACGCAACGGAGGCACTCGTCTCGGCGACCGGAGTTGCCGGCCAGACCTCGTACTTGTCGAGCATGCTCAGGGCGGGTAGCACCTGCACCCAAATCATCCACATCCCAACGAGCGAACACGCGATCATCCCCATGTTGATCAGCCGCCGCGACTGTTCGCTGTGCGCCGAAATATCCGCCTTCGCATCCTCGGTCACGATGCCCGCGACCATGGGCGATTCCGTTTCACCAGTCGCGGCGAGCGCGGCCGAGCGTTGCCGCGATTGCTCGATGCTCAGATATCGCCGGCGCAGCAACAGCATGCGAAACAACAGTGAGCGAACAACCAACAGCCCCATCAGGAATCCGCAGGTCTCGAACAATCGCCACGACAGCACTTCGGCGGTGTAATAGAATCCTGCGATCGTTAGACAGGCCAACGAGAGCGGGAGACAGACTCCGACGATCGACCACAAGTGTTTCCCTCGATCGCTCCACTCCGATTGGCCAAGATTGAAATAGTCTCGCAGGACGCCGCTGGGGGTCAGCAAGCGATAGACGAGGAATGCGGCTAGACACATCCCAGCAACAAACAACAGGCGTTCGAGCGAATCGCGACCGTGTGCGTGTTCACTGACGCACAACGTCGCGGTGACCAGCGTCAGTGGAAAGGCGACCATCGCGACCGAACGCAGACCACGACGCAGCGACTGGGTTGTGTGGTCGGACCAACGAAAGTGGGCTTCGCCCAGCCCCTGCGGTCGACACGCCTGCCGGACGAGTTCCGTGGCGAGCCAGACGAGCGATAAACAGTAGAAACCGTTGCTCAACGCAAGCAGGAATTCCGCGTCGCCCGCAATCCGGTCCAACCGCCACGCAACCAAGGCACAAAGACTCGGCCATACCAGCGAGATCAGCACGGTCAACGCCATCGTCTGCAGCGTCGGTGCGATCGAGCGACAAGTAGCACGATTCGCGACTTCCCCGAATTGAGTGATTTGTCGACGCAGAAAGCTACCGCGAGCGAGCCAGACAAGCCACGGGACCAGCACGACTAAATACAGATAGAACCGCGATCGAACATCCGCTGCCACCGTCGCTGCCACCTCCATCCATTTCGTGGGGCTGATGAACCATGCATCGGCCAAGCCGAAACTGATCTCCGTCGTCAATGGTCGACTGCTGCGAATCCACAGCACGCGTTCGTCAATGTACGTTTCGTACTCGGCAGCGAGTTTGACCAATTGTCGATCAATGATGTCGAGTTCGATCAACTCGCTAAAGTATTGATCGTTGCTGCGGATCAGGGTGTCGAGAGTTTCGGCGCGGCGAGCGATCAAGTCCTCCGCCGCGGATTCCATCAGTGCGGCGTCGAGCGCCGAAGTTGGTAATAATTGGCCGGTCGTGTCGGCGTCTTTCGCGAGCCCCGCGAGCAGAGTTTTCGCATCGCCCACCTCTTGGCGTTGATCCTCATATTCGAACTTCGAGTACTGAGTATCGTTGATCACGGGTTGCCGGCGAGCAATGGCCGCACGGCGTGCGGACAACTCGGGAAGACTTTTCTTCTCTTTTCGCAGCAGCGCTCCGACGGCGCTGGTCATGCCTACCAACTTGACTTTGGTTCGGGTCTTGTTGAATTGGCCGACCAGCGACTCGTACAGTTCGGCGGCGCGCTTTTGTTCTTTCTGGGCCGTGACGAGCGAATCGGCAATGGCCTTTGTTTTCTCGGCGAGGTCTTGGTTCTTTTCGGCAAAGTCCTTCAGCGAGGGCGCCGCCGCGATGGCCTCGGAGCGAGCTTGACGAATGGCCTGCTCCGCTGCCGCCTCGCGGGCCGAGTTGATGCGTTGCTGCAGGAGTTCAATACACTTTTCCTGGTAGCTGGTTTCGGCGGTGGCCAAATCAAACCGCAACCGCTGCAAATCCGCGGCATCCTCGGCGTCGTATTTGGCCAGTTCCGCTTGCAGGGCCGCCAGTTCTTTGGTCAGTGTCAACCGGCGCGTCAACAGTCGCGCCGACAAGGAGTCTGACTGCAGAGAGCTTTCGGCTGTGGCGAGCGTTTTTAACTGCGCCGCCGCGTCGGCGACTCGCTGCCCTTTGCCGCCCATCGAGCTGCGGATCTCTTTGCGTCGCTGCGAGCGTGTTTGCAACGCTATCTCGGCGGCTTGCCGCGCTTTTTTGTGCGTTGCCAACAATAGCTCCCATTGGGGTAGCAACTGCTCCATTTCCGGCAACTTCAGTCCCGCCTCGACGGCGGGTTTCAAGTCTTTCAGTTTAGCACGTTGCTCTTTGAGCTGTTCACATTGAGTCGACACCGACTCCGTTTCACTGACGAGGGCGAGGCGGCGGGCCTCGTTCTCGGCGGCAGATTTCAAGTTGTTCAGCGCTGGCTGATAATTTTCAAGCGTTTGCACCCGCTTTTCTGGATCGATGTCCGTCCGATTCTTGAGATCCGCGATCACCCGCTCGACCGATTCGATGGAAATTGATTGCTCCGTCGATGGCGTTTCTGGCCCGCGTAATTCTTGCCCGTGAAGTCGCATCACCGTCCCGTGCAGGGCCATCAGGGCGACAAAGAAGACCGATATGGTCAACCGGAAATGTTGCATCGTAAGCAAGATGAGCCACCTAGCGGGCGAGAGAAGAAGTGCCAGCGGACGCTACGACACGCCGTGAAAAGGAGTCAATATCGCTCCGCAATGTTGTGCTCTAGCGGCGACTTTGACGACGCTATCGGCTCACTGAGATGCCCGATTTTCCGATTTTGCAGATTTATCGGTGGCAACCTGGCGGACGACGGCGGCGGACGCTCATTGTGACTCTCATGCGTGCAATCCAACGATTGCTTACCAGACTTCTCCATCTCCTCTCCATGGGAAACACTTGATGTCCTTGAAAACTCGCTCGCATCGATTTCTGTCACGCTCGCTCGCTATGGCAGTCGCCGTCGTGTGCGGTCTCACCCTCTCGTCGATCGCTCAGGCACAAATGGCCACCGGCAGCGGCTGCACCAACTGCGGGACCAGCTCCCCAGCGGTGACCTACGGCACCCCCGTGTCGACGCACAGCCAGCCGATGGCCACGCAGAGCTATCCAGCCACGTCGTATCCCGCCGCGACCACGTGTGGCCAATCCTACTCGAACGGCTGCTGCTCGAACACGCAGCGACGCTGCTCGACGTCCCATCGACGGGTCGTCCGCCATCGCCACTCGAACGCCTCCTGCCGAACCAGATCCCGTTGTAACAGCACACCCGTGTATTCAAGCGGCTGTGGCTCTTCAGGTGGCGCGTCCTACCCAGCGGCCAGCACCTATCACTCGGGCAATGTGATCAGCCATGCAACACCGGTCTCCACACCCGTGATGCAAACCGGCGCCGGATGCCCTGGCGGTAATTGCCGATAATCACGGCTTTGACGGCACATATCATCGTGGGACAGGTTTCGAGCCTGTCCTACGTGGGCGTCGGTGCGGGTTGATGGCAACTGGCACAGTGCAGGGCGCCGAGTCCCCAGGCGATTCTTTCGCACGGCACGCCTTGGATCGCCACACCGGGGCACAGATCGCTGAGAATCCCAATCGCCTGGTCGTCACTGCGGGGCTGGGCAAAGGTCGGCACTAAGATGCGATCTGGCCCGAGACGCAGGAAATTACAGTAGCTCTGTGGGACAGGCTGGCCGTCGATCGTTCGTGGTGGCGGGACCGGCAAACGATGAATCTGCACGCCGGGACTGGTCCGCTGACCCCACAACCGCAGTTGGCTGAAATTGGCCTGCAGGGCGGCCGCACAGGGGTCGTCTTCGCTTTCGGCGACGGCGGCAACGATATTTTCCCGGTCGACGAACCTCGCGAGCTGATCGATGTGCCCGTCGGTGTCGTCACCAGGAATCAAGCCACCATCGATCCAGGCAATTTC
Source organism: Rhodopirellula sp. (assembly GCA_041688415.1). GTDB lineage: Bacteria > Planctomycetota > Planctomycetia > Pirellulales > Pirellulaceae > Rhodopirellula. The sequence continues at coordinate 24,649 of JBDNIG010000538.1, read as the reverse complement.
GTGAACGCCGAGGTACTGACTGAGCCGCTGGGCAATTTCCTGCTGCGTCAGATCGGGGTTTCGCGCATCATCTAAAACACAGGCTGAATGAACGAGCAACCGGCCGGCCCCATCGGTCTCGAGCGCGCCGCCCTCGAGCGTCAGATCCGCGTGCAAGCAGTGCAGGCCCGCGGCGCGAGCAATTTTCCGCCCCGCCGCCTGATCGAGATCGTGGGGAGCGTACTTTCCGCCCCACGCATTGAAATGCCAGTTCACCGCCAGCACGTCGTCGTGGCCGTCGCCGTCGTGGACGAACGTGGGCCCAAAATCGCGGATCCAGCAATCGTTGGTCGCGATCTCGACAATTTCGATCTCATGGAGTGTGATGCCCGCGTCGTGATCCGCCACGATCGTTGCGAGCGTCCGACGGCAGGACGGTGCCAGTTCGGCACTGGCGAGAATCCGGACGGGTGTCGATTCAGCGATTGCGACCGCGAAAGTCGCGAAGGCTTCGGGAATGCCGTCGAAATGCCCCGGCCACGTTTCACGGTTATGCGGCCAGGCCAGCCACACCGCGGCGCACGGTTCCCACTGGGCGGGAAAACGTCGCGCCCGACTCACTCAGGTTTGATCTCTTCTTTGACTTTCTGGATGAAGTGCGGTGATTTACCGCCCTTGCTTAACTCCTCGGCCCGCTTGGCGGCTTCGGCACGTTGGTCAAATTCAAAAACGGCGACCCGTTTGAGATTCTGGCTGAACACGCCCCAGTACAGCCGCAGACGCATATCGGCGGCGGCTTTCTTAGTTTTGCGTTTGGAGGTTTTCTTGCGTTTAACCTCGGCTGCCAGCTTTTCAGCAGCATCTGCTTCGGCTGCTTTTTCCTGCCGATTGACGACCTTCCGAGCCATAAATCTCAGCTGTAGGGGTTAGAGGGGGAGTGGTTTTGCGAAAAAATCACGGGTCCGGGACGAAAATTGCTCAGCTTAGATTATCGCGTGGATCGAGTTCTGTCATGGGGACGAAGTTCAGAAAAGTGAGTGGGGCCGGGGCGCGTAATGGGGGCCAGGTCGCGTCGATCGTAAGCAGCCACTTTCATGGGCGAGCATTTTTCGTCCGGCCCGAAAAAATGAGGCAAAGGATCGCTGTTCGGCAGCGTCTGATTCGGCTAGGCTGTACACTGCCCGTCGCGGTGAGATGGTATTGGCAGTTCCCATAGTGCCAGCACGCGGGAACGACAAGCGGGTAGCATCACCGGAAACGAAACCGAAAATACAATCTCTGGAAACACCAGGAACACTGGAAACCACGACGAGCGGCTCCTCTCCCTAACACGAGTTTGAACATGCAAGTAAATGTTTCAGCCCGCCACGGCACTCTTCAGCCTGGAGACCAGGAACTGATTGAGGAAAAGGCAATCAAGCTTCGGCGACTCTATGACCGGATCAACGCAATCGAGGTCACGATTGAATTGAAACAGTTGGACAAACCCATCGTCGAAATCAACGTTTCGGCTGAGCACGCCGAGGACTGCATCGCCCGCGCCGAGGCGAGCAACGTGATCGCGGCCTTGGACAATGCGATCCCGAAGGTTGAGCAGCAGTTACGTCGACTCAAAGAACGCAAAACGGGTAACCGCTCGGCTGCCCACAAGCACGTCGAATCCGCTCCGATGAGCGACGACGAGTGATGCTGAACTCCGTTTGGATCACTTTTTCATGCACTTTTCACCCCCCCATATCAGACATACCGTTGCCATGAAGTTTTCTGACTTTGTCAAGAAAGGCGCAATCCGCGCCAACCTGCAGTCGACCACCAAAGAGGCTGTCATCAATGAACTCGTTGAATCCCTGTTGGAGGCGGGGGAAATTGCCGCCGACCAACGTGATGACATCATCGCGGCGATCATGAAACGAGAAGAGCTCGGCAGCACCGGCATCGGGCGTGGCGTCGCGGTTCCACATACGAAGCATCCCAGCGTCGCGGAACTCATTGGGACAGTCGGTATGAGCGAAGCGGGTGTCGATTTTGATTCACTCGACGGCGAACGCGTCCAGTTGTTCTTTTTGCTAATCAGCCCCCCGGAACGGCCTGGCGATCACCTTCGGGCCCTCGAAAATATTTCGCGACAACTTCGCGACGAATCATTTTGTCGTTTCCTTAAACAAAGCAAATCGGCGGACGATATCCAGCAACTCTTGCAGGAAGCTGACGACAATCAATTCGCCGCCGGTTGAACCCGATGGCGATGCCTGCGTAGAGACACTCGGTGCACCCGTGAACTTGAACCCATGAACCAGCCGCCGCTCAATAATTCGCCTCCGCTCGAACGCACAGTGCACGTGATCAACCCGCAGGGCTTGCACGCCCGCCCGGCTGATTTGCTCGTGCGGTGCGCCGATGGATTTGAGTCGACGATTTTGCTCCAAAAGGGAGCGGAACAAGTCGATTGCCGCAGTATTTTGTCATTGCTGACGCTGGGGGCGACCGAGGGAACCGAACTGAAACTCACCGCTCAGGGACAGGATGCTGAGAATGCGTTGGCGGCGATTAGTGAACTGTTCAGGCAAGGATTTCACGAAAACAACCTACCGTCGAGTTAAGACGATCGAGCCTCGTGGCCACCTCAAAACCAACATAACAATACCCTCTCCAAGCGACCCGGGCTGACGTGCCGGGACGCAATGGCGAGCCTATTCGCTGCGTTGCAGCGTTCCACACCAACTTATTTTTCAAGAGATCAGATGATGCTGTATGTTTCCCCAAACAACAGGACCGTTCGCGGGGCATAGATTCTGCCCACCGCTTCGTTGACATCGGCCAGCAGGACTCAATCGTCCCGCCAAGAGTGTGCAGACAAAGCAACAAAACGGATGACTCGTTGTTGATGTCGTCGTCCCCGCTAGTCCTTTCAACGGACTGTGCGGCGACGAATCATCAGGATGGAAATGGACACGCATCCACCGCGATGCTGGAACTACAAGGCATTCCCGTTTCACCGGGTGTGGCCATTGCGTCGGCCCTGGTGCTCGACCCCGATGGCTATCGAATCCCACGGTGCATCGTCCCGGCTTCGGACGTCGAGGGTGAGTTCGCGCGTCTGCACGCGGCCGTCGACGTCGTTTCCCAGCGGCTCGAACAGAGCCGACTCGATACCACCGCCACGGCGGGCAGCCAAACGGGCGATATCTTCGCCGCTCAGTTGCAGATGCTGCACGACCCCCGATTGCACAGCGAGCTGCAGAAACGCCTTCGAGAAGATCACCAGTCTGCGGCGTTTGCCGTCAGTGGCGTGCTGCACAACTATGCCACTGCGCTGCAGCAACTCGAGAACCCGTTTCTGGCCGATCGGGCTCAAGACGTTCTCGATATCGAACGGCAGCTGCTCATGCAGCTCGGTGCCGTCACGCGGCAACCATTGCTGGAACTCAACGAGCCCGTGATCGTGCTTTCGCGGATGCTCACGCCGAGCGAAACGGCATCGCTCAATCGCGAGTTCGTGAAGGGATTTTGCACCGAGATCGGCGGCCCGGGTGGACATACCGCTATCGTCGCCAAAGGCTTGGAGATCCCCGCCGTTGTCGGCATCGGTGAATTTCTGCCGGTGATCGCTGGCGCCGGTCGCGTGATCGTCGATGGTGATCGAGGGCGATTGATTATCGATCCGACCGACGAGGTTCTCGCCAGTTATCAGCAGCGAGCGGAGGATCGGCGAACGCTCGCCCTGCGATTGGCCGAGCAAAGCCAATTGCCGGCCGAGACCAGCGATGGGGTGCGAATCTCACTCAATGCCAACATTGAGTTCCCCCACGAAACAGCGTCGTGCTTGCGGCGTGGTGCCGACGGCATTGGTCTCTACCGAACTGAGTTTTTGTACCTCTCGTCGGACGAAGAACCTACGGAAGAAGATCACTACGAGGCTTACGCGGAAGTCATTTCGCAAATGGGCGGTCGCCCCGTGGTGATTCGCACGCTCGATTTAGGTGCCGACAAAATGGGTCACGGCAAGCGTGCCCATGCCGAGAACAATCCGTTTCTGGGTCTTCGCAGCATTCGCTTGTCGCTCCGCAATCTCGACCTCTTCCGACCGCAACTCCGCGCCATCCTGCGGGCCGCCACGCTCGGTGACGTGCGCGTGATGTTTCCGCTGGTGACTACGATTGGCGAACTCCGCCAAGCCCGGATGCTACTCAATGTTGTCGCCGAGGATTTGAAGGAATCCGGCGTGCCCCACCGCCGTGATCTCCCGGTGGGGATGATGGTCGAGGTGCCCGCCGCGGTCATCACGCTCGAACGTTTCGCCGCAGAAGTCGACTTTTTCAGCATCGGCACCAACGACCTGGCTCAGTACACCCTGGCGGTTGATCGCTCCAATGAGTCCGTCGCCTATCTCTACCAGTCCAGTGACCCGGCCGTGTTGCGATTGATCCAGGCTAGCATTGATGTTGCCGAGCATACGAAAACGCCGCTCAGCGTGTGCGGTGAAATGAGCAGCAATCCAGCCCGTGCTCTTCTGCTGCTGGGGATGGGGGTGCGCAGCTTGAGCGTTCCACCTTCGGCACTTCCGCGGGTCAAGAAGGCGATCCGCAGCGTTTCGATCAAGCAGTGCGAAGGGTTCGCCGAACGCGTTTCCAAGCTGGAATCGGCTCGCGATGTGGACTTGTATCTGATGGACCGCCTCGCCGATCTGGCACCTGAGTTGGTGATGCAATGAATCGCACCCGGCGACGTTCCAAATCCAGCAGCAACGTATCGCCCAACCTGCAGCCTGCTGGAACGCCCCGATTCCGCTACCGAGTGCGATTCGCCAAGACCGGTTTGCTGCGTTGGATCAGTCACCGTGACTTGGCGAATTTGTGGGAACAGATCGGTCGCCGGGCCGAGCTGCCCTTTTCGATGAGCGAAGGCTTTCATCCGAAGCCGCGGATGCAGTTCCCGTCCGCGCTCTCACTCGGAGTCGAGAGCCTTGATGAAGTGTTGGATCTCGAACTCCGTGAAGACTGGCCCGCCGATCAATTATTGCGACGACTGCAGAGTGACAACCAACCGGGACTGACGATCAACAGCGTCCAGCAAGTCGACTTGGCCGACGGCAAAGCACAGCTCGCCGCGATGGACTACCGCGTCACATTGCCCGACGACTTCGACGCCGCCGAGGCAATCCGCACCGCCGCCGCGGTTGACCACATGCGACAACAAGACACCGTTTCGATCGAGCGGAAGGGGAAGACCGTCACCGCACGCGTGGCATCGGACATCCCCGTTCTCGATCTCCAATCCAATCAACTCGTCGCTCGCATCATGACCGGGGAGGGGGCGTCGTTGAAAATCCAAGACATCCTCGATCTGCTCGGTTTGAGCGATTGGCCCGACAGAGGTGCGACGTTGATTCGCACCGGTATGACTCTCAAGGGCGAAATAGAACATTCGTAACTTCGGCGTCCATGCGGTCTCCCTCGGAGGGATCGTCCGCATCTAGCCGATTTTTAATATCCCATTTATGGTGAAATATCATGAAACGTGAAATGCTAATCAATGTGCTCCAGCCCGAAGAATGCCGCATTGCGGTGGTGGAGGACGGTATACTCGAAGAACTTTACGTCGAACGTAAAAGCATCGAAGCGTACGCTGGCAATATCTACCGCGGCAAAATCGTTAACCTCGAACCGAGTATCCAGGCGGCCTTCGTCGACTTCGGCGTCGGACGAAACGGTTTCCTGCACATCAGCGACGTTGAGCCGCAGTATTTTCGCCAAGGCGGATACGACCCCGAAGAGATCATGCGGGAGTCCGACGAACTGGCCGCCGCTTCCGCTGCCCGAAATCGCGAAAGCGGACGTGGCAACTCGCGCGTCTTCAAAGGCGGCCGGCCGCGCATCAAACCTCCCATCCAAGAAATTTTTAAACGCGGTGACGAAGTCCTCGTCCAAGTCATCAAGGAAGGCATCGGTAACAAAGGACCGACGCTCTCGACCTACATCTCCATTCCCGGTCGCTATCTCGTTCTGATGCCCGCACTCTCACGGGTCGGCGTCAGCCGCAAGATCGAAGACGAAGACGATCGCAAACGGCTCAAGAAAGCCCTCCACGCCTGCAACCCGCCCAAGGGACTCGGCTTCATCGTCCGCACCGCCGGTGCCGGTCGCAGCGAAGACGAACTGCACCGTGACATGGATTACCTGTTGCGATTATGGAAGGCAATTGCCAAACGCATCGAAACCACCACCGAGCCTGGAGAAATCTACGAAGAGAGCGACCTGATCATTCGCACCATCCGCGACATCTACAGCGACGATATCGACCACATCCTGATCGATGAAGAAGATTCCTATAACAAGGCTCGCGACTTTCTCAAGAGCGTCATGCCGCGGGTCGTCGATCGCTTGAAACTCTACGATGGCGAAGTGCCATTGTTTCACAAATACAATCTCGAAGAAGAGATTGTCAAAATCAATCAACGTCAGGTCCAGCTCAAAGATGGCGGCTCGATCGTTATCGATCCCACCGAAGCACTCGTGGCCATCGACGTCAACAGCGGCAACTTCCGCGGCAAGGCATCGGCCGATGAAAATGCGTTTCGATTGAATCTTGCCGCTGCCAAGGAAATCGCTCGGCAGCTTCGCCTGCGCGATCTCGGCGGTGTGATCGTCAATGACTTCATCGACATGCGGAAGGAAAGCTATCGCCGCAAGGTCGAGCGAGTCCTCCGCGACGCGATGGCCAAAGACCGCGCCCGCACCAAGATTCTTCGCACCAGTCCGTTCGGATTGATCGAGATGACGCGGCAACGGATTCGGCCAAGTCTGAAACGGAGCATCTATCAGGATTGCCCGTGCTGCAAAGGCCGCGGGCTCGTCAAGACGCCCGAAAGCATGTCGATCGAAGTCGTCCGCACCCTCGCCCTCGCCGTCAAGAACAAGCACATCGTGCGCGTGACCGTCCGCGTCAACGACGCCGTTGCCGCGTTCCTCAATAACAAGAAACGCCGTGCTGTGTCCGCAATGGAAGATGTCGGCGGCATGACGGTACAGATCCTTGGCAGCGAAGGTTTGTTCCCCGAGCACCTCGAAGTCGATTGCCGTGACACTCACGGAGAACGGGTCGAAATCGATTCGTGATTTGAGTCGTGAGCTGCGTTTTTCAGGCAGTTCATCTGAAACCGTGATATCGCTCGTGTCTTGCATTTTTGCTTCCGCCCGGCTTGCCTGGGCGGAGCGGCCAACTGAAAACTATTTTGTAGCTGCCAGTTGTTTCCTCCGCCGAGACAAGCTCGATGGAAGAAATTTTCCAATGCGGATTGCTGGCAATGAATACAAAGTCATTTTTCCGGTTTCCGCTGCCGTCCTGTTGCGGCGAAGCCGGTTACGTTCTGAGCGAGACTGCGCGTCGCACCGCGATCATAGCCGCCGAATAAACAATTACTGCATGTCCGGATTGGCGTCCGCCACGGCCCGGTTCATGACCTCGATCGCCGCATCGGTGTAGCGTTCATACTCGTCGAAGAAGTGATTCATCGAAGCTTCGTCGGCGAAGAAGAACATCCGTTGGTGGATGGGGTCACGCATCCCGAAACGGCGATGGCCGGGAACGATTTGGCGTTCTTCGAAGAATCGCACCACATCGATTTCGTTGAGCACGGGCGTGTACCGCATGGGATCGGCGAGAAACACATCCATCTTTTCGGCGGAGCTGAACAGATACAATTTGCCCAGATGCACGACGCCGAACTTGGGGTTGCCTTCGACCCATTGGTCTTCGTCGATTACCGTGACGGCGCAGAAGCCTTCCATCGCGAGTTTGGGTGACGCATCCGATTCCGCATCGAGCGACGCTTGTGGGTCGCTAGGATTGGTTGCTTCGGCTTGCATGCGGGCCGACGCGAGGCTGGCGATGCCGCCACCGGGCATCACGTCCGCAGGTTTTTCCGCCTCCGTTTCGGGCCGTGGTTGGTCGGCGGACGCCGCGGCGACATCTTCAACGGGTGCATCGGCTGATTCGTTGACGGGCAGGTTCGGCAGTCCGGCTTGAATGTCCGCATTTCCCGCGATTTGAGAACTTGCGGGACCAGGACCGGGATCGGGCGAAGGTGCGATCGCCGCCGCAGGCATCTTGCTGCTCGCCTGGGCCAGCATGGCGATGTATTTCGCGGGCTCTTGTGGGCTAACCGTGTGAGTGAGTGTCTCGCCCGCCGGGGTGACGACGACGTCCATCGGGAACTTCGTCACCTTGAACATCTTGACCAAATCCCGCGACTCTTTGGCGTGAATTTTAACGGGGACGAATCCCTGAGCCACGGCCGCTTCCACTTCCGGCGACTGGAACGCACCGGCTTCGAGCCGATCGCAATAGACGCAGTTATCGGTATAGAAGTGCATTAGCAACGGTTTGTTCTGCGCTTTCGCCTCGGCGTGAGCCGTCGTCAATTTGTCGCGCCAGGGGATCTCCGCGGCGAGCGGATGGAGGCAGAGCGAACTGCCAGCGATGAGGACGCCGACACGGACGATGTGGAGAGACTTGATTTGTTTTAGCCAGGCCAGTCGCATTGGACAAAGTCCTTCTTGTCTGTTTGCAGGATTACTCGGCCCCATGCGGTCGCGGGGGCTGTTTCAATAACATCGGCTGTACCGATGGGTGGGATTGAGTAGAACCTACGGAATTTTCCGATTCCACCGCCAGGGCAGGCTTGGGGGATTGGGGCATGTCGATCAGTCGAGCAACACTTTTCAATGCGGGCAGCCAAGACCACTTTTGGTCAACTCTACTTATCATTGAGCGAACCAACCAACACGGCGATCTCGTCGGCGGTCAGGCGGATCTTGGTCAAGTGGAGCATCTCGGCGAAATAAGCTCGTCGAGCATCCGAAGAGGGGAGGCCAAAGCTGGTTCCGCTTTCGAGTTCGTTTAACTGGCTAAACGCTTGCCATGTCTATCCTGAAGTGGTAGACTTGGTTCACGGGGAAACAAATGCGCTACGATCAACTTTCTGAAATCCAAAATCGACACAATCGCTTAATTGAGCTGGTTCGTGAAGGTGAGCATTCGACGCCCTCCATTTCTTCGAGCCTCGGTGTTTCGGAGCAAACCGTTTACCGCGACATCGACTACCTCAGGAAATCTGGCGTAGCAATCAAGGCGGTGCGAGTTGAGCGCACTTGGGCTTACCGTATCGAGGAAGACGGCGCATCCGGTGACGAGGGAAAGGAGTCATGAGTACATCCGATCAGAGTTGGCAGGCCGATTTCGGTGTCGACACGAGATTGCCACCAAACTTTTTCGAGCGTACGGATCAAATCACCACATTGACACCGCAGTCACATCTATTGCGGCGCGCGTTTGGTTTGTTGGAAGTCGATGGTGTCCTGTACGCGCAGAATAGCCCGCTGGTCTACTTCAGGGTGCTAGACAAAGATCAGCCCGAAAAGCTGGCACACCTTCACCGGCAATTTTGGAATCATGGGGGAGCGGCTGTGCTCGTAGTTGTGACGCCAACGGTCACGCATATCTATTCGGGAATGGTTCGCCCCGAGTTCGGTCGTGGGAGCAGTAATGCAAGCCTCGTTGCCACACTCTCGCGAGTCTCTACGGAACTGAAGCAATTTGTCACGTCTGTCGAATCTGGAGCATTCTTTCACCACCATCGCAAGTCGTTTGACCCATCGCGTCGGGTTGATCGCGATCTGCTTGGAAGTCTCAAGAATGCTCGTGAGCGACTGGGGGAAATTTCAAAAAAACGGGTGCCCTCGGATGCCCTCGACGCGTTGTTGTGCAGACTGGTATTTACCAGTTATCTCTTTGATCGCGGCGTCATCGGCCAAGACTATCTCGCAGCATTGGGCCTCCGCGATTCTACGAACTTGCGAGACTTGCTGAGCCTCCAGCCCATCAGCCGAGCGAAGGACGCGTTGTATCAACTCTTTGACCAGCTCGGTTTGGATTTCAACGGTGATTTGTTCAACGATGACTTGATTGCTGAAAAGCGGCTCATTGCCGTTGACCACGTTCGAGTAATTCGCGACTTTTTTAATGGCACCGATCCAAAGACCGGTCAACAATCATTCTGGCCGTACGATTTTGGGATCATTCCTATCGAAACCATTAGTGCGATTTACGAAAGGTTTTTGAAGCCAGACGACAAAGCGAGAGGGGCATTTTACACGCCCCGGTTTTTGGCAGAGGTGGTCATTGACGCTGCACTCATGGGCCAAGACAAGCTGCTGGGAAGAACGTTCCTTGATCCCGCATGTGGGTCAGGGATTTTTCTCGTTGGGCTGTTCAACCGCTTGGCGGAGGAATGGACACAGGCCAATCCTCGGGCGAGAAACGATCAACGTTCGCGTGAATTGATGCGGCTGCTTCAAGAGAGTTTGTTCGGTGTCGACACGAGTCGGACGGCGTGCCGCATTGCCGCATTTAGCTTGTACCTGGCTTACCTCGATCAATTGACGCCTCCGGATATTCGCGAGTTACAAGCGAAAGGGCACGCTCTTCCGCGACTGGTTAGCCAGCCGAACTCTCGCTCAGAACCAGCCAACATATGGAACGTCGATTTTTTCCAAACCGAAATTGACCTTCCTACCAATGTCGGTTGTATGATCGGAAATCCGCCATGGGGCAGCCTAGCTCAGTCCGAAACAGCGGCTGGCCAATGGTGTCGAACCAACAACAAGGAGATTCCCGACAATCAAATCGCCACGGCCTTCGTTTGGAAAGCGGTTGAGCACGTTTCTGACGATGGCGCAGTGTGCTTTGTTTTGCCGCATGGAACGCTGTTCAATCATGGATCGAAAGCGATTCGGTTTCAGCGTGATTGGGTGACTCAGCATCGTGTCGATCGTGTAATCAATTTGGCGGACTTGCGTTTATTGCTCTTTGAAGACGCGATCCACCCAGCGTTGATCGTGAGCTACGCAAAGCACCCGCCGTCAGTCGATCATTCGATTGACTATTGGTGTCCCAAAGCAGACTGGACGGTAACGCAGGCGGAGGTATTGACCGTTTCAACACTGGATCGCGGACAGGTAAGACAAGGTGATTTAGTTCGCAATCTTGATTCCAATGACGCTCCTCAAATATGGAAGCATCGGTTTTGGGGGACAGAACGAGACGTCCGACTAATCGACCGACTGGCAACGTTGCCAAGATTGCGTGATACCGTAAGGCAAATTCGTGAGCGAGACAGCAATAAACGCTGGATGATTGCTGAGGGGTTTCAACCGTTAGGAGAGAACGACGATCCGTCAAGAGCAAGGAACCTCGAATTGCCGTCTCGCCATTTCATCCCGGCAACGAGTAAAGCGATTGATCTCCTACTATTGGATGATGACTGCGAGGAACTAGACGACATTCGTTTGAAAGTGCGCCGTGGTTCACTTGAGATGGCAGCGGTATTCGCGGCACCACATGTACTCGTTTCCAAAGGTTTCGGCAGAGTCGCGTTTGCCGACTTTGACGTTTCGTTTCAACACGCATTACGAGGGATATCTGGTCCAAAAGAAGATTCGTCGCTGCTAGCTTTCCTCGCTGGTTACTTGTCAAGTTCCGTTGCTCGCTATTTCCTTTTTCATACATCCTCCAATTGGGCTATCTACCGACCCGAAGTCCACGTTGAAGAATTGCTGAGCGTGCCTTTTGTGTTGCCGGATCAGCATCCCGACCCTGAGCGGGCGAAGGGAATCGTAGACACTGTTGCTAAGAGGATGAACGCGGCCAAGTCTGTGATCCAAAAAAACATGCTCGCCCGGAAAGCGGAAGTTGATACGGCAACTGCGGAGATCGAAGTACTCGTTCGCGAATATTTCGATGTCTTGCCAAAAGAAGCGATTTTGATCGACGATACAATGAACGTGATTGTACCGAGCATCCAGCCAAGCTACCGGAAAATGCCGGTTCCGACTGTTGCGTCAGCAAACCAGAATACCTTGTCCAGATACCGCGAGATGGTTTGCAGCCAACTGAACCAGTGGGGAAATCGCAATGGCCGCACCGTTTCAGGTACGATGTTTTGGTCGGTCAGCACTGGTACCGCAGTAGCAAAATTTCGCCTTGCAAATCCAGGCTTTGGCGAAGATAGCGACAATGGAGAGCAGGTGATCACGATCCTCGACGAACTACGGCGGCTGTTAGTCACGAAAAGTTCCAGCCTCGAGCTAAGTCGTGGGTTGCTGGTATTTGATAAGGACTGTCTGTTCGTAGTGAAACCGCTTGGAAATCGCTTTTGGACTGAAACCGCAGCGCTGAATGATGCTGATGAGATTGCTGCTTCCATCTTGATGGACCAACTACCTGGGCAGTGATGGACAACTACGGATCAACCTCTCACTGGCAAGGCTTCGTTGAATCACGAGTGCCCGATATTCTTTCGATGGTTTTATTAACGTGGGAAAAGTTCCCCAGTCCGTTCTCGGATGAGTTCGAAGATCCCGTGACCAACCGATTTTGCGTGGCACTCAAACGCACGCGCGACCGTTGCGACTTACCATTCCGCATCGACGTGCAATTGGTCGAGCTTAACCCCGAGGCAGGCGAAGAACAGGGACGTATGGACATCGTCTTTTCACCGCCCGCCCCACGCGAAGACATTTACTTTTGCCTGGAGTGCAAACGTGTCAACGTGGTCACGGCGAAAGGTCGTCGCGCGTGCTATTCCGAGTATGTCGTTCACGGAATGTTGCGATTTATTCAGGGTCAGTACGCACAGAGAGTTCAGAACGGAGCGATGGTGGCTTACGTGCTTGACGGAGATTGTCCGAGGGCGATCGCGGGAATTGAAGGTAATCTTGCACTCAATTCAAGTGCTCTGCGGATGGCGACAGAACCCGTTTTCGCGACGTCATCTCTGCTTCCGTATGACGATCGAGTGAAAGAAACGCTGCACAACCGAACACCTGTTACAGAGCAGTTCAAAATACATCACCTCTTCCTTGCTGGAAGCACCACGTCCGGTTCGCCTGTTTGTTCCTGCGCAGCAATTCCGTGATCGACTCCAGCGTGTTGGTCAGTTCAACCACTAGTGCTGCTGATCTAATACTGCGTGAACATCAGCCACGAGATCCCGAGCGTGATCGTCATCAGAGTCAATACGACGCCAACCTTGAGATATTCCCAAAAACTCACCTCGATTCCGGCTCGGCGCGCCGTCTCGACGACAATGAGATTTGCCACCGAACCCAACAGCGTCAGATTCCCCGCCAGTGTACTGGACATCGACAAGGCCAACCACGCTTGCTCTTGGTCGGGCATCGATCCCATCAACGGTTCAAACAACAATACGGCGGGAACGTTCGAAACGAGATTGGACAGTACCAACGACAGGCCGCTAATCGCGAGCACGGGTGACGGTACGCTCGATATGAACTGTTCGAGTCCGAGTCCACGGACAATCTGGATCTCCAACGCACGCACGATGATGAACAGCCCCGCGAACATCAGCAGCAGCGGCCAATCAATGCGGCGGTAAATTTTCTCGGGCCGAATCCGACTGAGCAAGCATACGGCGGTCGCCGCGATCGCGACGATTGCAATCGGCAGTCCACTGAAGAAACATCCGACCGTAATCAGTGTGACGGCAACCGACTTAATCAACAGTCCCCGATGGATGACCTGGCGCGTGACCACGGACGCCTGCGTACTGGCGACGTCGCTCGATAGCTCACGGCGATAGACAAGGGCCACGACGACAAAGTTCAAAACCAATCCGATGGCGGCGATCGGTGCGAGTCGTTCGGCGAAGCGCAGGTAACTGATCCCCGACAAAGACCCGATCATGATGTTCTGCGGATTGCCCGTGATCGTGGCGACCGAGCCCACGTTCGCGGCCGTGGCCAAGGCCACTAAATACGGCAGCGGCGGGCGTTTCAGCCGCCGACAGACCTGCAGCATCAACGGTGCCAGTGCCAGGCACACGACATCATTGACGAGCAATGCCGAGAGTGTTCCCGACAACGCAATGGTCATCGCCAATAACGCATACGGACCCGCGAAATGTGAGGTAAGTTTGTCGGTGACCAGCACAAAAAAGCCAGCCAACTGCAGGTGGGCGACCACGATCATCATGCCGAGTAGCAGGGCGATCGTGGACGCATCAATCGCCGCCGCCGCATCGTCGAGCGTGATCGCGCCGCTGGCCATCATTGCGGCCGCTCCCACCAACGCCACCCCCGCCCGATCAATGCGCAGCCCAGGGATCCCGCCCCACGCCAGACCGAAATACGACAGCAGGAACACGACCAACGTGATCCACCAGTGCAGATTTTCCGAGCTGAGGTTCACGCGGAACCTACCTGTTCTCGCACGGTGCCGAGCGGGAGAGCGATTCGAACCGTCGTCCCCACACCCGGCTGCGATTCAATTGCCATGGTGCCGTCGTGGGCCGCAACAATCTCTCGAACGATGCTCAGTCCGAGCCCGGTCCCGCTCGCCCCAGTCGTGGTACGAGCCTTGTCAACTCGAAAAAAACGATCACACAGGTGTGGCAAATGTTCAGCCGCGATGCCAATTCCCATGTCGCGAACCGCCAACTCTGCCGAATCCGATACGACAGCAACCGAAACAGCGACACAGTCGCCGTCGTCGCTGAACTGAATCGCGTTGCCCACCAAATTAAGAATAACTTGACGAAGCTGATTCGGATTGCCGCGCACCTGACAGGGAGAGGTGGATGTCTGCAGTGTCAAGCCACGTGCGAGCGCCAGTGGGGTCAACATCCGCATCGACTCCGACACCACCATATCGAGATCAAGCAACGACACTTCCTCGTCGACCGCTCCAACGTCCAAGCGACTCAGCTGCAGCAATTGATCGACGAGAACCCTCATGTGCGAGGAAGCTTGCAAGCACGTTTGGAGCGATTGACGATAGTGCTCGATGCTGCGAGTTTTTGAGAGGCTCAGTTCACTTTGCGCCGTCACGATGGACACGGGTGTACGAAGTTCGTGGGCCGCGTCGGCGGTGAATTGTCGCTGCTTTATAAAGGCGTTTTGCAATTCATCGAGCATCGCATTGAAGGAATCCGCGAGCCGAGTCATCTCCAACGTTGACTGGGGGCTGTCCAATCGTCGATCGAGCTGGCGATGGGTAATCTTGGCTGCCGCCTGCGCCAGACTTGACACGGGGCTCACGATCCAGCTCGTCAACCACCATGCCAAACCGGCGGCTCCAAGGAGCCCCAGCAAGATGATGCCAACCAGGGAAGCGAGCTGCCGTTCGAAACCATCAAACTCCTTCGCCATCGGTCGACCGATCATCAATTGCCCGCCGTTGGGCGTCGAAATCAGTAGTTCAAAGTGTCGTCCAGCGTAGCGTTTGGTATAGGGATGCTTCCCACTCGTGGGCGGCATCGTCGGTTGAGGCATCGTTTCATCCTCCATTTCACCATGGGAAACGATCACGTTTCCCTGGTTGTCCCAAAGTCGCCAGTACGCGTGATCTCGACTGGCCTTGCCGAAACGATGGAAGAACGCGTCGGGCAATCTCAATTCGTCAGGAGCCATTCCTTGACGCAATTCATTGGATAGTGCTCGCAATCGAGCCAGCAACTCTTCCTGACCAAACGGTTTGGGCAAGTAGTCGTCCGCGCCGAGGTTCAGGCCGCGACAACAATCACTCATTTCGTCGAGTGCCGACAGGATCAGCACGGGCGTGTTACGCTTTTCACGCAATTGTTATAGCAACTCCCAACCATCGAGCTTGGGCAGCATCAAGTCCAGCACGATCGCGTCGTAGTCATAGGTAATGGCCTTGGCCAATCCCGCCATCCCATCGGCGCACGAATCGACGGCGTAGCCGTCTTCTTCGAGCATCTCACAGACGATGCGTTGCAAGTCAGTTTGGTCTTCGACGAGTAAGATTCGCATGATGGGATGGCTGGATTGGTTGATGAACGTGGCATGGGCTTCCCGCCTGTGTTTAAGAACCCTCACAGGCTGGAATCGATGCTAAGCAGGTTTGGGTAATTCGTTCCGCATCACAGAGTGCCACGTTTTCATAACCCGACGCGTCAGCGAGGGATGGCGGCGTGAATCCCTCGCTGACGCGTCGGGTTAGGATTGTCGATTCCACCGAAATATTTCCCAGTATCTGCTTACCGCTTGAACTACTCACCGCGTTGTTCGAGCAGTCTGCGAATGCCGCGAAGTTCTTTCAGCACATCGTCGGCTTGCTTCCTCGTCATCCCATCCTCATGACCGGTGCCACGTTTCGGTGGCTTTGGTTTCTTCGGATGATCAATCGCGTAGGCGTATTTAGCGGTGTTAATCGAGTCGGCGT
This sequence comes from Rhodopirellula sp., assembly GCA_041688415.1. Lineage (GTDB taxonomy): Bacteria > Planctomycetota > Planctomycetia > Pirellulales > Pirellulaceae > Rhodopirellula. Next base: position 8,410 of record JBDNIG010000538.1, on the reverse strand, counting down.
GCAAATGAATATCGCCCTCCGGTGTCTTATGCCGATGCCCATTGACAGTTACTCTGGTGCCGACGTCTAAGCCCTCTTGGAGCAATTCGCCGACGCGAGGCGGGAATTTCACTTCGGTGCCGTCGTCGAGTGTGAAGCCATCGACGTCACCGTGATGATTTTCGTGAAAACTGGCAATGGTGCCTTTGGCTTTCATGGGCTTTTCTTTCTTCGGTTTGGGATGCTTCCGAGGCTTGGGTGGTTTTGGAGGGGCGGGCGGCAGAATCGCCAGATGACGATCACCAATTTGCATGGTGACGACTTCGTTGACCTTCCGGCCGTCGCGGAGGGTCTTGGTGGTTGTCGTGGCGTGGACCGTGTCACCGCTTTTTACCGACTCCTGCAATACTGCAAACGCCGGCGGCGGAACGTGGATCGAATCGCCGCTGTCGAGTTTCCAGCCTTCGCCATCGTGATGGTCGTTGAGCATCGGCTCCGTGACTTTTCCGGTGACAATTTGGACTTCGACGATGCCCGACGGCGGTTGTGCGAGTGCTTCGTGTATTTCGCTGGCGACGACGGCGGCAGTCAAAGCCGCCGTCACTGCAGCGATTCTGGCTCGTTTGAATTTCATGACTGGTCTCCTGATAGGTAGCGATGGTTGACAGCAGCGTGCCGTCGAAGGTTTCCATCACCGCGATGTTCCCAGTGTACGAAAGAAACCTTAAAATCCAGTGAGAGCAAGATTCTTGCCGAACGTGCACCTTCCTGCACACTTCTACCTGATTCTGCATTATCCTAGTGCATATGCCAAAGACTGCTCCCAACTACGATTTTCTCGACGGCCCCACCCAAGACGGTGACCTGGGGATGCTCGGTTCGTATCGAATCCTCGGCGAACTCGGTCGCGGCGGAATGGGCTACGTGTTTCGCGCCGTCGACACGGTGCTCGAGCGGCCCGTCGCGCTGAAGGTGATGAACAAAAAGGTCGCGTCGACGCCCAATAGCCGCGATCGTTTCCTTCAGGAAGCCCGTGCGATGGCTGCGGTCCATCACGATAATGTCGTCGTGATTTTCGAAGTTGGCACGCACGAGGGCACGCCTTTCATGGCGATGGAGATGCTCCGCGGCGGAACCCTCGAGGCGATCAACGCGAAGGAGAAGAAACGGGATTACGAGCAAGTGATTGAGTACGCCCGGCAGATCGCACGCGGTCTCGGCGCCGCTCACGCCAAGGGTATCGTGCACCGCGACATTAAACCCGCCAACATTTGGGTTGAAGAGGGCACCGGACGAATCAAAATTCTTGACTTTGGATTGGCCCTGGCGACTTCGCCCGACTCGGACGCCTCCGGTGTGGGCTCCGTCTGTGGCACTCCCGGCTACCTCACACCCGAGCAGGCACGCAGTGATCCGCTCGATGATCGCAGCGACTTATACAGCCTCAGCGTGGTGCTGTACGAAATGTGTACCGGTCGACTGCCGACGTCCCAGCCCGCGATCCCCCAACAGCTCGTCGCACTGCTGACGGGGACACCGGTGCCGCTGCGCCAACTCAACCAAGAGATCCCCCAGCCGCTCGCTGATCTCATTCACCAATTACTCGCCAAAGAACCCGTCGATCGTCCCGCCAATGCGGTCGCCCTGGAGAAACAGCTCGAGATCGTCGCCCGGGAATGCGAAGCGAAATCGGAGACCGCGGTTTCGCTGAGCAAGCTGCAACTGAGTTTGAAAGAGGTCGTTAGCAAGCACGAGGAAGTAGAACCCGAATCGTTTGATCTAGCCGCCTTCGACGATCTGGCCGCCCCCGCCGCCGCGGCCCAGGCGTTTCCGGGTTCGTCGACACCCGCATCGGGCTCCTTTCATACTGCGGCCCCCAAAACGGGTACACATCCACCCGGTACACCCAAACCCGGCGCGCTCCATCCCCCCGCCGCGACGGGCAAACCCGGTGCGGCTGGTGTCAAAGCCAAACCCTCGGCGGCACCCGACTCCGAACCTGTCAGCCCCATCGTCTGGATGGGGGCGGGGATCTTGGTGACGCTCCTGCTCGTTCTGGGGATCGTGTGGATGATCCTGCCGAGCCAAAGCGAGCACACCGCCGCTCTCCCACCGCCGTCCCCGACACCAAATCCCCTAGCGGCGAACCCCAACGCGACTCCTCCGAGCGCGCCCGTACCGACTCCACCGACAACCGCACCGGTGGCCAAGACTCCCGAGCCCGCCGCGATCAAGCCCGCGAAGGACGCAGACACGGACGAGACGAACAACAATCCGGAGAAATCAGAGCAGCGGGCGAGGAGCGAGTCTGACTCGTCGTCGCCCACATCAATCCAGCCCGACGCGCCCGACGCTGTCGACGCGGCGGCGGACGACATGTCCGAGCAAGCGACGGTCGAAACCACCCCCGAACCGGCCATCCCCGACGAAGATCAACCGAACGAACCCGATACCCCCCAGCCGGAACCGCCCGCGCCAACCGAAACCGTCAAGGTGAATACGACCGTTGGGGTCGGCGCAGACTCCACGGTCCGCGAAGGTTACGAAACATCGCTGGCAACCAAACCGATTCTGCTCGTCCAGAAACGAAAAGGTGATGGCCAAGAGAAACAGCACGTGCACTTGCGATTCGACCTGCAAGCAAAGGGGGTCTCACACGCCGAAGTCCAAAGGGCCCAATTGGGATTGATCGTATCGATCCTCGGACACGAGAGACTCCACAACACCACGTTGAAACTCTATGGCTATGACTCACCGGGTGCCGACGCGTGGGTGGAAGAAGATGGCCGCAAAGCAATTTTATGGGAAAATTCGATTTCGCGTGAAGGCCTCGATTCGCTGCCATTGCTGGCGAAGTGGAGCAGTGACGATCCGGCATACTCCAACCCGAAAGTCATCTTTTTCAGTTCCCCCGAACTGGCCGCGTATATCCAGAAAGCCTCGGGAAACACCATCAGTTTTGTCGTCTCCGGCGGGAATCCTGAAGGTACGGCGGTGCGGTTTGTCAGCAAGGAGGGCGACGCGGCCAAGGCACCTACGCTAATGCTGTCAGTCACCGTTCCGGCGAACTGAGTATCGCCCGGAACTCGTTCGCAAACGTCGATTTAATAAACGTAGGATGGACACTCTTGCCCGCCGTGGCGTGGACGTCGGCCAAGAGTGGCCAACCGACGATTTGTTCAACGGGCCGGTAAGCTGGCGGTGCTGCCCGCTCTCCGGCGGCACTCGGCTCACCATTGTGTCGCCAAAGTCCCGCGCCACCACGCCACTTGTCGCTCCACTGCTCGTTAGCGGCAGTTAGGGAGGCGATGAGCAACATTCACGTGATTTCGTCTAGTGATACTTCCACAGGGCTATTAAAACTAGAGCGTGCATACCCGCATCGTGCCCTCGCCCGACCACAGTCTTGATCGAAAGCTCCTTTTTTGTCAGCCCCCGCTACCTTGAAGCATCCCACCTCCACCACCGATTCGGCCACGCGTGAAGATATTCGCAACGTGGTGATCATCGCCCACGTCGACCATGGCAAAACGACCCTGGTGGACTGCCTCCTGCGTCAGAGCGGCGAGTACCGCGACAATCAGCTGCCGGGTGAACGCATCCTCGATTCCAGCGACCTCGAAAGAGAGCGTGGGATCACGATTTTGGCAAAGAACATCGCGATTCCGTATCGTGGCGTGAAAATCAACATCATCGACACGCCGGGTCACGCGGACTTCGGCGGCGAAGTCGAGCGGGTCGTCAAAATGGCCGATGGCTGCGTTGTGCTCGTCGATGCGGCGGAAGGACCGATGCCTCAAACCCGCTTCGTGCTCGAAAAGGCCCTGCAAGCTGGCTGCAAGCCGATTGTGGTCGTCAACAAAGTCGACCGGCCCGATGGGCGGCCGCACGAGGCCCTCGACGAAGCTCTCGAACTGCTCGCTGAACTTGGCGGCGAAGAACAACTCGACGACGTGGGCTTCGTTTACACCAGTGCCAAAGAAGGCTTCGCAACGACCGATCACGAAGTCCGCACGGACAACATGCTGCCGCTGCTCGATCTATTCGTCGATCACATCCCTGGACCCACGATCGATCCAGACTCCGACTTTCAGATGATGGTCACGACGCTCGATTGGAGCGAATACGTCGGTCGGATCGCGGTCGGTCGGATCAATGCCGGCACCATTACTGCTGGCCAATCCTTCGATCTGCACTGCTTGGGCGATGACGGACAGCCGACCAAACGCCGGGTCAAGCCATCGGCACTGTACCTGTTTGATAATCTCGGACGCGTGGCCGCCGAAACCGCATCGGCCGGTGACATCGTCGCCATCGAGGGACTCGACGACGTCGAAATCGGGGACACGCTCACCGCCACCGATGCTGACAATCCGCTGCCGCGTTTGAAGGTCGACGAACCGACACTGGAAATGGTCTTCAGCGTCAATTCGTCGCCAATGGCGGGCCGCGAAGGCAAGTACGTGACCACGCGGCAAATCAAAAACCGGCTCGAAAAAGAACTCGAACGCAACGTCGCCCTTCGCGTCAGCATGATCGAAGGTACCGAGGCCTATGCGGTTGCCGGTCGCGGTGTGTTGCACCTCGCAATTCTGATCGAAACGATGCGGCGTGAAGGCTTCGAACTGAGCGTCGGCAAACCTCGCGTCGTGTTCAAAGAGATCGATGGTAAAAAACACGAACCATTTGAAACGCTCCGCGTCGAAGTGCCCACCGATGCGATGGGGCCCGTCATGGAACTCGTCGGGCACCGCCGCGGGCAACTCGAAGAAATGAAACAACGCGGCGAGTACAGCCTGCTGAAGTTCAACATCCCCTCGCGGGGTTTGATCGGCCTGCGTACCAAACTACTCAATGCGACCCGCGGTACCGCGATCATCCATCACCGCTTCGAAAGTTATCGGGTCGTCGACGGCGACGTGCCACGACGTGCCAACGGCGTGTTGGTCTCGATGACCGGTGGCAAGACGATGCCATTCGCGCTCTTTGCATTGCAAGACCGCAGCGATTTGTTTGTGCCGGCGGGCGTCGAAGTTTACGAAGGTATGATCGTGGGCGAGAACGCACGCGAAGGCGACATGGTCGTCAATCCATCACGCGAAAAGAAGCTGACCAACATGCGGGCCAGCGGCAGTGATGAAAACGTGATTCTTAAGCCACCACGCGACATGTCGCTCGAAGCGGCACTGGAGTACATCGAAGACGACGAACTCGTCGAGGTCACGCCGCTATCAATTCGCCTGCGAAAAATCGCGTTGAAGGAAAACGAACGCCGCCGAAAAGGACGCAACGCGTAGCCACTTTGCGGCGGCGAGTGGCCCGTTAACCCGTAAGGATTAGGGTTGGCGAAATGAGCCGTTTGGGCGATAGCCCCGGTTGTTACGACGAAACCGTGGCGAACGCCAAAACGGCTCAGTCCTCGTCAATGCCGACAAGAAAAATGCCTCACGGTGTTGCCTCACGCAGCGAACTGAAAAAGGCATCGGGATCGTCGAACTCTTTGATCTTTTCCGCATCCCGATCGAGCTTGCCCAAGCCGGCGTCGTGCTTGACGTCACCGGAGACGTAGTTCACCAGCGATATGTCCTGATCATTGATTTTGAATCGCTCAGCTTCCGATTTCAAGCCATTGAGCTGATGCATCGTCAAATGTCAATTCTCACGAATCCCAGAAATTAAGCGGGGCGTCGAAAAAGATCGCCGTGATTCTCGCGAAGATCCTCAACGCGGCGGTTCACTATGGGCGCTGGGAGTGACATATCCAGGCCGAATCCCATTGAGAATCGCCACGCCGCTGCCGCCGGTGATGATCGCGACGACCAGCCAGATGACACGCGCGCTGGGCTTGCCGAATCGGTCGCTCACGTATTTCACGGAGCGAATTTGATAGGGTGCCGCCCAGGGTCCGATCGCGATGGCGGTGGCAATGGTCGAGAACGCGAGCGCCAAACAGCCCACAAGAAATTCATCCGTATTCAAAGTTTATTCTCAGGTCGGGGCGTTCAAACGTCGCTTTGCCGCAGTTGGCGGCGAATCTGTCGGCGCTGCATCCGGGCCGTTTCAAGATCTGGGTTGATCGCCACGCAATAATCCAGCGCCTGCAGCGATTTCTCGAGATGACCATTCAAATAGCGGATTTTGGCCAAACTTTGCCATGCCAAGTAATGGAACCGGCAATGCCAGAGGCAGTTTTCATACACCTGCTGAGCCCGCGCAAAATCTTCCAAACCGTGCCAACAGATCGCCAATTGGTGATGGGCCTCGGCATAAGTCGGTGCTTGGTCAATCAAAATCATCGCCGGTGAGAGCGCCGCGGCGTACTCCGCACCGTCATTGAGATGCATCACGCGGAGCAGTTGCTGGTGGTGCAGGGGTGCCGCATCACGAACCAATACCGCCCGAAACGAATCATCGGCCACCAGCCGAACTCCGTCGTCACGATCGGAAATCGCTCGCCCGAGGGCATCCACGCTCCGACGATCGCCGAGCATTCCCAGCGCCAGAGCGGAGGCGCGGCGTTGTTCGACTCGGCCGCGACTCAGCAAAGCATTCAGCGTCGCGGCGGTGTAGGATTCATCTACCTCATGGGCGAACCGGCACGGATTGGCGGACCGCAAGTATCGTCGGTAGGCATCCGCTAGGCGGGTGGTGTGTACGCGGGGTGTCGTCACGTTGGTTTCCATTGGGGTCGGTATAATCGATGCAGGCATCCAACAGCGTTTTCAAAGCAGAAAAGATTCAACGTCCGAATCTCCCCCGTTTGACCCTTCGATGGTAGACTGAGCAGTCAGACAGGCAAGACAACAAATGAAAAAAGAATTTCAACGGGAACGATCTCGATTATCGCGAGGCACCTGCATTCTGCTCGCGTGCTGGGGTTTCATTTCACCGGTCATGGCGACCGGTCAGCCACCACGAACGAGCGTGATCGCTGGCGAATCGCTGGTTCAGAGGCGAGTCACCCTTCGCGTTGACGAACAAACGATCGGCGAGCTACTGCCACAGTTGCTTCCCGAGGCTCGCCGCAAGAAGGGGTCTGATCGCGGCCAACCGCCACCGATCCGGTCACTTTGGCTCGACGGCCAGGTTGATGCCGACGCCCGTGTGAGCCTCACCGAAGCGGGCACACCGGCCGCCGAAATCTTCTTGAACGTGGCCGAGATGAACGATTTGGCTGTTTTTCCCCTCCCCGGCGTGCTCGTCATGGGGCGTCCGGAGTGGGTTGACTCGACGATCAGCCGTCTGCCGCCGCTCGACCCGGCGGCGGACGATGTCATCGCGATCCGCTGGCCAACCGGCAGCACGGCTGCCGAGGTTCTCGCATTGATGCTCGCCGCCCCCGCGCAAGGAAACAGGGGTGCAACCGTTTCCGACTTGAGCTCGATTGTGAGCAACGACGGAGACTCCTCGTCGGCAGTACCGACCTGGCTTCCGCATGACATTTGGGCATCGGGCAACCTGATTGGGGTCGATCGTACGCTGGCGGTCGCATTGTTGCTGGCACGGTTTCGATGTGCCCTCCGGCCCGGCACGCGGCTGGAAACTCTCGCTGGTCCGCGATCCACTCGACCGCCCGACCCTGGTCTGGGGCCGTATCCGATGCCCCCGCGGGCGTGTTGGACTGGGCTGAGTTGCCACCACCACTGCCGTTCCTGCTGGCCTATCCCGCCGGCGACTCGGCATTCGCCCTGCGCACCGCTCTAGCCAGCACTCGCCCTCGGGCATCAATTCGCGTTTCCAATAATCAACTGCTCATCAACACGACCGCGCCGAATCATCGCCGCTCAATTGCGATTCACTGGCAGACCGCCGGCGCGAAGCCACCGCGAGCCGCAGTGGTTGCCGACGCTTCCATGGACGTATTCGATCTGCAATTGATCGATAAACCCGCCGCGGAGGTACTGAAACAGCTCGCCGAAGCCGCCGGCAAAAAGTTCCGCATCGAAACGGGGGCTGAACCGGTCGGTGAAAACCTCGTCACGCTCGATACGAAGAAAAAAACGCTCGAGCAGCTTGCCCAACTCGTCGCCGAGACCGCAGATTTGAACGTGCGGTGGGGCGCGACCGAAGTCGTTCTCGGGACGCGGTGATCAGCCCGTCGACAGCGACTGCCCGATGTCGAGATCCCTGAAAAACTCCGCGACAGGGGATGAGAAGCCCGGCGGCACGTCGCCACCGTTGATCATCTCGTCTTCACCAACTGTTACCGCCCTGCTTTCTCCGCAGGCCAGCCATACCTCTTGCGAATGCCGCTTGGGATCTCTCGCAGTTGCGGTCATTTCAAGACAAGATTTGGTTTGCTTCCGCGTGCTTTTTATACCATTTGATTGTTGACTCAATTCCGCGACCTATCCCTATCGTCGGTGCCCACCCAGTCCGCTGATGAATTTTCTCGATATCCACTACCCGTCTCCTAATATTGTCAATATTT
>JBDNIG010000537.1:0-4048 GCA_041688415.1 Rhodopirellula sp. | reverse complement strand
ACGTCGATTTTATTACTGCGTAGCGAAACTCGCCAAGAGTTTCGGGAATGCGGGAAAACCGAAAGTCTTGGCGATTTCCGCTACCGGCAGATTCGTTAGTAATAAAATCGACGTCGCAACAAGATCCACTACTCTTAGCACGGTCCGAGTCTCGGAGAGACTCGGCTACTCATTCGTCAGCGGCGTGACGCGACGGAACCCAATCCGCCGTCGATGCCAATCACTTGGCCGGTGACCCATCCCGCCGCTGGTTCGAGTAACCAGGCGATGAGTCTGGCGACTTCGGCGGGCTCACCGAGACGACCGAGCGGATGCATCTTTTCGGACGCCTTCGCGATCGTCTCGGACTCCCACAGACTGCGTGCCATCTCCGACTTGACCAGCCCGGGTGCCACCGCGTTGACGCGGACGTTTCGGCTCGCGTAGGTAGCCGCCAGCGATAGCGTTAGGCCTTCCACGCCCGCTTTGGCCGCTGCGATCGCTTCGTGATTGGGCATCCCATACCGCGCCGCAACGGACGACACGAGAACGATCGAACCGCCCGCATCTCGCATGACTTTGGCTGCCGCCCGAGCCAGAAAGAACGACGACGACAGGTTGGTCGTCAGTGTTTCCTGCCACTGATCATCGGTGATTGAGTGGGCGGGCTTCAGTAAGATCGATCCGATGCAGTTCGCCGCGCCGTCGAGTTGTCCGTATTTCTCTTGCGCCATCGCCACGCAGTCCGCAATCGATGCGGAATCGCCCGCGGTGACTTCACAAAGGTCACACCCCGATCGCTCTTGCAATGGCCGGGCCTTGTCCAGATCTCGGACGCCGATCGTCACCCGGTGACCGCCGCTAATGAGTTGCTCGACCAATGCGGTACCCACCGCTCCAGTCCCGCCCAATACCACGTACGCACCCATTCGATTATTCTCCTTGTGATAACGAAAAACGCCTGGACGGAATTGTCCAGGCGTCGAGAAATTTCAGCGTTCGCTGAATTGAGATTCAGGGCAACAAGACGTGATCGATGACGTGGATGACGCCATTCGTCGTCATGATGTCCGCGGCGGTGACGGTCGCGTTATCGATCATCACTTTGCCGCCTGCGACCTTGATCGAGAGTTCTTCGCCATTAACGGTCTTGGCGGATGACAACTTCGCTGCGTCGGCGGCGAGCACTTCACCTGGCACGACGTGATAGGTGAGAATCGAAACGAGCTTGTCCTTGTTCTCTGGCTTGAGCAGACTGGCGACGGTCCCTTCGGGAAGAGCTGCGAACGCTTCGTTGGTGGGAGCGAAGACCGTGAAGGGGCCCTTTGCCCTGAAGTGTTTCAACGAGTCCAGCGGCCTTCACAGCGGCGACTAGAGTGGAGAAGTCCTTGCTGGCTGCGGCGGTGGCGACGATGTCCTTGTCGGCCGGAATCAGGACACTGTCGATAACGTGAATCACGCCGTTGCTCGTGACGATGTCCGCTTTGACGACTTTCGCCTGGTTGATCATGACTCCGCCGTCGCCAGCCTTGATCGCGATCTCTTGGCCTTCGACCGTCTTGGCACTGGTCAGCTTCGCGGCGTCAGCCGCCATGACTTTGCCAGCAACGACGTGGTACTTCAGAATGTCCTGCAGTTTCTTGCGGTTTTCGGGCTTGAGCAACGCTTCCACCGTTCCCGAAGGCAACTTGGCGAATGCGGCGTCGGTGGGCGCGAACACGGTGAAAGGACCATCGCCCTTGAGCGTGTCGACCAAGCCGGCTGCCTTGACTGCGGCAACCAGGGTCTTGAACTGGCCTGCGGAGACCGCGGTATCGACAATGTCGCCCTGGGCATCCGCGGGGGTTGCGACGAGCGTGGTCGCCGCTCGGTGGGCAGCGGCGGCCGCAAGTGGGCACTGATCACCGGCCGACAGACTCGACGTGGATAGCATGGCTACGAGGCAAATTAACTTTTTCATCTTGGGTTCTCTGCTTGGGAGGATTCGGTTGGACCGCGTCGACTGGGAGTCGCGGTCTCTGTCGGGATAATTATCCCAAATGGGCCGAATCTTCAGTCTCAAGTCTCGCTGGACAACGCCACTTTCATGGGCAAACAACGTAACTCGCAAATCCTAATAGCCGTTTTGGTGCTAGCGGGCTGTTGATTGAGTGAGCCGAGACGCGTAAGCGGCCGGGCTGGCGGCGTCGCCCGGTGCTTACGGCATTCGGCTCACCATTACCGGTCGAAATTCGATCGAATCGACAGCCTGCGAACGCCTAAACGGATAATCAAAGTGGCGCTGTCCAGTGAGGTTCTTATCAAACCCGCCGCTATCCTCCATAATCACCTGCTCGATTACACTTTGTTACTGATTATTGTCGATGCCATGGCTCTTTCGATCATTCACTACCCACACCCCACATTGCAGCATCGCAGTCGGCCGATCATTCGCGTCGATGCAAAACTGCGCGAAATGGCTGCCGAAATGCTGGACCTGATGTACGACAACGAAGGCGTGGGGCTGGCCGCCAACCAGGTCGATCTGCCGATTCGGATGTTCGTTGCCAACGCCAGCGGCGAGCGCGGTGAGGGACAGGAATGGGTGGTGATCAATCCCGTCATCGATCGACCTAAGGGCAGCGACGCGGACCAGGAAGGTTGTCTCAGCGTGCCGGGGGTTTACGCGCAGGTCAAACGCTCCAAGACGGTTCGGCTGCAAGGCTACGATCTCCAGGGAAACGAAATCAACGAGGAACTCGATGGATTCTTGTCCCGTGTGGTCCAGCACGAAGTCGATCATCTCGACGGCGTGATGTTCTTTGACCGGATCGGTAGCGAAGCGATGCGGGATATCGAACACGCGATCGCCGAGTTTCAGACCACGTTCGAGTCACTACGAAATACCGGCAGCATTCCTGACGATGCGGAACTCGCCCGTCGACTGACCGAGTGGGAAAAAAAATACACATGAACTCAGCGAAACGACGCATTGTCTTGATGGGTACGGGGCCGTTCGCGGTACCTGCGTTTGAAGCGATCCGGGCCGCGGGATATGAATTGCCCGTGGTGATTACCCGGCCTCGGCCGCCCGTCAAGAGTCGCCGTGGTCCTCCCCCGGCGCCGGTCCATGACTGGGCCGTCTCACATGGACTGGCCGTGGAGTCACCGGACAATATCAACGAGGACGCGGCCGTGCAGCGACTCGCCGCGATCCAGGCCGACCTGATGGTGGTCTGCGACTACGGCCAGATCCTTCGCCCGGCAGCACTCGCAACCACGCGGTGGGGAGGCATCAACCTACACGGTTCCCTGTTACCCGCTTACCGAGGCGCAGCTCCGGTGCAACGTGCGGTGCTCAGCGGGGATGTCGAGACCGGCGTGAGCGTGATTCACATGACACCGAGGCTCGACGGCGGCCCCATCCTCGCGACGCGGCGTACCGAGATCGCGGCAACGGAAACCTCCGGGCAACTCGAAGAGCGATTGTCGCACCTCGGTGTCGAAGCCACCCTCGAAGCAATCGACCTACTTGATCGTGAACTTGCCGCTCACGTGCATGGTGAGCCCTTGCCGCCGCTGGGCAGCCTCCAAGATCCAACGCTCGTGTCGAAGGCACCCCGGCTCAGCAAAGCGGAAGCCGAGATTGATTGGACGCGTCCCGCACGCGAGATCGATTGTCTCGTTCGCGGGATGCAACCGTGGCCGGTCGCGTTCACGTTCGCCAACACCAAATCGGGCAAGCCACCCATCCGATTAGCGATCCTGCGAGTCACGCCGCAACCGGATGCCCCCGTTCACGCCGACCAAATCGGCTGCTTGCTTGAGAGCGAAGCTAAAAATGAAGTCGCGATTGGCTGCGGTGACGGAAAGGTCATCGTCGAGCGGTTGCAACCGGCTGGAAAGAACGAAATAAATGCGGCGGAATTCATTCGCGGGCATCGATTGCAGCGCGGCTTTCGCTTTGGGACGCCCACAAGAACCAACAACACCGGCGAACAGCAATGAACCGAGCAATTCGGATCGAGCGGTTTTTGAGTGTCGCCGATCGAATTAGCCGTTTTGACGTTAGCCACGGTTCTCGGTTCTT
>JBDNIG010000536.1:0-3416 GCA_041688415.1 Rhodopirellula sp. | reverse complement strand
ACGCCACTGACGCCCACCCACGCGGCGCCTCCCACTCTCCCACTCTCCCTCTCTCCCTCTCTCCCACTTCTGTCCCCGCTATGAACTACGTCGCGCTACTCGTTCTGCTTTGCTCCACCCATTGGCTTCACGCCGAAACGCGACCGCCCAACATTCTCTTCATCATCGCTGACGATCAGTCTCCGTTGGATCTTAAAATCTACAATCGCGATTCGATCCTCGAAACGCCGACGATCGACCGGCTTGCCGCCGAGGGCATGGTGTTCGATGGAGCCTATCAGATGGGGTCTTGGAGTGGTGCGGTGTGCACGCCCTCACGGACGATGGTGATGTGTGGTCGGACCTTGTGGCATCTTCCCGGCGGCAATCCGCTCGCGTCCGATCCCAAATATGTGCCCACGGACATGCCCGCTCACACGATGCCCGCCGTGTTCCATGCAGCTGGCTATGCAACGATGCGAACCTGCAAACAGGGCAATAGCTACCCGGCCGCCAATAGGATTTTCTCGGTGGTTCAGGAGGCAACCAAGCGTGGCGGTACCGATGAAACCGGCAGCGCCTGGCACGGCGAACAGGTCCTTGACTACCTGAACCAGCGAGAATCCACACAGGACACCGATCCGTTCCTGATTTATTTTGGTTTTTCGCATCCGCACGATACCCGTGATGGAACGCCGGAGTTGCTGGAAAAGTATGGTGCGGTGAATCACGCGGACAAATCAAGCCTTCCGCCAGCGAATGAGAAACAACCCGCTTTACCGGACAACTATTTACCCAAGCATCCATTCGATAACTCGCACATCGATGTTCGCGATGAGGTGGCCGTCAGCGGTGTGTGGACGAATCGTGACGAGCAAACCATCCGCAATGAACTCGGCCGAGAATTCGCCTGCAGCGAGAACATCGATATCCAAATTCACCGCGTACTGGAAAAACTCGAGGCGATGGGCGAACTCGACAACACCTACATCTTCTATTGTGCCGATCACGGGATGGCGATCGGACGTCATGGTTTGCAGGGAAAGCAGAATCTCTACGAGCATACCTGGCGGATTCCGATGGTCGTCAAAGGTCCCGGCATCGACCCGGGAACGCGCGCCCGGGGCAACATCTACCTGCTCGACGTGCTCGCGACGATGTGCGACCTCGCTGAAATTGACGCGCCCGTGACGAGCGAAGGCAAGAGTTTTCGGCCCGTTCTGATGGGGCAACAGCAAACGGTTCGCGACGTTCTTTACGGCTGCTACTGCGGCGGCCAGAAACCGGGAATGCGATGCGTCAAGGAAGGCGACTGGAAGCTGATTCGTTACGAAACCGCGGATGGATCGGCGGAAACTCAACTCTTCAATCTCCGCGACAATCCCCACGAGTTTCTCAAAGAGCACCACGATCCCGACGTGATGTTGCTCAGCGGGATCGAACCCAAGCCGGGTCAAGTGAACCTCGCGAGCGATCCCAAGTACGCTGGTAAGCTGAAAGAGATGGACCAGTTGCTGCTCGATCAAATGCGTCGTCTCGACGACCCGTACCGGTTCAAAGATCAGCCCGATGACGCGCCGAAAGTACCCGCCTTGCCACGGTCTGGCAAAGCAAGGAAGCCAAAACAAAAACGCGCCAACACCCAATCGTCTGGCTAAACGCGTCTTCGGCACGATTTCGCATTCGTCGATGCCATCTTCCATCTTCCATCTTCCATCGGCCCGGCGGGCTGACCAAACCGCCTCCACTTTGGCATGTTCGTCGCCGCTGGCTTGGCCGACCTAAGATGATTGCCGCACCGATCGCGGAGAAACGCCGGCGAAAAAGCACGAACGCGATCAAGTTATCGAGCTGGAAAGCCGAAACACTTCTTGCGGCAACTGGCCCGCAGGCCATCCACTGGAATCGTGTTGTGGTGCGATTCTCGCCGCACGGAGCCTGGATGGGGTGCGTGCACTAACTCGCTTTCGCGTCGCGGATTGCGAGACTGTCCAGCATCCGTGGGTTGCCCAACAAATTTTAAAAAACCGCATAAGTCCCCCTTGCGGCCACGCTACCGGACGAGTAATCTTCCCGCCGTGACGCCAGGAGACTTCGGTCGCCAACGACGTTCACACTGAAACGGATCGCCCCGCGAACCGTTTCGAAGACGAGCAGAAATCAGCGGTTAAGAAAACTTTCGAACTTTGTGACGAAGTGAACTTGACGCCCGGCGACGGGACGCTATTCTTCTCAACCCGCAGCCAAGAAACGGGCCGCGAGCTTCAACGCTCAGCAAGTTTCTAACTGTGGGGTCAAGCGAAGCACGGATGAAAACTATTTAAGATTTCACTCGCTGCTCCACTTGACGCGAACTTAGTAAGTCGCTAAGTTCTCCGCTCGCTCGAAAACGACCGGCCGAGATCACCTTGCTAAGAGGAATCGATGATCTTGGCCGGCTGTCTTCGACAGCGACTCGTGGGTCGATTGCGAAAGCGATTCATCCGCGAAACTGATTTTTGACAATTTGGTTGTTTGGTAGTTGGCATCTGAAAAGAGCACCATGTGTGAATGGGAAGCTGGCCTTTTTCCGGGGTTCAGTGGACATTCGCAAGGTAATTTATAAAAGTTCTTCGGAAGCGTCGCCAGTCCAGTTTTCAATCGCATTCGTGCGGTGGAGGGATTGGATTGGTGATAAATTTCGATTGGATTCTTGAGCGGCCAGGCTTACTTAGAAGGGCCTGGCCACTGTGTGATATCGTTAATAGATTTAAATTGAAGTCTATGAATTCGATCGCTAGTTGCTGCTGGAGTGGTTCGCCACGAAGGGAGTGGGTGGTTTTTGAGTTCGGGATTTCGGTGGCCAATCTATCAAGGGCGCATGGGGGATGTCTTGGCGTTAGAAGGAGAAGGGCGTGGAAGTCTGCGAAAAGCCTGGGGAAGTTGACACACAAGTGATGATCCCGGGATTCCCGACCGCAGTATACTCAATACATAGGTATGTCTGTAACAACCTAGTGAACTGAAACATCTAAGTAACTAGAGGAATAGAAAGAAAAATCGATACCGTCAGTAGCGGCGAGCGAAATCGGTATAGCCCAAACCGAGGGGGTTTCCCTCTCGGGGTTGTAGGACTTCAATATGGGATTGTGATTGGTTAACGGAACGACTTGGAATGGTCGGCCACAGAGGGTGACAGCCCCGTACGTGAAAACCGGATCACACCTTAGAAGCACCTGAGTAGGTCTAGTCACGTGAAACCTAGACTGAATCCACGGGGACCATCCCGTAAGGCTAAATACTCTCTAACGACCGATAGCGAACCAGTAGCGTGAGTGAACGGTGAGAAGAACCCCTGCTAGGGGAGGAATGTGAACCTGAAACCATGTGCCTACAAGCGGTCGGAGCACTATTTTAATGTGTGACGGCGTGCCTTTTGCATAATGATCCGGCGAGTT
>JBDNIG010000535.1:0-4389 GCA_041688415.1 Rhodopirellula sp. | reverse complement strand
TCCCCACCAATCCGGCGGTGTTCACTTCGCTCGACCGCTGGCTAATCGCTAAGCAGATACTGGGCAATATTTCGGTGGAATCGACAATCACAACCCGACGCGTCAGCGAGGGATTCACGCCGCCATCCCTCGCTGACGCGTCGGGTTATGAAAACGTGGCACTTAGTGATGCGGAATGAATTACCCAAACCTGCTTAGAACGCCTTCGACGTCGATTTAATTACTGCGTAGCGAAACTCGCCAAGAGTTTCGGGGATGCGGGAAAACCGAAAGTCTTGGCGACTTCCGCTACCGGCAGATTCGTCGGCAATAAAATCGACATCCCTCGCGGTTATCAATCCACCAACGCCACTCGTAGATCGCACACGTTCGTTCCCGTAGGTCCCGTGATCATCAGGCCACCGGTCCGTTCGAAAAATTCGTACGCGTTATTTCGCTCCAGATACTCTCCCGGCGACAACCCTCGTTCGATCGCTCGCTCGTGCACGTCGCGATCGATGAAAGCACCCGCGGCATCGGTCGGTCCATCTTCGCCATCGGTGCCGCCCGATAAAATGAGGAAACGCTGCCACTCATCATCGGATAGACCCGCATTGCACAGCCATCGATAGGCGGCCAACACGAGTTGCTGATTACGACCGCCTCGGCCGCGCACGGAGGACTCGGCCAAGCGTACCACCGGCTCGCCACCGGTGATCAATGCACGCTGCCTGTGCAGCGGTCCGTCGGCGCGAAGGATCGTCAATGTCTTCTCGGCCAAGCGTTCGCCGATAGTTTCGGCGTCCCCCTCACAGCTTTGCGCCGAGTGCGTCACGGGATCGTATCGGCATGACTCCGCCATCACTCCCGCCGCATCGACGGCGACCGCATTGTTGCCCAACACCATGGCTGGAAACTCGCGGTCGTCCGCCGTCGAGATTGAGCGTGGATGCGGTTCCGAGATGGCTCGATAAATTGCGGCCGGTAACCGCCGGTCGGGATCGAACGCGGCCAGCACCTGCAGAGCATCCGCGGGCGCAGAACGATCGGGCATCGTTGGCCCCGACGCGATCAAGTCCAGCGGATCGCCGAGGACGTCCGACAGAACCAGCGACACCATCGCGGCGTCGCCGACCGCGCGTGCCAGTCCGCCACCTTTGACCTCGCTAAGATGCTTTCGCACCGTGTTCAGCTCGGTGATGTCGGCGCCCTTGCTACTGAGGTGGCGGATCACGGCGAGTTTCTCGTCGAGCGTGATTCCCGCGACCGGTCGGCACAGCAGCGCACTGCCTCCGCCAGAAATCAGCACCACAACGAGATCGCGGGCACCCGCGGCACGCACCAGTCCCAGGATCCGGTCCGTTCCCGCGATCGACTCCGCCGTCGGTTCATTGACGGCGACCGGTCGCGATGGAAACAGTGTCAGCTTTCCCGGCCAACGCAGCCCATCGGGTATCGACTCGCTACCGTTTGGCACGTTGATCTGGCCAATGATCTCGACGGGCGTGGGCGCCGTGCTTGCCGACGACTCGGGATGCGTCAGTGCCTGCACCAGCCCAACGGCCATCGCGCCGGATGCCTTGCCCGCACCGACCACGACCAGCCGGTCAAAGGAGCGTCGCGCAACGCCGATCTCGCCCAACCAGAGATGCTGATGATCCAGCCGCACGCAAGCCCGAACCAAGTGGTCGCCACGCACGGCATCGACGCCGGCCCGGAAAATCTTCATGCCATCTCGACGCAAGTTCTGCATTTTCTTAAACCTGTTCGTGGAATCTTCCGTTTCGCGCACCTTTTGCGTGGTCGCGTGATATCCTACTGCATGCACGCGCACCCGCCTCTTTTCTGACGAAGGAACTCGCCATGGGCAAACCCATCCAAGACTTCACTGATCTCCTGCTCCAAGAAGGCGTCATCAGCCTCGATCAACTTTCCGAAGCAGAGGAGATCGCTCGCAATACCAAGGCCGAGATCGGCGATGTGTTAATCAAGCTCGAGTACGCCACGCCAGAGGAAGTCGCCCAGACCACCGCCAAATTCCACAAAATCCCTTACGTGGACTTGCGATCGGTTCGGATCAACGAATCCGTGATTGAACTCGTCCCCGAATCCGTCGCCCGCGAAAACATGGTGCTGCCCTACAAGGACGAAGACAATGCCCTGACGATCCTGATCGCCAACCCGTTCGACCTCGAAACAATCGAAAAATTGCGTTTCATTCTCAACCGGAAAATCGAAACCGCCCTGGCACCCAAAGAAGCCATCAATGGGGCGATCAACCAGTACTACGGGCAGGTCGAAGGTGAATCGGCGGACTCGATGCTGCAGGAGTTCACCGACACGGCCATCGACTTCACCGAAACCGATGGCGGCAGTGACGGGGTCGACGGTGGCGGCGGCGATGATGATTCTGCCCCCGTCATCCGCTTGGTCAACCTGATGATCGCCGAAGCGGTGCAGTTGCGGGCCAGCGATATTCACGTTGAACCGTTCGAAGAGAGGGTGCGGATCCGGTATCGAATTGACGGCGTTTGCGTCGCGCGGGAAGCGGCCCCCCGACGGATGCTCACCGCCATCATCGCCCGGATCAAAATCCTCGCCAAAATCGATATCTCCGAAAAAAGACGACCCACCGACGGGCGGATCAAGATCACCGTCGGCGACAAACAGCTCGACTTGCGGGTCAGCATCATCCCCACCAGTCACGGCCAGTCCTGCGTGATGCGGCTGCTCGATAAAGACAACATCAAGGTCGGTACGCGACAACTCGGCCTCTCCGAACGCGACTTCCGCAACTTCAACTCCCTGATTAAACGACCCAACGGCATCATCCTGGTCACCGGCCCAACCGGCTCGGGAAAAACCACCACGCTGTACGCTTCGCTGAACGCGCTGAACCGGCCCGACCGCAAAATCATTACCGCCGAGGACCCCGTCGAATACTACCTGCCGGGGATCAATCAGGTCGAAGTGCGGCACAGCATCGGGCTCGACTTCTCGCGCATCATTCGCGCCATGCTCCGCCAGGCTCCCAATATCATCCTCGTCGGCGAAATGCGCGATCACGAGACCGCATCGATGGGAATCCAGGCCTCATTAACGGGACACTTGGTATTCAGTACGCTGCACACGAACGATGCGCCCAGTGCTATATCACGAATGGTGGACATAGGTGTACCATCCTACATGGTGGCTAGTTCCGTGATTGCCGTCTTGGCGCAGCGGTTGGTGCGGACGATTTGCCCCCGCTGCAAGGTCAGGTACCAGCCACCGGAAAGTGTCATCAAGGATTCGAAGATCCCACCGGAGATGTTGGCCCAGGCCGAGTTCAGTAAAGGCAAGGGCTGCACCTACTGCGGTCGCTCGGGCTACCGCGGTCGGATCGGCATCTACGAGTTGATGTTGATCAATAATCGCTTGCGTGAACTGATGTTCAAAGGCACGACCACCAATGTCGTTCGCGAAGAGGCCATCAAGAACGGGATGTCAACGCTATACGCCGACGGCATGCTCAAGGTCGTTCGCGGAATCACCACGTTTGAGGAGGTTTACCGCGTCGCCAAGCAGACCGAGCAGGAGGAGATCGCGCTGAGCCACATCGCCAAGGAACTGGCGTCGCTGTAGGAGGCTTCTAGCTATTAGCTACTAGCTATTAGCTTCTAGCCAGGGCCGGAGGGCGACAGATCACCAGCAGATCGAACTGCGCCGTCCCCCAGGCTAGAAACCCTCTCCCACCCTCCCCCTCTAATGGCTGCCACGGTCCTGGGGGCTCGGTCGGCAGGATGCCCTTCAGTGGCCGCTCGCACCGCCGTTTGGCGCTTTAGCGGGATAATCGTTGCCTTTTTCAATCTGTTTCACGATAATGGTTGCATTGGCACACCCGCCAAACCTTTATTTAGTCAGTGCCCGATCGAACCTCATTCCTTATCTTTCGATTAGCCTGTCACTGACGATCCCCGCGACCGTCCGATTTCATTCCGAGCCAGCAAGATTCACTTTGCTGTAGCGTCCGTCCTTTTCGTTTCACACCACCCGCCTCCCGCCGACCAGCTAATTGCTAGTCGCTAGAAGCTAGAAGCTCTCCACCATGGCCCAGGTCCTCATCGACAAACTGCTGCAAGCTGCTGTGAAGCAGGGCGTTAGCGATATCCACATTGTCGTTGGGCAGCCGCCGGTGTTCCGCGTGAGTGGTCGGATGCGGAAGCTCGATACGAAAACGCTGGAAGCCGATGACACGGTGGGCTTGATGAAGAGCATCACGCCGGAGCGTTGCCAGCGAGAATTGCAAGAGACGGGCTCGGCCGACTTTGGGTTCGCATTCGGCGACTTGGCTCGGTTCCGGGTTTCCATTTTCAAGCAGCGTGGTTTCATCTCGATGGTGCTGCGTCAAATTCCCAACGACAAACTCAC
>JBDNIG010000534.1:0-9112 GCA_041688415.1 Rhodopirellula sp. | reverse complement strand
ATGCCGGGTCCCTTCGCCACCATGGTCGGTACAGACGATCGTCAACCAATCCTCGTCGGCGAAGTGGGGGCGGGCCTTCACCGCGGCGACGAGTTTACCGATGTTCTTGTCCGCGGACTCGATCGCGCTGATGTACTCTGGCACGGTGGGGTGGAACCCGTGTCCGTGACCCGCGCCATCGACATGACCCTGGTAGCAAAAAACCAGGTCAGGGTCTTCGGTTTCGAGACACTCGACGCAAGCGGCGACGGCGGCATCGCTTCGCTTTTCGGAGCTCTTCGGTTTGGAGAAGCTTCGTGAGACATCCGCATCCGAGACGATCTTACCTTCGATCGGTGCCCACGTTGAAAACGATGCCGTCACCGCGTCGGGATGAATTTCTTTTAACCGAACGAACATGTGCGGGTAACGCTCATAGTTCGGCTCACTAAATTTATTGCCAAGAACGTGATGTTTGTCGGGCCACACGCCGGTAAGCAGATTCGACCATCCGGGGCCGCTAACCGTGTTGGCTTTGTCGGTTGCGTCTGGTTTGCGAATATCGGTACCGGAAAACCAGATCCCAGCATCGATCAGCGCATCCAGATTCGGTGTGTCGGCGACCTTGAGTGCATCGGGGCGACAGCCATCGATCCCAATCACGAGCACTTTGGGCTTCGGCTCCGCGGCCCACGCTGGGCTCAGGAGAAAAACGGACAGGAAGAGACTGAGGGACATCAACCGGTGTGACATAAAGCGACCTCGGGGGTAGGAAGCATCACCCGGTCTGTCAACGACCGCGCCATGCTTGAGGGAGGGAGGGGACAGCGAAAACACTGTCATGGTCAAACTTTAAAACAGAAGTGCGCGCTGACCTTATCGCGGCACGCCCCATAAGGTAGTTTCCCAGGAACCGGTTGTCCAATGATCTGTTCAAGGTCAAAGTGGCGTAAGCTTCCAGCTTGCGTTTTCTACATCGCAAGCTGGAAGCTTACGCCACGTCATTACACCGTCAATCGTTCTTCCCACGTTCCTCGAAGGGGCGGGGTCAGCAAAGATTGTGTTGCTCGGCTACCACCCGCTTTCTTTTTTCGATTTCATTTGTTTCAACCATCTGCGTTCTCTGCGATTGTATTGTCCGCCCGTTCCTCAATCCCTATAAAACACGGCCAACCACACCGTTGGTTCATTTGGCGTTGTCCATTCAACACGATGTCTCTGGTGCGCCGGGATGTTGACGTGGTCGCCCGGTCTTAGCTCGATTGGCTCGTCATCGTGCTCCAACCGCAATCGGGCTTCACCGCTGAGCACAACGACCCACTCGTTCTCGTCCTGATCGTACCAAGAGTCGTCCGGACTGACGTGGCCCGTGGAGACGATCCGTTCAATGCGAATTTGCTGGCTCTCTGCGAGCACCGCCACCAATTCATTTGGCAGATGAGGGGGGACGTCGGCAAACAGATTATGCATGGTTGTCGCTCACGAGTGCCGGTCACCTCCGGCGATGCCACGCTCATGAGGAGAGAAGAAGGTTCGACAAGTTTACTGGGCAGGTGGTTGGGCGAGCAACCATTGGCACAGAAAATGCTTCGCCAAAGCGAACTGGAATCGACGACCTTGGCGTTCCGTACCGTTTGGAGTTGGGTTTTGCCGCATGAGTTTTCTCGATGACTTCAAAAAGTTCGCACCGCGTGGCAACATGGTTGACCCGTCGCCCTGGCAATGTTTGTCATCATTCGTATGGTCAATCGGTTGGATGAGCAGGTCGACGAAGCGTTCGGGGAGTCGCGTCCCGAATCGGAACCAACGGACAAGAAATGCGATTTTTGTCGATCGACAATTCCCTTTCGCGCCACGCGTTGTCCGCAGTGCACCTCGGAGCTAGCGGTTCCCAACATTAGCGATGACAACACACCCACTACGCGACCAACAATATGACCACGATCCTAATCGTCGACGATCACGACGACATCCGCGACATGATGACGCGGCAACTGCAAAAGCGAGGCTACGCCGTCGTGACGGCCAGCAACGGTCTCGAGGCTGTGTTGCAGACGGCGCAGTCCGCCCCAGCTTTGATTCTGATGGACATCAACATGCCGGAACTTGACGGTATCGAAGCGACGATGCAAATCCGCGCCGCGGATTCGGAATCTCACATCCCAGTCATCGCCCTGACGGCGTACGCACTGCCGGGTGATGAAGCTCGCGCCACCGCGGCGGGCTGCGATGCATTTCATCCCAAACCGGTGGAAATGGATAAGCTGATCGAGCAAATCAACACGCTCCTGGGCGAGGGCTCCACATCATGACGACGCGCAACTGTCGCTGCGGCAACCGCATCTTTTTCAATAACCACACGTGATTCGCCAGCAACGCACGAGCGGTCGTGTAAGATAATTGGACAAGGAGATTTTAAACATGTACCGACCGTGCTCATTCTTAATTTTGATGTTGTCCCTGTTTGCTCACTCGTCACCTGTCTGGGCAACCGAACCGGAATCGAGCCGTGACGCTGTTGTGGCGACACCGGGATTGATTGCATTCTGGGATTTCGTCAAACGCGAACCACAAGGTGAACGCCGATTCACGGCACACGTCCCTCCGGACGCCATAACCGACTATCCGTTGGACGCCGCGAACTACGTCCGTGACTACTGGGGCGAAGGACGCCCTGCGACCTATGCAGATTTCCCGTTGTTAGGCGACGGACCATTCGGCCAAACCGTCCGTATCCGGCAAGAGTCCGACCCCAATTTTCGCCCCTTTCTCTTTGTCCCGCGGTCTCGTTTGCATGACACACCGCTCGATATCAAAGGGCCGGGGAACTCAGTGTCGGTCGTCGTTTGGGCGATACGAGAGAGTGGCAATCACGCACTCGCTGGGATCTGGCACGAAGGTACTGACCTGAAACAGTCAACAACCGAGAGCATCGCGAAAGTTGAGCGTGGCCAGCGTCAATATGCACTGTTTGCCGGATTGAACAAAGCAGGAAGTGCGTGCGGTCATGTTTCTGAGAACGGTGCCAGCTCGTTCCTGAACAAGTACGCACTTCACAAATGCAACTCGCTGGCTCAGTCGCCTACTGTCTCAGGTGATGCGTCAGCGGACAAACTGGCGGAATCTTGGCAGTGCTTTGCCATGACATTTGACAGTTCGAAAGAGGAGCTTACCGGCTGGCTCAACGGCGCGTCTGGAGAACGCTGGCTCGATAATCCAAAATCCGATGGCCTGCTTTCATACGCGTACAATGCGTACATGCAGGGGCACTATCATCGGACGCCTGGAATTCAAAAAGGCGAAGATCGAGATTTCCCATCGTCCCAGTTCTACAATCCTCCGGAAGAAGAGCCTGTCGAGATCGAGGTGGTCCGTGAACAGGGCGGCCAACGCGTCGAGCTCCGGCGCTACCGCTACACAAAAGTTCAAGTCACGTTGACCAAGACTCCTGATGGTGAATTCGCGGAGACGGCACGGGACTTAGTCGCCCTCCGCCTGAATCCCTGGTGGTACCCGCACGGCATCTACAGCCCACCGGACGCCGCGAGCGGAGGCCCCTTTACGATCGGCAGGGTCATTCATAGTAGCCGCAGCGTGGGCTTTACCGGATGGATCGGTGGTGTCGCAGTCTTTGACCGCGCGTTGACGCAAGCGGAATTGAAAAAACTCGCCGACTGTGCGAAGTAATTCTAAATCATCCGCCGTACGTCCGACGAAAACGTCGGGAACGCAAAGAGTGTGGATTTAATGTCCGTCGATGTTAAGCCGTGCTTCATCGCGAGTGCAAATAGATTAATCGTCTCTTCGGCAGCGGGACCCAGCAGATGAGCGCCGAGAATCAAATCAGTTTTTTTATCGATCAGGATTTTGTAACCCGCACATGGTTGACATGCCTTGCGGACGCTTCCCCAGGTGGACGTATTCTCATGGCGAACTTCGACGTCGTGCGACTTTTCTGCTTCCACTTGCGACAATCCGATGGCGGCAATCGACGGCACGGTAAAGGCGACTTGCGGAATGGCTCCGTAGTCGGGGCGACGTGATGGGTCCTCCGCAAACAAATTATGCACGACAATCCGAGCTTCTTCATTGGCGGTGGGTGTCAGCGGTGGCTGGCCCGAATCGGCGCAGTCACCCGCAGCGTAGACCGATGGATTGCTGACGCTGCGCATGCACGCATCGACCTGAATCCCTTTCTCTCCAAATTCGATTTCTCCCGCTTGCAGATCGAGCCCGTCGAGATTGGGGATTCGACCCGCACCGTGCACTACCAGATCAGCGTCCACGGTCTCGACATGGCCTGCCGATTCATACTGTATGGTGAGTGCCTTCCCTCCCGAACTATCGATTTCTTTCACCAGCGCTGAGGTGCGCACATCGATCCCGTGTTCCGCCGAGTACTCGACCAACTGAGTGACGAGATCAGGATCGAAGGCGGTCAACACCTGCTCGGCCCGCTGCAAAACGGTCACCGACGCCCCGGAGCGGGCAACAACACACGCAAACTCCATCGATACATACCCGCCACCGATGAACACGACTCGCTCAGGGATTCTCGACAGCTCAAAAAACTCGTCGCTAAGCATCGCTCGTTTACCACCGGGAATATCGAGTGGCCGAGGGCGGGCGCCGACGCCTACGAAGATGCGATCGGCTTGAAGAGTCTGTCCGTCAACCTCAACGGAATTTTTTCCCGTGAACGAAGCACGCCCGTGGAATGTCACGATCCCGCGTTCTCGGTAGGAGTCTTCGCTGTTCTCCGCAACGGGCTGAGTGAACTCGCGTTTGAAGGCGAGCAGTTTCTCCCAGTTGATATGCAAGTCGTCGTATTCGAGATACTTCTCAGCCGCACCGCGGCCCCGATCGATCAGGTCCGCAGCATTGGCATATACCTTTTTGGGATTGCACCCACGCAGTGCGCAAGTACCACCGAACTCTCTGGCTTCGATGACCGCAACGCGTTTCCCCTCGTCGCGACATTTCTTCGCAACGGTAGAGGCCGACGGCCCCGTACCAATCACAATCAAATCAAAACGAGCATCGGTCATGGTACTTCCCGGTTTGCGGAGAAGATGAAAGACGGAAAAACACGAGACGAGGAAGATAGAAACGGGGCGGCATTACTTGCCACCGACAGGTTTGTTGGCGACCGCCGGCTGATCAGTCCCCGTGTCTTTCAAACGGATGTCATTCGCCTTTCTGTCCTTCCCTTTTTTACCCTTCATCTTTTTGTCGTTCGTCGTTTTATCCTTCGTCGCTTCTGTGGCTTCGCTGTTAAACCTCCCGCCATTGATCATGGCGATACGGTTTGCGGCGAGCTGACGGACCATCAACTCTTGCGTCATGGACATCAGAGCATCCTTGTCTTTCATCAGTTTGGATTTTGCACTTGAGATTTTGTCGACCAGCACTTTCATTTTAGGTTCGTTGTCGGTATCCGTCCGCAGACCGTCACGCACCATCGCCAAGTACTTTTTGTCCAGAACCATTTCCTGCATCAGGATCTCTCGCGCGACCCGTTCCGCCATTTTGTCGTCGCTCATCAACTTTTCTTTGGCTGCCGTCATCAGTTTCTGAGATTTCATCATCTGCTGCATCGCCATTTGGTCCATTCGCATTTGTTCGGAACTGCCGTCGGGCTGCGCCGCAGCGGTAACCGTTTGGCCACTCGGATCAATTCCGTCCCGAGCGTTTGCTCCGTCCTGGGCGTGTGCGGCACCAGCCACCAAGCAGGTTGCTCCAAAAGCTACCAACACATGTTTTTTGAACATCAACATTACGAACTCCGGTTGTGGGGGAAAATGAACGGTCTGCTTCTCGCGACTCATGTCGTCGCACGGGCGTCGGCCCGGCGACGTCAATGAGTCATCCGTTCGTTGGATCGACGAGGAACGAGGGAGCAATCTTTGTGCCGACCCGTGAGGCCCGCTATCTACCGGCCTCGAGTGCGACGGTTCGCTCACCACTTCCGTCAACGCTGTGAAGCATCTTTTTGCGATTCTCCACCGTCTGGCGACGGTGGCTACGGAAAATGATTCATTACCGTCTGGCGACGGTGGCTACGAGAAATGCGGCCAGCGGCGTGTTGATTCGGTCGTGTTCGCAATTTGAGCGCGCAGATGAGTAGCCCGACGCGTCAGCGAGGGATCACACCGAATCCTTCGCTGACGCGTCGGGCTACTCAATATCAAGCCGGTAAGGCACCGGGCGATTGCGCGTCTCGGCTCACATCATGAATCCTCAGGACGAGTGCCGAGCCAGCGGACGGCGACGATCAGGCACACCAGCCCCATACTGAGACATATCCAAACCGGCACACCGCAGGCAACGGGCAGCGTACCAGTGAGGATGCAAATGCCGCCGCCGAGCAGCGCGTAGGGGATCTGCGTGCGGACGTGCAGCACGTGGTTACAACCGCACGCGCGGCTCGAGAGGACCGTCGTATCGGACAACGGCGAGCAGTGGTCTCCAAAGATCGCGCCAGCCAACACGCCACTGAAGGTGGCCAATGCCAGGGGAGAATTGACGGCCATCTCACCAACAACCGCGGTAGAATTTGCTTGCATGTCCAGCACCAAACTAACGGCGATGGGCGTCACGATGGCCATCGTGGCCCAGCTCGTGCCGGTGGCAAACGCGATCGCGCCTGCCAAGAGAAATACGCAGGTGGGTAGCAAACGAATGTCAATCTGGTCGCTCAAGACGCTCGACAGGTACCCGCCCGTGTCGAGTGCGTCCCGGCCCGTCATCGCTGATAACGCCCACGCGAGCCACAGTACTGCCATCGCTGGCAGCATCTGAATCGCGCCGGCCAACATGCCGCTGCCGACTCGTTTCACCGCGAGGCGTGAGAGGGACAACGCCAGCAGTACGGCGAGAACGAGCCCACACCCGCCACCGATCACGAGCGCGAGATACGAATTGCCCGAACCGATTACGTCACCCGCCCACTGAACTTGGTTCATGACAACGGATTGCTGCGCGGCCGAATCCACGTTCGTCGCGCTGCTGCCGGTCACGATGAGCGTGACGAGAACCGCGATTAGGCAGGTAGCGATCGGACCGAGTGCGGCCGTCACGTCCTGCCAAGGTGATGATGTGGACGTGGTCTCTTCACTGGTTCGCGGGGCACTGAGTCGCGGATCATCGTTGATATCGGCCGCCGCCCGATCACCGGCGTGATGGGGACGCTCGCGAAGTTGATCGGCGGCGTCCTGCTCGGCAGCCAACATGGGACCAAAGTCTCGCCCGGTGCGGGCGATGATGAACACCAGCGCCAACGCAAACCATGGATAGAATCGATAGGGAATGCTCTGGATAAAGAAATCGAAAACACGGATCGAAGACGCCGATGATGACTGGCCATACGAAGACGCGTCGATGCCCGCTTGCAGATAGCTCAGTTCCGTCGCCACCCAGGTGCTGACCAAGGCCAGACCCGCGACGGGGGCGGCCGTGGAGTCAACGAGATAAGCCAACTTGGCCCGCGAGATACCGAACCGATCCGCGGTCGACCGCATCGTTCCGCCGACCAATAGCGTGTTGGCGTAATCGTCAAAGAACACGGCCAACCCCGTGGCGGCAATCATGGTCTGGACTCCCTGGCGGTTCTTCACCCGCCGGGCCAGTCGGGTAATTGCGCGGCGCATCGACCCGGCGACTTCGATCACCCCAACCATCATGCCCAACAACAACGTAAACGCCAGCACCATCAGGTGATCATGATCGGTGATCGAGCCCGTGATGCTCGCGGTGAAAATGGTGAGTGTGTCGAATCCCCAATTCACGTCAAGTTCTGCTCGGGCCAGCAGTGCGGCGCCCACGAGGGTCCCCGTCGCCAGTGGCAATAGGACTCGCCGCGTCAGCAACGCCAGTGCGATCGCAATCAGCGGTGGCAGCAGACTGGTGAATCCGTATTGCAATGGGACATCCTTGAAAGGCTATGAACGCGAGACTCTAGCGGAGAGTTTCCAGCTCCATTGCCATCTTCACGTCCGTGGTCATCTGCTGTTTCTGTCCCGACGACTCCACGTCGATGGTGGATTTGGTACTGATCGTCAGAGAGGATTGCACTGGAATCAGCGACGCGGTTTCAACTTGCGACGTTCCCTCCCCATTGGTGTCGAGTGACACGAGCGACAAGGTGGTCCCGGCAGGCAATCCCGGATTCTTGATCTCTTGCGGATCGGCTGCCTGCGTCACATCGATTTTCATCGTGAAACCGGCTGTATCGAAACTCGTGATTTCATGAGTGGAAGTCTGCACCAAGGTCATTCCGTTGGCGGCCAGGTTTTGGGTGACTTTCCATTTCGCTCCCTTCCCGATTGGCTCGCTCGGTACCGGCGAGCTGATCCGGTTCATCGATTCTTTCATCCCATCGAGCATTTGCTTCATCTGCGGCGCCATGCCTTCGGGAATATTAAATCCAGCCGACTTGGTAATCCCACGATTGGTCACGGTAGCCGATCCAGTGGCACCCACCAAGGACTTAACCATCTCTTCGAGCATGGGAGCCATGGGCGACGGTTTTTTGGGATCGTCAACGACTTCGGCTCCCGTATAGATGAAGCTAAACTTGATATCGCCGTCTGCATTGACGTCTTCGACCGTGGTGTCGAATGTTACCTTCTGAGCCGGAATGACTTGGGTTGGCATGGCGTTTCCAGCAATTGACATGGACATGTCGATCGAGATGGTCATGACCGCCGTTTGTGTCTCACCGACGCGTGGTGTGTAGCGGATCGTCTGGAGCGGAGCGGTTCCGGCATCAATCAATTCAACCTTGACGGGTTCGGTTGGCTCGGCCGCGTGAGCGGTCATCACTGCAGGGAAGGAAATGGAGGCGAGCAGGAGCGGCAATAGCCAGAAGTCAGTGCGGCGAAACATGATCAACGTTCTCAAGAGTTAGCGGGCGGAGTGGGAGCCAAGAGGCGGGGGGCACGAAGGATAGTCTACCATGGCGCGGACGACGCAGTGGCGCGGCGGCACGTGTTAGGAGCAGCAGCTCGGACGGGCGGAGCCGTCCGGCTACAATTGTCGACCGACGGCTCCGCCCGTCGTGAGTACGGAGCGTGCAGCAGCTCGGACGGGCGGAGCCGTCCGGCTACAATTGTCGACCGACGGCTCCGCCCGT
>JBDNIG010000533.1:0-4476 GCA_041688415.1 Rhodopirellula sp. | reverse complement strand
TTCAATACTTAAAAGCCGCACGACCTCTTCGGGGGAGAGGGGAGACTGGATGAACTGGACTGGCCTGCACGAGACAGAGATGCGGAAGCAAACTTGCGCATTGCAAACACCTCGCAACCCCAAAAATTTAGCGGTCCAGGGCAGCCCCCCAGTCCAACCACCCGTCACGTCAGTGAGAATCTCATGATCGGTCAATCAAAAAGGCAAGGTTGTGTCGCTGTCGGCCCGTGGCAAGCGACTCGACAAATCGCTCGAAGAACTGCTCGGGCCAACGCCCGAGACGAACGATGATCAAGCCGACGCTGACGACGGGGAATGAAGCTCTGCGGTCGATGTCCTCAGCCACCGCCGACCAGCGTCACAAATTCGACGCGGTCGCCGTCGGTGAGCATGTTCTCGCCATGCTGCTCACGAGGTACGACATCCTCGTTGACTTCGACGGCCAAGTAATTCTTGGGCACGTCGACGTGCTGAATCAACTCGTCGATCGTCATCGGACGATCGACTTGCGTGGTGGTTCCATTAACCGTGATTGTAATCATGAGGCTTCGTCAAAGGCGGCATCGAAGGCGACGTTGGAGGGTGCGAAGTCGAGTTTTTTCGTGAATGCACAAGCCTCACGGGCACCGGAAGTACGCTCCATTCCCGAATCTTCCCATTCGATCGACAACGGGCCGTCATAACCGATTATGTTGAGCGCTCGGATGATCTCTTCGAAATTCACGCCGCCCCGACCGGGGCTGCGGAAATCCCAACCACGACGCGGGTCGCCGAAGTTGAGGTGACTGCCGATGATCCCTGACTTGCCATCGAGCGTCACGATCGCATCTTTGATATGCACGTGATAAATGCGGTCGGGGAACGTGCGGATGAATTGCACCGGATCGATTCCCTGCCACATCAAATGGCTGGGGTCAAAATTGAACCCGAACTCCGGCCGGTGATCGAGTGCTTCGAGGGCCCGCTGCGCGGTGTGGATATCGAACGCGATTTCGGTCGGATGGACCTCCAGGGCGAAGCGAACGCCGCACTGGCCGAACACGTCGAGGATGGGATTGAACCGTTCGGCGAGCAAGTCAAAACCGTCGGCGAGCATTTTCTCGGGAACCGGTGGGAACGAGTAGAGCAGGTGCCAGATGCTGCTGCCGGTGAACCCGTTGACGACGTCGACGCCAAATTTCTGAGCCGCGCGGGCGGAGTTGGCGAGTTCTTCGGCCGCGCGGGCGTTGACGCCAGCGGGGTCACCGTCGCCCCACACGTATTCGGGCAAAATGGATTGGTGACGCTCGTCGATCCGGTCCAAGACCGCTTGGCCGACCAGGTGCGCGCTGATCGCATGGCACTGCAGGTTATGCTTAGCGAGCAAGGCGTGCTGATTGTCACAGTAGTCATCCTCGGCGAGCGCCCGGTCGACTTCAAAGTGATCGCCCCAGCAGGCCAGCTCGATGCCGTCAAAACCAAAGTCGGCAGTCATCTCGGCGAGTTCTTCGATCGGCAAATCGGCCCATTGGCCGGTAAACAAAGTGACGGGACGAGGCATAGAAAACTCCGATGGGTGAGGTGACGAACGGCAGGCTGGTCCCAGGATAACGGAGCCAGCCACATCGTTGTAGCACCCCGGATCTGTTCAGGTAGGCGTCCCGGAAGACACGGGTCCGAGTCTCGGGGAGACTCGGCTACTCAATTGATCTGGACGGGGTTGGTGGCTTGTTTGATCTTGGCCCGCATCAGGTCCGCCGGTGCATCCTTGCCGGTGAACAACCGGAACTGATACGCGGCTTGGCGGACGAACATATCCACGCCGGTGATCAGCCGCGCCCCCGCTTGTTTGGCGTGCTTGATCAGCACGGTGTTCTCGGGGTTGTACACGGTATCGAAGACGACCATGTACTCATTGATCGAACTCATGTTGTAGGGTGACACGTCAACGTCGGGGTGCATGCCGACGGGAGTTCCGTTGACGAGCAAGTGCGCTTTCACCTCGTGGCGCTGATCCCATGCAATGGTTTGGCAACCGATCTCATGGGCGAGCAATTGGCTGCGTTCCTCCGTGCGGGAGGACACGTAGACGTCGCATTTGCGTTGTCGCAGTCCCCACGCGATCGCCCGCGAAACACCACCGGCCCCGAGCACGACGGCGACTTTTCCCTGCATCGAGTTTTCCTGGCCTCGTTCGAGCGAAAAGGTTTCTTCGATACAGTCCATCGCGGCGCGGTAATCCGTGTTGTACCCAAGTCGCTCTTCGTCGTTGAAGATCATCGTGTTGATGGCGCCAATTCCCGTCGAACTCGCTTCGGCTTGCGTGCAGTAGTCCAACGCCGATTCCTTGTGCGGGATCGTGATGCTGATGCCCTCGATGCCGATGCTGTGACAGCTATTCATGAACGTTTGCAAATCGTCCTTGGGGACTCGCAGGGGCAGGTAACGCGCGTTCAGTCCCGCGTCGATGAACGCGGAGTTGTGAATCAACGGGCTATAGCTATGGCCGACCGGATCGGCAATCACACCGAACAGTGCGGTCTGTGGATTGATCGACTCATAGTGATAGGTATTGTTCATCTCCTTCCAGTTGATTTGGCCCGGCGCGAGTTTCTTGTCGGCACTGAAGGTTGCGTAGGTGAACGGCGACCCGACGCGGTTGGAAAGGATTCGCGTGATCATACCCATCTCGCCCATGCAAATTCCGATCGTTGGGATTTTGGCTTGTTCGACCAATTGAATCATCCGCACGTTGTCCGAGAACGTGTTGGCCATGGTGGCGATCTTGACAATATCGGCATCCTCTTCGGCCATCGCGGCGTGGATTTCCTCGAGTTCGTCGGGCGTGCCGCTAAAATCGTGGTAGCTGATGATCCGCTTGGTCGAGCCGTAGCGAGGAATTTGGGCCGCAACATCGGCTTCGATGTCAACGTACTCGACGCCGGAGGCAATCGCGCTGCGGAGCAGCATCAGACGTTCCTGTTCGGACTTCTCCCAGCGTCCGCCGTCCTCCTTCCGCCGGGCCGTCAGGACGACGGGGCCCGGGCGATCTTCCACGAGTCGCTTGAGATTGACCGCTCGGGTGATGTAATCCAGACGTAGTTCAACGAGTTGAGCCCCCTGCTCAACAAGAAACTGATGCTCAGCGATCATTCGTTGGTGGCGGGCACGGCCAAGACTGACACAAATCATTGAAAAAAAAGCTCGATAGACAGAAGAAAATCGCCACGAAACGGGGCGAAACCTGGGGGTGGACAGCTTATAGTAGTCGGGCGGGTCTCGGCCAGGAGGTCTTCGGCCCCGACCCTGCGGGCAATGCTGTCAAGAACTCTTTTTTGGCGAAAACGCAATGCGTGCGGCTTCGGGTGGACCAGCCGTGTACCGGTCCGCGAACGTTTCGCTGGCATCCATGCGTTCCAAGCTGAACAATACTTCAAGGCGCCGCCGTACTTCATGCGTCAAGGCACGTCCGCACGGATCAGCGCTCGCAGCGGTTCTATCCGTCTCGGCGGTTGGGGATATTGAAAAAGTTAAAATTGAAGTTAAAAAATGCAAATTGGAAAGACTGACATTTCGACATCATTGACCGCGTTCGTCGCGATCTCGCTGTGGTCGCTGGTGACCGTCGCGAGTGCTCAAAATCCGCCCGCGACCGCTCCGCCCACGTGGACGATGGCCCGTGCCGATAGCGGTGCCAGCGGTGCGATCAACCACACCCTGCCGGCAAACTTGCGTTTACTGTGGGAGACGAAAACCAGCGAAGCGATTGAATCGACGCCCGTCAGCGATGGTGTGAACGTGTTCGTCACCGATGTCATGGGTGGCGTCGAGGCCCTCGACGTCGATTCGGGCCAATCGAGATGGCGACGCGAATTCGAGACCGGTTTCGTGGCCTCGCCCGGACTCTTCCTGCCCGCCTCGATCGACCCCAACGACCGCCAATTCACTTCCCAAATTCCCATCATCGAGGTCGCTGGCGCGATGCAGAACGCCGCCGCGCCGCCGCCGATTCGTGCGATGCTCGTCGTCGGCGACGTCGAAGGCAACGTTGCGGCGCTCGATCCGAGCACCGGCGAGACGATCTGGAAATACACGACGGAAGGACAAATTAGCGCCGCCCCCACGTTTTTCGCCGTACCACGCGGCGAGCAATATGAAATCCGGGTGTTGCAATCCAGCCAAGACGGCAGTTTGTACTGCCTCGATGCGGACGACGGGACGCTCGTCTGGAAATACGAAACGGGGGATCAAATTCGCTGTTCACCCTCGATCGCAGCGGGGAGAACTTTTCTCGGTGGCTGTGACGGGCTGTTGCACGTCATCGATCTCGCTACCGGAACGGCGGCCCGCGACCCGCTGCCGCTGGGCGGCCCCACCGGCAGCACGCCGGCGGTCAGCGGTGACGAAGTGTTCCTACCGATCATGGACGGCACGTTGTTTGCATTTAATCCGGTGTCCGGTGACGTCCGCTGGAAATTTGAGGACCCCGATCGTTTG
>JBDNIG010000532.1:0-5135 GCA_041688415.1 Rhodopirellula sp. | reverse complement strand
TTTCCTTTTCCGGTGGTGTTCGCTGCGCTCAAACCACCGGCTAATCGCTGTAACGCCTTCGGCGTAATTTGACTTGTGGGTAACGGACAGGGCGATGCCTGGGGCTATCATGGGGCTGCCCCGTTGGGGCGTCGCTAGCAGGCCGGTAAACAAATGTTTTAAACAGGTGTTTAACTTTGCGAGTCTTTTAGTCATGATGGTTGTGACGCTGTTTCCCCTGCCTCTCATTTCAGTTTGATTTTATGTCCAGTTGTTCAGATCGCGAGTCGACGAAACACCCGCGGCTAGCGCCGTCGGCTCAGGGGCAGGGGCAGGGGGATGATGAGGCGAGTGATCCGGCGGACCGGATGATTGCGGCGGCGGTGCCGGTGTTTGCTCAGCGGGGGTTTGACCGGGCGACGGTGCGTGAAATCGCGAGGGAGGCGGGGGTCAACGTGGCCGCCGTCAGTTATTATTTCGGTGACAAGATGGGTCTGTATCGGGCCGTTATCGAGGACATTCGCGACAAACGCCAGCGTGAGTTTCCGGCGCCCGCAGTCGGCGACGCGCCCGCGGAGGAAACGCTGCTGCGAATCGTTCGCACACTCCTCTCACGGATGCTCGCCGGCGATGAGCGGGGCTTTGAAGCGATGCTGATGATGCGCGAAATGCAATCACCGACGTCCGTGCTCAGCGTGATGGTTCGCGAGTATTTCAAGCCGACCTTCGATGCCCTGTACGCGACGATCGAGCAACTCATCGAACCCTTGCGTGCGGCCAACGCGAAGCCGCTCGCGGCTGGGGACAGTCCGTCCGGAAGCGGCGAAGCACCTGGAAGCCGCGAGGCACCTGGACGCCGCGAGGCACCTGGACGCCACGAGGCGCTCGTCACGCAGATTGCGTTGGGCGTCGTTGGGCAGTGCTTGTATTATCGGATCGGTCGACCGGTTCTCGAGCAACTCATTGCACCGGCGGCCCGGGCGGAGCATTATGACGTGGACTCATTGTGCCGGCACATCACCGCGTCCACACTCGCCGCGTGTGGGCAGTTCGACATCATCCAGGCTCGTGATCGCCTGGATAGTTCCCCCACCAAAAATGATCGACGAATCCACCTCGAAAGCAACGGTCGTCATGAGCATTGAATCGACACGCGTCAAACCGGGTGAAAACCCATACCGCGACGAGGCTCAACGGTGCCCGTCTGCTGCGGATCGATCGACTCAGCCGTCAGGCTCCGGCGACACGGTTCGGATGGATGCGGATCGCGGGGGAGAAACGCAGCCCGTTGGGTCCGCGAACGGGTTTGGCGAAGACGGCGTTGGGAAAGACGGGGCGGAGTCGCCATCGCTGCCGGTCGATCCCAAGGGGGACCTGCCGAACTGGATGCTGCTCAATATCGCGATTCCGACCTTGATATTGATTGCCGCGGCTGGTTTGGTGAAGTATCTCGGGACGGTGGAGTCGCCGGCGCGGCCGCCCCTGGATGACACGCCCGTCGGGCGGCTGTTCGCTTTGCCGGCCGTCGATGTGGTGCCGGTCCGGTCGCTCGCGAGCACGGGCGAGAAGCTGCACCTGAGCGCCGATGGGACGGTCGTGCCGTATCGCGAAGCGAGCTTGGCAACGGAAGTGGATGGCCGGATCGTCGAAAAGTCGCCATTGTGCGAAGCGGGTAAATACGTGACCAAGGGGCACGTGTTGATGAAGATCGACCCGACCGATTACGAACTCACGGTCAAACGGCTGCAGCGGGAGCAGCAGCAGGCGTACGAGTCGCTCGGCGAAGTCGACCAGGAGATCATCAATACGGGTCGATCACTCGAACTGGGGCGGGCCGATAGGGAACTTCAACAGCGTGAGGTCAATCGGCGGGAAGCGTTGCCCGAGCAATACGCCAGCCAAGGCGAGATCGACCAAGCCCGACGGGCGGTGCTGACGGCTGAGCAGCAGGTCGTGCTGTATCAGAACCAACTCGATCTGGCCAAGAAAAAACGCACCCGATTGGAATCGTCGGAGCGGTTGGCGGCGCTGCAACTCGAAGCGGCCGAGATCGATTTAAAGCGGACGGAGATCGTCGCGCCCATCGATGGGGTGATCGTCAGCGAGCAGGCCGAGCTGAATACGTTTGTTTCGCGTGGCAGTTCCGTGGTCACGATTGAGGATACTTCGAAAGTGGAAGTCGCGGCGAAACTGCGAGTCGATCAACTGTACTGGGTACTCAATCAGAAAGGTGCCAGCGACTCGCCGGAAAACGATGGGGCGTCAAACGATGGGGCGTCGGAGTCGATCGACCAGGATCGCGGTTACCGATTGCCGCCGACCCCGGTGAATGTGCGGTACGTGGTGTCCGGCCGCGACGGCTTGGTCTACCAGTGGAAAGGCAAACTCAGTGGTTACGACGGGATCGGACTGGACGAACAGACCCGCACGGTGCCGGTGCGGATCGTCGTCGATGATCCGCGTGGATTCGAAGTGATCCGGGGCGGCAAGGTGGTCAATTCGGGTGACAAGGCTGCCAATGTGGCGGGGCCGACGACGCTCGTACGCGGCATGTTCGTGTCGTTGCGGTTGGAACTCGACCCGGCCGTGGATCTCGTCATCTTGCCTAGTGAAGCGCTCAAGCCGGGCAACCGGGTGTGGCAGTTCGTGGCCGACCCCAGCGTGCTGGAGGAGTCCTTGCTGCCTGCGGACGGGGCGAGCGAGGCGAAGAAATCCACGCCGGCCGCCGCTGAACTCGCCGCTACGGAGCCGGCCACCGACGACGCGGCGTCCGACAGCGCCGAAAATCAGAAAGATGCCGGCGCGGCGGCGACGGTTCCGGATGAGATGGATCCGCTGGCCAGTTTTGATCCCGAGGCTTGGGTCGCGGGTGAACTGAAAGTGCTCCATGGAATCCGTCCGGTTGACCAGTTCGTGACCACGGCCCAGTTCGATGCGGGGCGGAACTTCGTGGGTGGCGACGAAGAGGATCCTGACGTCGGCATAGCGTGGATTTGTGAGATTTCCGACACGGCGCTGCAGGATGGTTCGTTCGTGGTCGTGTCACCAATGGGCAGCATCCGCACGGATGCGTTTCCCGTCCGGGCGCCCGCCGACGACCTGACGCCGGAACAAAACAGCAGAACAACCGGAGGAGGAGAAATCAGTGCTGGCGGGGCAATGGGTAACTTAACCGCCCCGGCGAAGACTGCTGCAGAACTCACAAAGGCTTTAGGCCGGAGGCCGACAGAACCTCTGCCGGTGGCGTCAGCCACCGGTAAGGGGCTTGATAAAACTGCCAGCCCGGAGGGCGACACGGGCGGATACTTGTGTCGGCCTCCGGCCTTTGGCGGGTTTGTAGTTCAACCGGTCCGGTGGCTGACGCCACCGGCAATTCGTGTGTCGGCCTCCGGCCTAGCTTCGTGGCAACGATTGGGGGCCAGCGAATAATGAGACGCATCCTCAGTTGGGCGATTCACAACTCGCCGGGAATGAACGTTGTGGTGTTCGCGTTGATGGTGATTGGAGCGGCTTCATTTTGGTCGATGCGGCGGGAGGTATTCCCGGAATTCGAGCTCGAGGTGGTGATGATCAAGGTTCCCTATCCGGGAGCGACACCGCAGGACACCGAGGAAGCGATCTGCCAAAAGATCGAGGAGGCGATTCGGGCGATCAACGGCATCAAGAAAGTGACCTCGATCGCGATGGAGGGCAGCGGTTACGTGCTCGCCGAACTGCGCAGCGATGTCGGTGACGTGCAGAAGGTAATGGCGGAGATCGATCGTGAGGTTGACCGCATCCCGAGTTTTCCCGATCTCGCCGAAGACGCGAGCGTCGAGCAGATCACGTTTCGCGAGACGGCGATCCGGGTGGGCATCGTTGGACCGGACGACCGGACGCATCACGGCGAACTCGCCCTCCGCGAAGTCGCCGAGCGAATTCGGTCGGAGATGTTGGTGCTGCCGAGCGTCACGGTGGCGGAACTGATGGGCACGCGGCCCTATCAAATCGATGTGGAGATTCCCGAAGAAACGCTGCGTTCCTATGGGCTGACCCTCGACCAGGTCGCGGCCATCATCCGGTCGCGTAACGTGGAGTTGCCCGGTGGCCAGCTCAAATCGAGCGGCCAAGAGATTCTCTTGCGGGCCAAGAACAAGGGCCGGATCGGCTCGGAAATTGAAAAGCTGCCGTTGATCACGCAGCCCGGTGGCGTGGTGCTGACGGTGGCCGACCTCGGTTTCGTTCGCGACGAATTCGAAGACATCACGGCGACCGGGGAAATCAATGGCGAACCGGCGATCGTCGTCAACGTGCAGCGAACCAAAAGCGAAGACTTGCTCGCCCTGGTCGACGACGTGCGCGGGTACGCGGCGACGGTGGAATTGCCGCCGGGGTATCGCCTCGTGCTGTGGGGAGATACGAGCGTGGATGTTCGCGATCGGATTTCCCTATTGATGCGCAACGGTGCCCAGGGCCTGACGCTCGTGTTCCTCGTCTTGGCGCTCTTTCTCGAAGTTCGCTTGGCATTCTGGGTCGCCCTGGGCATCCCGATCTCGATCCTGGGGGCTGGTGCGGCGCTCATCTACGGTGGCCAAACGCTCAATATGCTGTCGCTGTTTTCATTCTTGATCGCCTTGGGGATCGTGGTCGATGACGCGATCGTGATCGGCGAGAACATCTACGCGCACCGCCAGATGGGCAAGTCGCTGATGGACGCCTCCGTCGACGGTGCAATGGAGGTATTGCCGAGTGTGACGGCATCGATCGCGACGACCGTGCTCGCGTTTGCACCGATGTTTTTCGTTTCTGGCGTGATGGGCAAGTTCATGGCGGTGATCCCGTTCGCAGTGATTGCGATGTTGTTGATCTCGTTGTGGGAGAGCACCTTTGTACTGCCCTGTCACCTCGCCCATTCGCATCGCGGGTTCTTCCGCGCGATGGGGATCATCACCTATCCGCTACGACCGTTCACGCTGCTGCTGTTCTGGTGCAATCGACACGCCAGCGACGCGATGCAGTGGTTCGCAAAAGACATCTACGTCCCCGTGCTGCATTTCTGTTTGCGGAACCCCGTGCTGCCGATCGCGGTTGCTGTCGGGATGCTAATCGGCACGATCGGGATGGTTCGTGGCGGGATCGTCAAGAGTGTGCTGTTTCCCAAAACCGATAACAATTAT
>JBDNIG010000531.1:0-4031 GCA_041688415.1 Rhodopirellula sp. | reverse complement strand
GGCGTAGCCGAAGTCGCCAGACTTTGGATCGATCGTCCAATCTCTGGCGAGATCGGCTACGGTAGAAAAATAGCTGCCGGTCGCGATACCAGCGGTTCAATTGGACAGCCGCATCCAGCGGCACTTACTCACTTTCACAAAAAAGGATACCGACGATGAAAACAATCTTAACCGGGATGATACTTGCATGCCTGTTCGCCGTGGCCGGGTGCTCGCAAACCGTGGAGCAACCAGCTTCGACAAATACAAACGGCGCGGACACACCAGCTACGACAGGCCATGATGGTCAAATGGGGCCGGGGAACATGCCTGGTGGCCAGGGGAATGGAACTGAGCACATGGACGGACATGTTGAATAGTAAGCACCTACGCAGAAATAAGCGGGCAAAACCCAATTAGCCGCAACTCGCTAGCGTCCGGTTCTTGTTAACCGTGAGCTAGCGCTCTTCGGCTGATTAGACCGAAAAACATGTGCGCAGGTGCTTAGTTCGCGCTTGCGCGATGGACGACAAGTGTGTCGTCACGAAGATCGATGCCAAGTCGAAAAAGAAGCCAGAAGTGAACCACGATTGGGATGCCCGAGCACTGAGGAACTCTCATGGCCAAGCGGCCCGCACACCTTAACAGAAAGTGGGTTACCCACTTTCAGAAAGAGATACCGACGATGAAGACAATCTTAACCGGGGTAATCCTTGCAGGCCTGTTCGCCGTGGCCGGATGCTCGCAAACCGCGCCGCAATCTGCTTCGGCAGGCCCCAATGGCGGCGACCTGGTCGCAATCAAAGATGGGACGGCGTACTCAGAACTGCTGGCGAACGCGGACACTGGGGAGGTGATGGTCCATACGTGGGACAAAGCCTTAAAGACCAGTCGGCCTATCGAGAGCCAACCGATCACGGTGGGGAGCGGTGACAATAGTGTCGAACTGACGCCGCACCCGCTGGACACCGACCCCTCGGGATCGAGCAGCCGATTTTACGGTAAAGCAGACTGGGTGCGTGGCGGGGGCATCCACAGCGGTTGGATGCACGGTGGCGGTACGGGCGACCGACAAACGTTTGACTGGAGTCGCTGCTGGCAGGGAGGCCAATCGCACGGCCAGAGGTGGCAGGAGATGGGCATGCACCGGGGAATGGGGACGGGGAACATGCCTGGTGGCCAGGAGCATGGATCCGGGCATATGGGCATGGGTGGGCGAGGTGAATAGTAGTTCGCGTTTTCTTTGATTCAGTGGAGCAACTCATGAGCATTCCTCACTCCGACGCTCTGGTCATTTTCGGGGCGACCGGCGACCTTGTTTACAAGAAGATCTTCCCCGCTCTGTATGCGATGCAGCGACGGGGAAATCTTCAGGTGCCCGTCATCGGGGTCGCCAGATCGGACTGGACGGTCGAGAAGTTCCGATCTCGGGCTCGCGCGAGCGTCGAGAAACAAGACGGCTTCGACGAGACGGTCTTTGCGAAATTGGCGGAGCAGCTCCACTACATCAGCGGCGACTATGGAGAGACGGCCACTCACGCCGTGCTCCGTAAGGAACTCGGCGATGCCGAGCACC
Source organism: Rhodopirellula sp. (assembly GCA_041688415.1). Taxonomy (GTDB): domain Bacteria; phylum Planctomycetota; class Planctomycetia; order Pirellulales; family Pirellulaceae; genus Rhodopirellula. Next base: position 2,476 of record JBDNIG010000531.1, on the reverse strand, counting down.
CGCTGCACTATCTCGCGATCCCGCCGAGTGTGTTCCCAAGAGTGATCGAGGGACTCGGCAAGTCGGGCTGCGCGCAGGGTGCTCGCGTGATCGTTGAAAAACCGTTTGGCCGTGACCTTGCGTCGGCGCAATCGCTCAGCGCGACGCTTCACACTGTCTTCGATGAATCAAGCATCTTTCGCATCGACCATTACCTGGGAAAGGAATCCGTACAGAACCTGCTGGTCTTTCGCTTCGCGAACACCTTCCTCGAACCGGTCTGGAACCGCGACTATGTCGCTAGTGTGCAGATCACGATGGCCGAGAGTTTTGGCGTCGATGGCCGCGGTGGTTTCTACGAGGAGTCCGGCGCCATTCGAGACGTGATCGAGAACCACCTGTTCCAAGTCGTCGGCTTCCTGGCGATGGAGCCGCCGAAGACGACGAACCAGGATTCGATCCGTGACGAGCAGGCGAAGGTGTTCAAGATGATCCGCCCGCTCAGTCCCGAGGATGTCGTGCGCGGGCAGTTTCGCGGCTATCGCCAGGAGGAAGGCGTCGCTCACGACTCGAACGTCGAAACATTTGCGGCGGCCTGGCTCCACGTCGACTCTCCGCGCTGGGACGGCGTGCCCTTTTTCATCCGGGCGGGCAAATGCCTACCCACGACGAAGACGGAGGTTCTGGTGATGTTCAAACCGCCCGCACTCAGCGAGCTATGCGGAGGCCAAGCGAACTATGTGCGTTTCCGGCTAAGTCCCGACATGACGATTGCGATCGGTGCCCGTGTGAAGCGCCCCGGCGAAGAGTTGATTGGCGATGCGACGGAACTCAAAGTGGTCGACCGCCCGCACGCGGACGAGATGGCCGCTTACGAGCGACTCTTGGGCGATGCCATGGCAGGCGACGGCACCCTGTTCGCCGGTCAGGAAGGCGTCGAGGCGGCATGGACGGTCGTGCAACCGATTCTGGATTTGACAACCCCCGTGCATGAATACGAACCCGGCACCTGGGGTCCGCCCGAAGCCGAGAAGTTCGCGGCGGGTATCTGTGGCTGCGACAGTCCGGTCGCGCTGCTACCGCACGGAAAATGATTTTGATCGCTGATACTCGACCACTTCGCTGAGCCAATGAATGAAACACTCACGACCATGACTCCAGAATCCGTCGAAGGCACCATTATCGTTATCGTGGGCTGGGTGAAGCTCGGCATTGAGCTTTTTGGTGCGACGCTGGTGACACTTGGCGTGTGTGTGGCAATCGCACATCTGATCCGCACGTTTGTGGCGGGCGACTCGTCTGACTTCACCTCAACCCGGCTGATCCTGGCGCGATATCTCGCACTCGCTTTGGAGTTTGAACTGGGTGCCGACATTCTCGGGACGGCGGTTTCGCCGGATTGGGATCATATCGGCAAGCTGGCTGCGGTCGCCGTCATCCGTACGGGGCTGAACTACTTCCTTTCTATGGAGATGAAAGCAGAGATCGCGGTCCAGAAAGAAAAGGCGGCTTTGGTGTCTCAATCCGATGAAGAAAACCCTACGTAGCCGATCTCGCCAGAGATTGGATCTGCTCGGCGATTCGCGTCCAAAGTCTGGCGACTTCGGCTACAGCCAATCCTAACTCCAACAAACAGAAACATGAATAATGAATAGCGACACCATGCACAAACAATCCATCGCCGCCGGGGCACCAGGAATCGAACCGCGTTGGACGTCCAGCGCCAAGGACGGCGTGGGCACTGCGTATCACAGCAGTTCCCGCGTCTGGTTCACGCTCAGCCACGGCATCGTCAACGAGATCTATTTCCCACACGTCGATACGCCCAATACACGCGACTTGCAGTTTCTGATCACCGATGGCGAATCGTTCTGCCACGAGGAACGCCGCGACTTGCTCCACGAGATCGAATATCCGGAACAAAACGCTTTGTTCTATCGGCTCACGAACTCCGACCGCGACGGCCGCTATCGGCTGGTCAAAGAGATTGCCGTCGATCCGCACTCGTCGGTCTTCTTGATGCACACGCGGCTGGAAATCTTGGACGAATCGCTGCGCGGCAAACTGCGCCTTTACGTGCTGCTGGCGCCACACGTCAAAGGCACCGGCATGCATAACTCGGCGATGTTATGTGAACTAGGTGGACGGAACATGTTCGAGGTGCAGCGCGAGGACATTGATATGTCGTTCGGTTGCTCGCCTGATTTTATTCGCCGCTCGGTCGGCTACGTCGGCTTCAGCGATGGCTGGCAGGACTTGATGAACAATTTTGCAATGGATTGGGAATTCGGACAGGCCGAGGACGGCAACGTCGCTTTGATCGGCGAGATTGATTTATCAAACGGCATGGAGTTCACACTAGGCCTTAATCAAGCGAACGCCCCCGTTGCTTTTTCAGAAATTTCGATGTTTCGCGTCCGCGCACGCGGCGGCATCCCAACTTAAATTGGCGATGAAATTTTGCGATGTCGGTGAGCATGACGGTGATTTACTTTCT
>JBDNIG010000530.1:0-5919 GCA_041688415.1 Rhodopirellula sp. | reverse complement strand
GAGAGGGGGAGACTGGATGGTGTTTTTATCGTTCGGAACAAAAATCCAAGTATGAAACGTTGAGTCAAGCCCAAAGATTTAGCGGTCCAGCGCTAGCCGTCGGTACGTTGCGGTTTATACCGGCGGCTAGCGCCTTGCCGCTCACTGGATTGGATCCTGGTATTGCTGTGTGGAGTTAATAAAAACCCTGAACCGATGGCGAAAGCCCAATGCCATCTCATCTGTTTTGCATGAATCCCCGACAGCAAGGAGTAATGGCATCGAATTTGTGCATGCGGTGAGACATCTTTCAATACCCGCCAATCGGTCAGGCTCGGTCCATGTCGCCTCTGCCCCGCCGAATATCCGATGCCGAACTCACTCCAGACTATAGCGGAGTCGCCACCTACTTCGTACTCGATTTTTCAACGGGATGAGGCGCCTTCCGCTGCGAAGAGATTGCCCGTGCTTGGCGATCAATCGTCTCGATGGTTCTTTTTCGTGATGCTTCGCGGCGAACCAACGAGCGGGCGAATTCTTCCACGTGGGGAGCGATGTCCCACAGCGCTTCGCTCCATGCTCGCTCACTTGTGTTTGCCAGTTCGTGTTCCGTTATCGTGTCCAGTCCACGCGTGGCGGCCGTCACTCGCTGCTGCAATCCTGCGATACCGTCGTCGGCGGCGTCCATGACTTGGTTCAAGTACATCAGGTACTGTTGCAGATAAGACGCTGGGATCGATGCCTCACTCAGACGACCTTCTCTTTCCGCACTCACTCTGCGTAGGCCCCGCTCAGAATGATCGCTTTGATCGCGGAGACGCTCGAGAAAGATGGCTCGTTCCGCGGCGATGACATTTCGCCATCGCTCGCGGATGTCGGGTTGCCGACCAACAAGTTGCCTTAAACGATCGAGCTGTTCAGCATCGAACAGACCTTGCTCAATCGCCGCGATGATGATCGTGTCACGCTGTTCGAACATGTAGGTGAGCAGAGTTTCAGCGTAAATAGCTGTTTGCCAATCAAACGCATCCAGCGCTGACGTGTGTTTCGCAAACGCCTCCAGCGCAGCCTCGGCATGGCGATCATAGACCGCGTGCATCATTTGAGGCAGCATCAACGAGCGAATCGCCAACAGCATGCCCTGATGCGCTATCGCTCCATTGCTCGCGTCGAACAATATCGGCAACCAGACCTTGTCATTTTGGCGGGTGAGTTCTTTCAATCGCTCGTAGGCCGGTTCGCTTTGTTGGACGAGCGTATCGATCAGTGGTTTCTCGGCCCATGGCTTGTCGGACGATGGATTCGCGATCACCAATTTGCCCTTCTCGTAGTTGAGCACGCCCGCCGAAAAGGAGGCGTTACGAATTTCAAACGCAACACCCATCCACTCTAACCAAGCGAGGGTGTTCTCGTCACTCGTAGTTTCTTCTAGGTGTTGTAAAAGCGAGGCCACGTCGGCGGGATAGCCCGATTGCCGGAGCGATGTGACATGCGCGCGGAACTCGTGCGTGACTGCGGCTTGACGCGAGTATCGTCCGGTAAAGAGTAGAGCGATTGCGACCAGCGGTATCGCGGCGAGCAACCACCACGGTGAAAAGTTTCGCTTGATGTTCATCAGTTTGCCTCCAAGTCAGCATCGGTTTGAGGGGCGATGTCAGCGGTCGATTCCCAGCCAGCACCCCATTGCGAGGCGATTGGCATGCCACCAGCGACACTGCTCGTGAATTTCCTGACATCATCGATGCGGTAATAGTCGCCCGCAGGTCCTTCCCCGTACAGTCCCGGCGCGCCGTCCCAGTACGCAACGAGTTCTTCGAGCGGGTAGTCGTTGTTGCCTCGACGCGCTTCGTCAATGTATTCCAACAGCGTTTTGATGAGATGCTCGGTCGCACGCAGGTGTACCAATCTTTCGTAGGAGTTTTGATCAACGTCACGATTCGTTGATAGCCGAACTCCGCCCAGAACCTCTGGCAACGCAAACCGCGAATCGGCTCGCAGAATGTCTTTGGATGAGTAGATCAATGCTCGACGCCTGGCCACCCAGCGTGCATCGGTTGCACTGGTCACATTGACGATCGCTTGACGTGTCTCGTCGTCAATTCTTGCGGCGTTCTTCGGATTTCGAAGTTCGGAGAGCAAGAAAATTTCGAGGAAATCTGCAGCCTGTTGTGTTTCTAGCTGTAAACTGTTTCGCATCGCCGATACCAATCCTGGTAGCGTTCGCATCCAATCCTGATATTCACTCAACGATCGCTCGTCGTTTTTCGAACCGGTTTCCATCCGCATCCGCAGCGATGTCGGCGCGGTGATGTATTGCTGCAATAGCGACGGTGACATCTCAACGGATTGGTTTCGGTCGCGTTGCAGTTTGTCCAATCCGTTTTTCAAGGCAGCGAGCGACTCTCTGTGTCGCAATTCGAGGTCGACCGCTCGCTCGCGAAACGCTCGCTGCTGCTGTTTGTCTTCGATCTTTTCCCACGCCACATAGGCATGTTGTTCGGCTGCCGGACGAAGATCGAGGTATGCCGGTACTTCTGCGACAGACTCGGTCGCTTCTAATTTCAGCAGCGTTTTCTGGCGTGCAGAAAATCCGTCGAAGGAAGCCCACACACGTAGATACTGGAACGATGGCATCACGACAGCAACCACGATCAAGCCAGCGTGCGTCATCCAGTAACTCCAACCTCGCCGTCCATCCATCCAACGCCGCATCATCAACCACGTGGCCAACATCGGGATGACGATCAGTGACGTCACCACGATCAGCGGTGATGTTGCCAACTCGCGAATGGTGACAAACGCGTATATGCACGCGAAGAGACTGGCCATCGGAACCAACAGAGCAACAATCGCAACGGGCCGAATCAATTGGCTGAGCCACTGCGAGACCGCGTACAGGATGCCGCAAGCGAAGATCACTTCCCAGCCTTCGCTCTGCCCGTGGACGCGTATCGAGACAATACAGACAAACCCGAAAACGAGCACACACAGCGCTGGCACGAGTTGTCGCGTCCACCACACTCGCGTCGGCGACACACCTCGTTCGGCAAAGAATTGAACGCGTTTGTTGACCTGGTCTCCGTGAAACGTCAATATCGCAATCCAACACAATGAACTGAAAGTGATCACGACACAAAACGCACTGAGCAATGTGTTGATGCTCCCAAGATTTCCCGTGTACAGCACTTCTGGGACGGCAACCGGAGCACAAAGCGCGAACGCAGCGATCAGGCTGAACAGGATCGAACGATTCTGATTGCGGAATTGCCAAAGCAACGTGCCGGTCGCAGATAACGGCCGCTGTTTGGTCTGGCTGTCCCCGCGAAAGAAATCATCGACGGTGGTGACCAAACGTTGCCATGAAGCTTTCCACGATTGCTCGCGCCGCGACGGTGACCGATTCGCTTGGCCCGTGAGTTGTGCCTGGGCGATGCGATAGCCAAAGACGCCGATGCCCACGATGCCGAGCACGAGCATTGTGCCGGTCATCCACGGCGACGGATCGGGGACTGGATGGATCGGATCGCCGCCCAACCAAGCGAGCAGGTACTGACCCACGTAGGCGGCAATGGTGGGAACCACCGCGAGCGGCAGCACACTGATCAACCCCATCACCGGCGAACGGATCAGCCACGACGTCGTGAATCCGCACACGAGTAAGTACAGCGAGTTGACGACAACGAATAACAGGATCGTTGGAAACTCGTCACCCCATTCCGACGGTTGGCCGCTCCACCGGTCGATAAGCAAAAACACAAGGAATGCCGCCAGCCACAAGGTCGCGAGACCAGCGAGGGCAAACAGGAACTGATGTCGGATCAAATACTTCGGCGACACGGGCAGCGAGTTGAGCCAATTCAGCGATCGGGTCTCTTTCTCTTGTCCCACGAGTACGGTGCCCACGCCGAGCGAGAACAGAATCGGCGGGATGCACGCGATGACTTGATAGAGATATGATCCGACCTCCGCATCCCAAAACGTACGCCAAATGGAGAGCAGGACGGCCAAAACGACAATCGCGATCACCAGCGGAATGACTTGGCGAGTTTCTTTCCACAGCAGCCGTTGGTTCATCGACGCGGACATGTTCATGGCGTACCTCCCTCGACCGATGCTGCGTGCGGTGCATCACCGCGATCGGCAATCGTCTCACTCGCGTGAATGTCACGGGTGCAGGCGACGAACAACTCCTCCAAACTCGCCGAACGATGCGAGACGTCAAAAACACCGTAGGAACTCGATAACAAAGCCTCATTCTCCGGCGTGAAATCGCGGACGATCATCCGTCGCTGCCGACCGCTGGTTTGTTCACTCAGGATCTGTGACGGCTGAGCGAGTGATGGCAGCAACGTCAACGAATCGTTGAGCTTGACGGTGACTTCCGAGATCGATTGACGAAGATCCGCCAACACACCCGTGAGACTGACGCGGCCCTCATGCAAAATGGCAATCTCGTCGGCCACCCGCTCCACCTCGCTGATTTGATGACTCGATAGCAGCACGGTGCGTCCGGTTGCCGCCCGGTCGATCATGCTCTCAAGAAACTCGCGGCGCACCAGCGGGTCCAATCCTGATGTCGGTTCGTCGAGAATCAACAACTCTGGGTCATGCGCGAGTGCGAGACTGAGGGCGACTTTCGCTCGCTGGCCCTTACTCAGTTCGCGGAGCTTTCGTGTGGGCGGCAATTCATAACGACGAATCAGATCGCGGTAACTCGCCAGGTAACCGCCTGGGTAGAAGCCCGCAGTGAACCAACCGATCTCATCGACCTTCATCCATTCGTACATCGTCGGTGAGTCAGAGACGTAACCGATCCGGCGGCGAATTTCCAAAGCCTGCCGCGTCGGGTCCATACCACACACACGAGCGGTGCCGGATGACGGAGGTTGGAATCCGGTCAGAATACGGATGAGGGTGGTCTTGCCGGCCCCGTTTTCGCCGAGCAAGGCGAACACGGTACCACGGCGGACATCGAGATTGACGCCACGCAGCGCCTCGCAGCCGCTAAAGTGCATCTCGATTTCGCTCACGTTGATAACGGAGTCGCGACTCGATGAATCGCGTGCGGCAGTTTCGTTGGTTGCAGAACTCATGCGGGGCCACCATTGGAAGAGGAATTGGTTTTCGAGGCGACGGTAGGCGTTTTTCCATCGAGTGATTCGAGTTCCGTGTGCAGCAGCTCGCGGATCTGATCCGTGGTCAAGCCGCCGTGCAGTGCTTCACGCAGGGCACCGCGCAAACGTGTGGTGATCAAATCGGCGCGAGCGGCGCGGCACTTTTTGACGGCATCCACCGCCACGGCCATCCCACGGCCCCGCAGCAATTCGAGGACGCCGTCGGACTGCAACTGCTGGTAGGCCCGGTTGACGGTGTTGGGGTTGATCGCCAGCTCACCGCTGAGCTGCCGAGCACTGGGCAGCAACTGGCGCGGTTGGAGGCTGCCTTCGGCGATCGCGAACTTGACCTGACGAACAATTTGCTCGTAGATCGCAACGTCACCGGAGGTATCGATGGAAAAAAACATAACGCACCGTGGGAAAAATGCCGCCCGTGATCGCCTGAGCAGATAGATGGTGTACTGGCCACATCATACAGAGGCCGAGTGGCGGAGTCAAGCGACAGCGTGCCATTTTTTTGGATTTGAAAGCCGGCCATGCGTGCGACATCGCAAGCGGAACACCCAACTGACGACTCTCACGAACGGTGGAGTTGCGTTCGTACCGACGCCCCCGTTGGGGCGTCCTCACGATGTCGATTCAGCGTTCATAGAATGCTGCAGTAATAAAATCGACGTCACCAGCCGGGCTGTCTCCCTTTCCGCATTTTTGGCATTTTTTAGTTGACAACGCGATTCGCCAGTCGGTACGCTTATACTACCCGTCGCCAGTATTCTCAATTGTTGCCTTGAGTTTGAATGCTGCCGTCCATCTTGCTGATGCG
>JBDNIG010000529.1:0-3809 GCA_041688415.1 Rhodopirellula sp. | reverse complement strand
CGCCTCGTGTTGTGCCAGGTCGCGGTGTCGTGATCCCCGGCGGCTCCGCGTCGGGAGCGTCTTCCTCACGATTCTCGAACTCCTCAGCGAACTGGACGCAAATGGAAGCGAACTGGGTTTCCCAGGCGCCGCTGAGTAACTGGTATCGGTGGTATCAATTTCCGCAAATCAAGTTAAATCAATTGGTCGTCGATACTCATCATGAACTCTTGCCCGCCGAGGGTACCCGTCTATTTCGGGTACCCGACTTCGCGCGTCCCTGGTATCCCGATGCCTCACCGCTGCTCGTGCCCACCGGATACATGGCGGGCCTCGGCTGGGTCGCGGCATTGATTCTACTCGGTCTGGCTAGCCTGGCGGGCCGCCGCAACATCGGAGTACTCGTAGCGGGGATTCTTCTGACCGCAGTCGCAGTCCTGCTTTGGCCCGCGTCGGCCATCGCGTTGATCACGTTCGTCGCCGTACCGCTGACGCTCGCCGCCCTGCAACTCACCACAGCCGTCTGGCGCCGGCGCGACCATGGCGGCGCCGGTGATCCTGAGGGCGGGAACCTTTCCTTGCGCGACGATGCTTCGAATTCAAGTCTCTCGACCGTGTCGCGAGTCTGCTGGTGGATTGCCTTCCTATTGACGCTCGCCGGTTCATCCTACATGGGCAACCGTCTCTATGGACAGGACACGAACCCAGCGGCGAGCGGCGTTCGATCGGCTTCACAGACGGGAGATGCACTCGCGGCGGACGAAAAATCGGCACCCAACATCGACGTCCTGGTACCTCTGCAAAGCGATGGAAAGATTCTCGGGAATAAAATCTACATCCCCGAGACGTTCTACAACAATCTGTATTTCAGTAGCGATCGTTCGCCATGGCAGAACCCCATGATCGATCGAGTCTCCTATCGATTGCGACTAAAGTCTCCGCTCGTGGACACGGGAAACTTGTTCGGGAAGGACACCACCAAAAACACGTCGATGAACCGGAATCAACCGCGTGACTCAAATACTGGTGCGGAGAACATCAACGATGAAATGCTCATCCAGAATGGCGCCGCGATCCTCCAGGCGAACATGCACTTGACGCTGCCACCAAGCGTCCGTCGCATCCGCTTGCCTTATCAATTCGCGCAGGTCAACAGCGTCATGCAGCTCAATACGAGTGGCGATCCAATGACGGTCCGCTGGGGTGGCGAAAATGGTGGTTGGGCATGGGTGGAAATCCCCACGCTTGGTCGCGACACGGAAAGCACCGAGCTCACGATCTCGCTACGTTGCCAACTGCATTGGCGAAACCCCTGGGTGACGGTTTCCTGCGCCCTGCCACGCCTGCCCGCAGCCGATCTCGTCGTCACGACCAATGACGCCGTTGAGAACGTGATGTTGCTGACGCCAACGACGAGCTGGTTCGTTGACTTTGAAGCCAACGCGATCAGCGACCAACTGCCGTCGACGACCGAGTCGGTGTCACCGGCCGCATTGAGTGATCGTGGCGAACGAGAATCGGACTTGATCCCGCTGGGTTCGCTGCGCCAACTGAATCTGCAATTTCAACTCCGCACCGCCACACCAGCCGACTTCAGAAACCCGGACGACTCGCCAACAGAAGCCAGCAACAGCCATGCGGGGTCCGCTCGTGCCATCGATGAGTCAAACTTGCCTTGGTTTGACAAATCGCAGTGGCAGCAGCGGTTTTTGGTTCATTCAGAAAGTGGAAAAACCGTGATTGAGTGTGAACTCGAATCCCGGAACCCCCTGCCTCCCGAAGCAGTACTTTCGCTCGCGACCACCCCCCCCCAAGCCATCCCTGAAATTCCTGCCGCCGATCCGGTGGAAACGCAGAGCGGCAACCCGACGCCAACACCTCCCACCACGCAGCCCTGCGTGTTGCTCGATGCGCATTGGAAGTGTTTATCTCGCGACGATGAATCGACCACGGACACGCGGACCATGCGATTGATGTCATTGGACTCACCGACACGACCGATTCGTTTGGCGTGGACATTCGCAACTCCGCGTCAGGGATCTTGGCGGATTCGCATGCCACGCATCGCATTGCAGGCCACCGGAGCCCACGCAAGCACATCTCAAGAGGTCTCGAACGAGACTTCCTCCAAGGCCACGCCCCACGCCCCAGACCAGATCGCGTCGACGCCCACCGCGGCAGTCACCACCACCACCGCGGCGACGACCGCAACGGGCGACACGATCAGGCCATCGGCGCCGTTGCCGTGGATAGCTTGGACCCTTGCTGATGACGTGCAACCAGATTGGTCAACAATTGGTGAGGTCGAACCGCTCGCCGTGGATCAGTTTTCAGCCAAGTGGACGGGATATCTCAGTTCGATTGATCGTGCCGCGATCGGAAACGCGGACGAGTTGACGCTCAAGCGGCGGATTGGTCCGCGTTGGGATGTGAAGACACGGCATGAAATCTTAATGGAACCCAGCATTCAGCGCGTACGGTTCTTATCACGTGTCACGGCTTCAGACGAGCCGCCACGTGGCCGCGCAACGACTGGCAACGCGATGCCCTCGACGACCGCACCGACCGCCGGTGCAACTCGGTACGCGGTGCGATTGCCAGCGCGAGCGAGGTTGCTCGATTGGCGGTTTGAAGCGGATGGACGTCCGACAGTTTCGCCACGGACGCCCGCGTCCAGGATGCAATCAACGTCGCCTCCGACGAGTGCTCAGAGCGATGATCCGGCGACCGATGCCGACGATGGCGAGGGCCCGACCGGCTCGTTGGATGAATGGGAGCCCCCGCCGTTGACGGTGGCGCGGCGTGATGGAGCAACAACCCTCTATATCACCACGGACTATCGCTCATTCAACATCGTAGTTGATGCGATCGTGCCGCATGGCGGTGGTCAGAAACCAAATAGGCTGGGACTGATGACGATCAGCAGACTGACGACTGGGCCGTCATCCCAACCGAGCCAGAACAGCGACGCAATCGAAACTACCGAGCAGAATTTGGCGGAAGGTGTCCAACAAGCCAATGAACTGCAGATCACGCGGCTTGTCGATACCATCGTGAACTGGATCCACCCAGTCCCCAGCCAACGCATCGACACGGGCGTCGCGGACGCCGCCTCCCTGCTGGCGGACGGCGAGATTCTGGTCGATCAATTTCAGTCCAACGGTTCAATTCTCAACACGTTCGCGTCGGCACGGTTTCGCACTCGCACCAATGATCAGCCGTTCGACGTCGATTCTCGCATCACACTGCGGTGGGAGGAAGGACGTTGGACCGCTCAAACGGATTGCGAGATCACCAGTCCCTACTGTCCAGACTACATTGACATTGCCCTGCCCACGCGGTGGTGCGAATCGCTGCGAATCGACCCGCTCTGCGTGTCGTCACGGCAACCTACCTTGGATCCCGCCATGCAGGTGCTGCGTTTGCAACTCCGGCACGACACCGCCGAGCGTGGAACACCCGCCCCTGAGTCGGTTTCGAGCAACGGCGACGCCGCCGATCGCGATGATCCACCGCGCGAGCCCGCAGCCGATGCGCAGCCAGAGTACACGCGCACGTTCCGACTGATCAGCCGCTTGGCCGTCAGTGAAATCACACGGGTGAGCGTCCCCGAACTGAGGATCATGGACGCTCAACGGCATCGCATTGATGTGGTCGTCCCGACCCGCCTAACCAATGAACAGGTGCGTTGGCGAAGTAACTTCGCGGGCCCGATCGAGAAACCTCGTTGGCGAGTCCATCCCCTCCCCGCCTCGACATCTCGTGCCCCGGCCAGTGGTCCCACGCCTGAATCCAATGCGGAATTGTCCGTGTACGCTGTGACCAGCCCT
>JBDNIG010000528.1:0-2219 GCA_041688415.1 Rhodopirellula sp. | reverse complement strand
CGTTTGACTTCTCGACCGGAATCATGCGTGGTAGCGTCAATCCGGTCGATGGCCAGGTCTATGCCACGGGCCTCCAGGGCTGGAACGGTGGTGGACGGGCCGGGTTGACCGATGGCGGCGTGCAGCGGTTGCGCTATACGGGCATACCACCGCACATGATCACCGACGCGCGAGTCGTGGCGGGCGGCTTGGAACTGGATGTTAACTTCCAAGTCGATCCGGATTCGGCCGCTGAGGATGCGGCCTTCGTCACCGAGCAGTGGGACTATCTCTGGTCCCGCAACTACGGTTCGGACCAGTACATCCCGAGCACCGATGAACGCGGAACCGAGCCACTCGAAGTCACGTCCGTGCGTCTGGAACCGCTCAGTCACGACGGTGACGAAGGCACACGCATCCATTTGAGCACCCCCGCAGTCAGGCCGGTCGATCAATTGCGGATCGTCGTGCGGTTGCGCGACGCATACGGCAAGCCGTTTGATGAAGAAGTCTACTGGACGATCCACGCTATCCCGCCGAGCGGGCGATAGCGGTCGAATCCGGACGGACAACGCGACGTCCAACCTGCAACTTGCGCGGAGACTTGGCGATGACGCTGAGGAAGCAGGATTCTGCTCGCTGAACTTTCGAACATTTTCCTGATTCGCTCTCGTCGTCCTTCGTCTTTGGCTCGATGGCATCTGACACCTGCCAATTCACTGACTTTCCTTTGCGTTGATTGGTAACTGTTACCGACCTCGGCCAAAGAAAGTCTTCAGCCTAATCCGCCAAGAGCATCCGATCCCCCGGCAATCTCCATCAGTGCGCCCGTTTCTTCGAAGCGGTCGCACTTTTTGATGCGCTGATCACTCACTACCGGATCCCGATTGCGCCCAGCCTCGACTCGGCCCGCCCGATCGTATTGCCCCCAAACACGCTCTCCAAAATTCTCAACAATTCGGCAATGAGCCCTTCAGAGCCCCGAAATCCCTACAGTCATAATTTGGCAGAAAATACGACTGCAATTCGGTCGGTAACAATTAATCGGTACCAAACACCTTATCCGTTTCCCATGTTTCCTCCTAAAACCGAAAAAAATCATTGACAATGACGAGCATTCTCGCTCTAGTAGATGTTTTAGTTGGTTTAGATTCACGCAGGTTCGATATTGTCTATTCCTTCTTTGAGGTTCCTAAGCAGATTGCTCGTTGGCTGATCTGTCGTCAAACGTCAAACCTGTTCGCAGTTGGGGTGCCAGATGAGATTGTTGTCGGGTCAGAATCGCTCAGCGCGAAAAAAATCACGTCGCCCACGGCCGCTCACAGGACGGAGAAATCGGCTGCTGTGTGCGGAGACGCTGAAAGATCGACGGTTGTTGGCGGCGAGTCCCAGCACGCTCGGTATCTTCAACAGCCCCGGTATTTCGGAGTTTGGATCTGCTTGGATTGGCAACTTTTGCCCTGCTGATCACTATGCGACGAGTCGCATTGCGATCGAGAGGAAGGGTGCAAGTGCCGCACCAGTAGCACAAAGCCAATCGTATGACGTGAAGCAACAGAATGCCCTCACGGTGAACGATGCACTGACTGACGCATTGCCCGCAAACGACGCGACCCCAAGGGGCAGTGGAGCGAGCGAAACGGTCACCATGTATGGCAATACTCCGCCTGTTGCGAACGACGACTACTATGTGGCGTATGTCAATACGACTCTTGTCGTGCCCAGCGGCGGTCCCTTTTCGGGATTGCTCGACAATGACTGGGACTCCGACGGCGACCCACTCGACGCGATATGCGGCGGGACCACCGACGAAGGAGGCACCGTGACCTGCGCACAAGATGGCTCTTTCGTATACACCCCACCTGCGAACTACGTTGGGCCGGATACCTTCACCTACGCAGCTTCCGATGGGCAGGACCAAACCGACGCAATTGCTCATATCGCGCTGTTCCGTCCTCTGGCCGATATTGATGTCGACTCCAACAATGACGAGTGGATCGATTCGGATAATACATCCTCCGGCACTGACGATCCCATCGAAGAAGACTCACCCGGCCAGTTGATCGCCTACAATGACAGTGACGACAACAACAACCTGACCCACGACCTGGATGAAGCTCCTTTTCTTGACTCCGCTGGCAATCCGCAATTTGATGCCGAGCTCACCGAGGCCCGTCTCTCGATTGACGAATCGAGCTTCGAAATGATCGCGGATCGTCCAGATTTCAGCGGATTTCAGG
>JBDNIG010000527.1:0-7049 GCA_041688415.1 Rhodopirellula sp. | reverse complement strand
GGTCCCTCGCTTACGCGTCGGGTTACTAAATCGACAGCCCGCTAGAGGAAACAAACTTGGCACCGCAATGCTGAGCCGAGTGTCGTCAGGCCCCCGGCGGTGCCGCCAGTCCGATGCTCACGCGATCCGTTCACCGCATTGTTAGACCGCTAACGCCCTCCTGACTCGTGGCAAACCCCTCATGAGCCTGCCCTCCGAATCCCTCGCCGTCCTGTCCAATGCGTCACTTTCCAATGCGTCCCGTTCCAATGCCGCGTTAGTGAATCGCTATCGGCAGCGCGACGAGTCGGCGTTTACGGAAATTTTTGAGCGGCATCGGCACTTGGTCTATCGCGTTTGCTTGCGATACGTCGGTCACCATCACGACGCCGAAGACATCACTCAGGAAACTTTTCGCCGGGCTGCCTTGGCCATGCCGGGGGTGGACTCGCAACGCCCACTCGAGCCCTGGTTGGTCACGATTGCCGCGAACCGCTGCCGCAGCTTTCTGTCTCGCAAACAGCGTGATCGCCACGCCAACTCGCTCGATGAAGTCAGCTCGCCATCGGGTGCCGAGCACGACAGTGCCCGCCGGCTTTCTTTGAGCGAACAACTCGATTGCGCGCTCGATCGGCTGCCCGTCGATCAACGCCGCGCATTTGAACTCGTCCATCAAAAAGAACTCTCCTACCCGGAAGCCGCACGCGTCATGGGACGACCTTTGGGGACGGTGAAAACTTGGGTTCGCCGCGCCAAACGCGACATGCAAGTTACGCTGCGCGCCGCGGACTCGGCTGACACCTCGAAAACGGGTCTCGCGTCGGCAACGAGCCTTGCGTCAGACGCGAATCTCGCGTCCGGGACAAACCTCGCGTCGGTGACGGGGGCGGAAACCGCCTCCGCGGCGGCGCATGCCCGTCGCGCCGGCACGCGAAAAAGTGCCGCCGCGCTCCTCACCTCCGTCGTGTTGCTTGGCTATCTTGGGCTGCTGCGACGCAACGCACCCAAGGTTGCGCCGAATCCTGGAAAAATGGCCGTCGCGTCGATCGACACCCCGTCGAATTTCGCTGTTGGCTTGCCCGCAGTCGGTGCTCTGGATCGAGGCAGCGATGCGGCGAACAGGGACTGGCAGTGGGTGTCACTCACCGCGTTCCTCCGCGCGGGGATGAGCGTCGACATCCACGCCTTGCCGCTGGGCCAGTGGATGCAGCAGACATCACCAGCATTGGATCATTTGCGTTCCGGTATCAGGCCACTGGGGTCGACGCTGCACCGAGTGGCCGAGCTGTTCCAGTGTGAAATAGCGCACGTCGGGCCGCCGTCTACGTCGAGTTTGGGCCGGCCCAAACTTCATGTCCCCGGTGACGAATCCTCGATGAACGAGGCCGCTGGGTTCGACGAATTCGGAAGCACCACCGATACCGTGCGATCACTGCGGAGTTCGATTTCATGAGCGGATCATCGGCTTGTGGCGTGTTCCTTCGCTACCTTTGCCTCGCCTGCGTGGGCGTCGTCGCGCTGTTCGGTCAAGCAACCAGGTCCACCGCCGAGCAGCTAATCACGCTCCGTAACGGCGTTACCTTGCGAGGCGTTTACATTGAACTCCCCACGCTGAATCATAATTCGTCCTCCCTCGGTGCCGATGGGGGGATTCAATCGCGACCAATCTGGATGGTCGATGATGGACTTCGTCGGACGTACATTCATCGCCGCGGCATGGTCAACAACGAACCGGTTGAGGTTCCCGATCTGGGGCTCCGTATGGAATTTCCCCAACCAGTGCCCTCGGGCGCGAATGAAGTCGGGTCGCTTGGCCAGATTCTCGGTGTGTCGCCGCTGAATGAATTCGGGCGACGACAGATGACGGTCCGCGGCACCGATGGCTCGCCGACGACGATCTATCAAGGTTTGACGGAACTGACGTCGCGATTCGCGAAACTCGAGGCGCTCAAATCCGATTCGCCGATGCGACTGGACATGCGCGTGGCCACCGAATCCATCGATACACCGGCGCTGCAGCGGATCTTCGGCAAATTGCTCGATCAAAATGATCCGGATGCGCGACTCGAAGAAGTACGTTTCTTTATCGAAGCCGAACGGTACGGCGATGCCAGGCGCGAACTGCAGGCGATCCTCCAAAAATTCCCTGAGCAACAGGAACTGAGGCCGCAACTGACCGCGCTCGTCGAACGACAGGCCACGCAGTTGTTTGAGCAAGCTCAATTGCGTCGAGAATCGGGCCAGCCCGCCCTCGCGACGGCAATTTTGGAGAAATTCCCGCTCGGCCGCGTCGGTCGCGTCACCCGGCTGCGCGTCGAAGATGAACTTGGCAAAATCAGGAAACTGGAAACGCAGCGAGACGAAACCGTCGCGAGCCTGCGTAAGCTCGTGGGCGAACTCTCCCAGGCCGATCAAAACGCTTTAGCAAACATCGTCGACGAGATCGACCAACACCTGTCACCCAATACGCTTAGCCGTCTAAGCGATTTTATTCGCCTGGGAGGTAACGATTCGATTCCGGTGCAACAGCGTGTGGCGCTGGCGATCGCCGGTTGGATGTTGGGCAGCGGTTCGGGTGAACAAAACCTCGTGATCGTGATCTCTGAGGTCGAGGTTCGCGATCTGGTCGCGCAGTACCTCGCTCATCCCGACCCGAAGGTGCGGGCCGTGCTGATGCAGAACTTGAAGGTACTCGAAGGGGCGAGCGCTCAGGCGATCGCCAAGATGCTGCCGCTAATGCCTCCGCCGCTGGCGACGGATCAGGCCATTGCGATCCATCGTGGCATCGAGGACGCGAAACAAGAATCAGAGTCACCTACGTTCCATGTTCCGGTGGACGCCGTTGCCGACGAATCGGTCCAAGGCATGTATCACGTTGGCCCCGATCAAGAAACGTTTTATGCCGACCAAGCTGTCGATCCCATGGCCGTCCCCGATGCGGCTTACTTGGTCCAGTTGCCACCGGAATACGATCCACTTCGCGAGTACCCCTGTATTGTTGCCTTGCATGCCGCTGGCGCCCAAGCCGAGACTCAACTGAACTGGTGGGCGGGCGTGTCGACACAGCGGTTCCTCCGTGCCGAAGTTGCGGCTAAGGAAAAAGCTGACTCGAATCAGCCGCGTGAGGCGGGCACGCAGCAGGACGACGCTGCGGCCACCGATCCTGAAGCCAAAACGTCGCCACCTCAGACGATGCGATTGGGCCACGCCGCTCAAAACGGGTTTATCGTCGTCGCACCGCGTTGGACTCGGGGCGACCAGCAAGACTACGAATACACGATGCGGGAACACGATGCGGTCATGCGCAGTGTTCGTGGGGCGATGCGGCGGTTCTCCATCGACGCCGATCGCATCTTCATCGGCGGGCACGGGGCCGGCGGGGCCGCCGCCTGGGATATCGCGTTGTCACATCCGGATATTTGGGCGGGGATGATCGCAATCAGTGCCGAGCCACGCAAGACATTGCTGCACTACAATGCGAACGCCGTCTACGTGCCGACGTACATCGTCATGGGTGAAAAGGACGGACGCCCGCTCAAACGCAATGGTGCGGTCTACGATGACTACATGACCTACCAACACGATGCGATGGTGGTGATGTATCGCGGGCGAGGGAAAGAATTCTTCTACGAGGAGAGCTCGCGGATCTTCGACTGGATGAAGACGCCTGAACATAGCCGGGTGAAGTTCCCGCAGGACATCGAAGTTGTCTCGATGCGCCAGGGCGATCGCTTTTTCTGGTGGCTGGAGTGGGACAAGTCGCTACCCGATACGGTCATCAATCCCATTCTGTGGGACGAAGCGACTCGCATCAAAGCAGCGAAAGTATCCGCCACGATCGGTGCCAATAATGAAATTCGCATCTCCCAGGCTCCGGCGACCGCCTTCACCGTGTGGCTGACGCCGCAATTGCCGCTTGACTTTGCATCTCAAATCGCCGTGCGATACCGGGGCCAACGTCGCGACTTTCGCTTTAGTGTTAGTGGCGAGTTCCAGACGATGCTCGACGACGTCCGCGCCCGCGCCGACCGAAAGCGTCCATTCTGGGGCCGCGTTGCGATTCCGTAGCCGATTACCATCACGTACCAGCTCGGACGGGCGGAGCCGTCCGGCTACAATTGTCGACCGACGGCTCCGCCCGTCGTGAGCCCGCGGATTGTAAACCGAGCCGACTGAACGTTGGCCCAGAGTTTGCGTATGATAGGATGCGAGCTGAGAAGCTGCCGGAATGGCACTTTTCTAAATGGCTCGCTGCGACCTTTCCCATTTCTCGTTAGAGCACTGCGATGTTGATGTTACTCCTGTTCGTGATTCCACCGTTTCTGCTGGGGCTGTACGCTCAGTGGAAGGTGAAATCAGCGTTTGCTGCGATGAGCAAGGTTCCCGCGCGGATGTCGGGTGCCACGGCGGCTCGCAAAATGCTCGATGCGTCCGGACTGCAATCCGTCACGATCGAACAGGTGCCAGGAAAGCTGTCGGACCACTATGACCCACGGGCAAAAGTCCTGCGGCTGAGTTCGGACGTCTACAATGGTCATTCGATGGCGTCGCTCGGCGTCGCCTGTCACGAGGCGGGGCACGCGTTCCAAGATGCCCAGGGGTACGCCCCGTTGGTGATCCGCAATATGGCGGTGCCGGCGGCGAATTTTGGCAGCGGGATCGGGGCCACGCTGCTGTTCGTCGGAGCGATCTTTTCGTACCCACCGTTGATGTGGATTGGCGTGATTGGGTTTTCAGCGGTCGTGTTTTTCCAACTCGTTAATTTGCCCGTTGAGTTTGACGCGTCCAGCCGGGCGCGCCAACATTTGGTCAGCGATGGTTTGATCACCGCTCAGGAAGAACAGTACGTCGCCAAGGTGCTCAACGCGGCCGCACTGACCTACGTCGCGGCGACACTTCAGTCGATCATGACGTTGGCCTACTACCTCTTTATCCTGTTAGGACGTCGTGACTGAACCGGAATCGGTACAACCCGCTGAACCTGTTGATTATTTTTCCGCCCTCGATCCGCCCGAGTCGCTGCAGACGAAGGCGGACGGGCCGACTGGCAAACTGCCACTCAGTGACGAGATCCTGCGTCAATGGACCAGCGGCGATCTGTTTGGGCTGACGCAAAGCGTCGGCATGGGGTTTGATCCCCGCCGCGTCCTCGGTGACCAGTACCTGGTTTTGAGCACGCAAGGTGGGGTTCGCAATCCGGATGGCACGCCCGCGGCGCTCGGCTATCACACCGGGCACTGGGAAATCGGCATTCTCGTCCGCGCGGCCGCTGAACAGATCGAAGCTCACGACGGTGTTCCCTTTGCCGCTTTCGTCAGCGATCCGTGCGACGGCCGCACCCAAGGCACCCACGGCATGTTCGACTCGCTGCCGTACCGCAACGACGCCGCGATCGTGATGCGGCGGCTGATCCGTTCGCTGCCGCAGCGAAAAGGCGTGATCGGGATCGCGACCTGTGACAAAGGCCTGCCCGCCATGATGATGGCGTTGGCGGGCACCGGCCAGCTCGCCAATGTGCTCGTTCCCGGCGGGGTGACCTTGCCGCCCACCGTCGGTGAGGACGCCGGCAAAGTCCAAACGATTGGCGCCCGGTACTCACGCGGCGAGATGTCGCTCGAGGAAGCCTCCGTCGCGGGCTGCCGCGCTTGCGGCACACCCGGCGGTGGCTGCCAGTTCCTCGGCACGGCGGCGACCAGCCAAGTCGTTGCCGAGGCGCTCGGGATGACGGTCCCGCACGCGGCTCCCGCGCCGAGCGGCCAGCCGATCTGGACCCGCATGGCGAAGGATTCTGCTTCCGCGGCCGCTGCCATGCAGGCCAGCGGGATGTCGCTGCGAGACGTGCTCACCCCCGCCGCATTTGAAAACGCGATGCGGATGCACGCCGCCGTCGGCGGCAGCACGAATCTGCTGCTGCATATCCCCGCGATCGCCGCAGCGGCGGGCATAGCGAGGCCGACCGTTGCCGATTTCTCGCGCGCCAATCAACTGGTACCGCGATTCGTCGATTGCCTGCCCAATGGTCCCGTGGGCCACCTGACCGTGCAACTATTCTTGGCGGGCGGGGTCCCCGAAGTCGCCCTGCATCTGCGCCGCGCCGGGTTGTGGAACTGCGATGCGAAAACCGTCAGCGGGATGACTTGGGATGAGCTGCTGGACAAGTGGGAATCCTCACCGCGGAGGGCCGTCTGTCGAGAACGACTGCAGCTCGCCGATGGCATCGATCCCGATGACGTGATCATGCCCATGGAGCGAGCCAAGGCGGCGGGGCTCACCAGCACGGTGTGTTTCCCCATCGGTAACCTGTGTCCGGAAGGCTCCGTGATCAAGGCGACGTCCATCGACCCGACCGTGATCGATAGCGACGGAGTCTATCGCAAACGCGGTCGTGCTCGCGTCTTCACCAGCGAACGCGATGCGATCGCCGCTGTCAAAGGCCAAACCAATCAACCGATCGAGGCCGGTGATGTGATCGTGTTGATCGGCCGAGGACCGATCGGTTGCGGCATGGAAGAGACGTATCAAATCACGTCGGCTTTAAAATATCTGTCGTTTGGCAAGGACGTCGCATTGATCACCGACGCCCGGTTTTCCGGCGTCAGCACCGGTGCATGCATTGGTCACGTCGGTCCCGAGGCGCTCGCCGGTGGCCCGATCTCGCGCGTTCGCGACGGCGACGTGATCGGAATCGAAGTCAACCGCACGACGTTGGAGGGACACGTCGATCTCGTCACGCCGCATGACGGCGGTGATCCCGATGAAGCGATTGCCTCCCGATGCCCACATCCCGATCTACAGATCGATCCAGCGATCCCCGACGACACCCGGTTGTGGGCGGCACTGCAACAGATCGGTGGCGGGACATGGGGTGGCTGCGTGTACGACGTCGATGCAATCCTAGCCACGCTCGAAGCGGGCAAGCAAGCACTCAGCGCGGATCAAAAATCGTGACACCATCTCGTCTCCCGTCTCCACCGCTTCGGAGGTCGTACGGCTTTCAAGTGCTGTCGCAGCCAATGGTTTACTTCACCCTCCCGAGCGAAGCTTGGGAGGGTCGGAATTCGAGCTTTCAG
>JBDNIG010000526.1:0-9210 GCA_041688415.1 Rhodopirellula sp. | reverse complement strand
CGTAATTTAGCGTTCACTCGAAACCCTCGTTAGCGCGTATGAAAGGAATTTGAATTTGTCTCCGAATCATACGGGAAACGCCGGGGGTTTTCGAGTTCTCTTATGAATTTTGCAATCGACGTTCGCTTGATTGAGGTCTAGCACAGACGAGAAGTCGGCTCCTTCAAATCGAAACACTGTAAACTGGTTTTGTGATTCGAGCGTGCGATTTACGACGAGCAAGCCACCCTCGTTCAGGTGAGCACGAAGATTCTTAAGGGCATGCGTGATCTGATCAGATGAGAAGTAGCACAGATTCAAAACATTCGACGCTCTGATAACGTCCAATCTTGGGTCATGCGTCTCCGGTATGACTGGACCGAAGATGTCACCGGTCTCGAACACGACATTCGATTCACGGGCAACTCGTGATAATAGCTGAGTCTGTTTCGTTTCTTGGAAGAAACATTGGTGCAGTCTGATTAGGCATTTCCCCACAAAGGACATCATTGAGCCGAGTTTACTGGGTGGCGTATTCGGGAACGCAAGCGACCCGATATCAACCTGATAAACGAAATAGTTCTCGTCGTAAAGAACTGTGAGCGGGGGGACTCGTAGATAATGGGCGAGTCGTCTCGCTTTATGCACAAGTCGAAGGACGAGTCATTGCCCAGAACGCTGGCAATTACTGTCGAGTTAAGGTCAATCGGGTTAGGAACGCGGGAACAATAAGTGGCGTAAGCTTCCAGCTTGCGATTTGAGAAACGCAAGCTGGAAGCTTACGCCACGTCAATACACCGTCAATAGTTATTCCCGCGTTCCTAACGGCCGTGTTCAGTAGCGGATCTTGAACCCCTTTCGATCGGGCAACGGATCGCGGCGGTCGATGAGGGTCTCGTTGATTTTGAATTTCATCGTTGTGGCGACCCGGCGAGCGAGTTCCTTGACGGCCTCGGCCGGTCCCTGCACGTCCATGGTCACGTCGCCATCGATCTCGTTCTTGACGAATCCGGTAACATCGAGTCCGCGTGCCTGCTCGATCGCGTTGACGCGAAATCCCACGCCCTGGACATCGCCCCGGTATCGATAGATTTTTCGTTCCGAGTTCATGGTGAAAATTCGCTCGTGAGGGATTGGATTGCAAACGTGGTTCGCGGGTTTTCAAATTGCCGCCCGTTGACATCCTGCGGCGTGTTCGGGCATGTTATCACGCATGTCCACACGCCGACGCGCCCGCGAGATTGTCCTGCAACTGCTCTACGAAGCCGATCTGAACGATTGGCGGGATGCGGATGCCTCGCGCCGTTTTATTCGCTCCCGATTGCAGGGACGCACGCTGTTGACGAAATTCGCCGGCGAGTTGCTCGATGGTACGATGGCGCACCGCGATGAGATCGATCGCGAACTGAAGCGATTGTCGACGAACTGGGCACTCAGTCGCATGCCGGTGACGGACCGAAACGTGCTGCGTCTGGGGGCTTACGAAATCCTGTACTCGAAGACCCCCGGCCAGGTCGCGATCGCCGAGGCACTGAGGCTCGCCCGACGCTACGGTGGCGAGAATAGCCCGCGATTCATCAACGGTGTGCTCGACCGACTCTTTAAGAAATCCATCGCAAAAAAAACAACGGTCGCCTCGGAATAGCCTGCCATGCGTTCCGCGTACTCTGAGGTGCTGCGAGTCGCGGTGCCCCTGATGATCAGCACGGGCATGTTTTCGCTCGTGCTATTCGCCGACCGCACGTTGCTGTTCCAGCACGAGCCAGCGGAAATGGGCGCGGCCATGGCGGCAGGAAATCTGTTCTGGGTATCGATCTGCGTCTTCGTTGGAATCGCTTCGATGACCGGAGCGATCGCCAGCCAGTACATGGGTGCGGGCCAGCCCAATCGGATCGGCCGCATGCTGTGGCAATCGGTTTGGTTTTCTTTGGCAACGATGCCGCTGTTCTTGCTGGCTGGATACTTTGCCGAGCCTTTGTTTCGCTGGACCGATCAAGCCCCGGCGCTGATTCCACTGGAAACGATCTATTTTCAAATTCTGATGTGGGGCGGGGCCGGTGAGGTCCTGCAGACGGCGTTGTCAGGTTTCTTCAGCGGCACGCATCGCACGCGGACGATCGCCGTCGTCAGTGTGATTTCGGGGCTCGTCAACCTGGTGCTGGATTATCTATTGATCTTTGGGGTCGATCCGGCGTGGTGGGGCGGTGTGGGGCCGCGAGTGTGGGAACTGGGAATCGCCGGTGCGGGCATTGCTAGCGTGATCTCGTTCTGGTTCAAGGCCGTCTGTTTCGCGGTAATCCTGATGCGACCGCAGTTTCGCGAGACGTACGGTATCGTGCGTGGACTGGGGTTGGATCGCCGCATGATGCGTCGGCTGATCTACTACGGTTTCCCGGCGGGGTTGATGTATGCCACCGAAGCGGGCGCGTTCACGGTGATCTTGCTGATGATTGGACGACTCGGTGACGTGCCGCTGCAGGCGACGTCGATGGCGATTAATTTCAACATGATCGCATTCATCCCGCTGGTTGGGTTGTCGATTGCCGCCTCGGTATTGGTGGGCAGACACTTGATCGGCAGCGGCCCCGAACGAGCGGTCCGCTGCGTGTGGGCGACGCTGACGATTGCGTGGTTGTACGCGGCCGGGTGGGCAGTGACGTATTGGTTCGGCGCCGAAACGTTGATTTCCTTGTACTCACTCAATCCGTCGGCCTCAACGATCCCCGACGACGCGCAACTGGCGCTGCAGACCGCACAAGGTTTACTGGGCTTCGTCGCAATTTACGTGTTACTCGATGCGACCCAGTTGATTCTTGCCGGGGCGCTGCGTGGTGCGGGCGACACCTGGTTTGTCTTGCTGGCCGGGCTGACGGTATCGATCGTCGCGTTGACCGTTGGTGTTGTTTTCGAGCCCGATTGGCAACCGGTGCTATGGGGTGCCGATGCCGCATCGGGAGCCAACGCCGCGGCCGTGGCCGATGGGATTGGATCGATGTCCGATTCCGTTGCCGCAGCGCTGCGGTGGTGGTGGAGCGTGCTGACCGCGTGGGTGATCATGCTGGCGGCGACCATGACGGCGAGGTACGCACAGGGTTCGTGGAAGCAGATGCGGATGGTCTAGAACGTTACCGGAGCGTCGATGTGTTTGCCGTCGTCGAGCGGATCATGCTCGGGAACCATGACTCGAGCGTTTGGCTGACTCCGCTCAGCGTTCGACGCTGGATGGTCGGCGCTGAAATCGGTCCATCGACTTCGACGGTAAAGAACGTGTACCGATTGTCGCGCAGCGGGCTGATCACTTTGCTAAACAAATTCGTGGGGCTCACCTTCGTATTGAAAGACAGGTCCAAGTGTTCGAGTCGCGTTAAATTCCCACTGCCATCGAGCGCAATCAGATCGCCCCACATCGATAGCCGATTGAAGTTCACGTCTTCGCCAAAGATCGCGAACTCGGATTCGGCGTCGGTGAACGCGACATCTTCGGTCGGCGTGATGCGAAGCAGGTTGAAGAACTGCACGAGCATCGGTAGCTCGTACATATTCGCTCCACTCACTCGGGCCGTGCCGGCACCCTTGAGCAGGTCGGAATCTCCGAGCCGTCCATCGAGTCGCGAGTTCATATCAAAACGCCCCGTGATCCCCGATCGCTTCTGTCCCATTTCCGATAAAATCGTCGCAATTTGAGCATTTGTCATGGAAACGCCAACATCAAAATCGCCGCTCGACATCGCCACGGTGCCGCTGACATCGAGCTGCCCATCAAACATCCGCCCGGAGATTGGCGGCCGAGTCGTTCGAGCTGATCCACCGTCGGCGGCACCGCGTTGGGCCGATCGGCGCGCAGTCAACGGCAGCCCCGAGATTGGATCGACGTTACTCGCGAGTGTTCCCAGACGCAGTTCCTCGCCCATGATCGAGAACGGACCCCGTAGCGATGTGACCTGCAACCCGTAGGCGTGCAGCGAATCGAGGGCGACCTCTCCTCCAGCCCGCAGTAGATCGCCATCCTTGATGCCGCGAACCATGATCTCACCGCGCAGCGAGTGAACTGGCCCGACATCGGCGATCCGGTTGCCTTCGAGCTGCAACGCCAGATCCCAATCGATCACGGGAGACTTGGTCTCGTCTTGCGCCAAAAGAATGTTGGTCACGCCACGCAGTCCCAGGGGTCCACGCAGATCCAATCCACGCATGGCCCAACTCATCTGTTCGGGCAGGGCCGCGATTAATTCTTCGTCTGGAATCAGCCGGCAACCACTCTGTAAATCCAACGTCAACATCCATTGCCCGGACGGCTCGGCTTGGCAGACACCGTCGGCGATCAAACGCGATGCATCGTGGCGGCCACGTAAATCGGTGATTTGTACCACCCCATCATGAAATCCAACTTTCCCGCCGACAATGTCAATTCGATAGGGGATCGTTTTCGGTCGGATACTCAGTGGGTTTGGGTTCGCGCGCGCCTCGGTTTGGTGCGACGCGTCGAGTGACAACGCAACTGGATCCGTCCCCGTCTGGCGAACTTGGACGTCGAGTTTGTCGAGCGTTCCCGCAGGCGTCAACGCGTCCCACACCGCGCGTGATGACTCGGGTAGCGAAGCTTTCAAAGAATGCTCCATTGCCAAATCAGCAACGCGGAAATGCAGATTCAACTCCGATGGCGTTCGCGGTGTTGGCATTTGAAACAAACCGTGGCAGGAGATCTTGGCGGCACCCGCGTTGTTGGCGGTGAACCCGATCAATCGCACGAGATCGTTCTCGACCTTGATACGACCGGCGACGTTGTACAGAGGATAGGCAAACCGTTCGTATCGCAGCGTGCCACCGATGACTCGGAGATCGATCTGGCGACTCGTCACGCCGGCCGCGTCCGTTGTGATTGACGCCGACGCTAACTCAATCGCTCCTCGCGGTTGGAGCGAGCGCACGAACTGCTCGAGGTTGGACGATTCCGATGTTCGTGCCGCACCGGATGGGTTGGTGACTTCTCGGCGCGACAGTGCCGAGACCAGGGCATTGTCGATCGCGATCGCTCCGTCGGAGTGAATCACGATTTTCTTCTCAGGCGACGCTGCCTGGTCTGGATCGACCTTCATCGGTACGTTGAAAACACAGTGAATCGGCCGCCCGCCCGCCATGCCAGTTAATTGCCGTGTATCGACGCGACCATCGGCGATCCGAATTTGTCCCTGGAGCTGCTTGACCGGATACGGGAATTTGTCGAACCGCACGTCCACCCCTTTGCAATTCACATCGGCACGAACGGCCCACGGCTCGCCATTGAGCGGATTACGATGGGACCACTCGGCCGCCAGATCGATTCGCCCTGCCGGGCGAAAGCGATCAAATAGCACGGCGCTGCGTGCGGGCAGCGAGCGACGCAAGCCTTCGTTGAGATGCAAATCGTCCGCGGCAATCTTGAATCTGCAATTCGATAGCTTCGCCATCAAGCGTGAGTCGCCAAATGGAATCGAGAGAATAGCCGGTCGTTGCCGCAGCGACTGGAAGTAGCTCGATACTGCCATTTCAGGCCCCGTCATGGCCACTTCCAGATCGCTCGTGCCCGCGGCGCGACAGTTCGTAGCCCCGAACTTTGCCTCGGTGGGAAACAGCTCAATCTTTCGAGGCGTCAAACGCAGACGCCCGCGAAGTTGCTCGAACCGCTCCGGCAGTCGCTTGTCCGCGTAGCTCCCATCTCGCACCACGTAGTCGACGTCATAATCGAGCGAGTTTGGATTGGCGGGATGAGTACCGTCCGATGGTGTGCCGACCTGAACCTGGACGCTCAGATCTCCCGCGACGCTGAACTGGGCATCGACGGGTAGGTGGCGGGGCAACCACGTTTCAATTCGTGCAAACAAACCATGCGTCATGCGCAAATCGGAAATGTTGGACTTCACGCGCGTCTGCACCACTTCGTCTTGGCTCAGAATTTGCGATACTTCCAGATCACAACTGCGAAAGAGATCGCTGTCACCGCGAACGATGAATCGGCGTCGACCGTCACGGGTTCCGGGAATTTCGTCGACGTTCTCCATCGTGATTTCGGACCAATGAAACTGCAGCGGTTGATCGTCATCGCTCCCTCCTCGCGGCGGACCGGCACGGTGACCGGGCGGGCTCACCGACGAACCGGCTTTGGCATCGACGGTGACTTTCAAATGCACTTCGTGAGCCTCGATGCGAGGACAAATCGGACCGAGCCGAGGCGGCGGCCACAAACCGGCTAGCGATATTGTGCCATCGGGCTGCACACGTGCATCCGCGGTCACGCCGTCGATGACCACACGCCGCGTCTGCATCGGATTGCGCTGATCGAGCAATCTCTGGATATCCATGTCAGCGAAAACCGTCATCCGCTCGATCTCGACCGCGGGCTCCCGCCGCCAACTCCCTAAGATCGCACCGGTGAACGCGGCGGCCCGACTCGTTTCCGGATTGGCGGCGTGATCCACCGGCACGCGAGGCGATAATCGGATGTTGTCGAACTGCAGCCCCACGCCCGGTCGATAGACACCGCGACCAATCGATACGTTCCAGTCCTGATAGTGCTCGGCAAGCTGCTTTTCAAACACCCGCCGCGCCTGCTCCCCGAGCGTTTGCGGCCCCAGCGTACGGACAATGACGACAATCGTCAGGCATACCAACACCACCACCGACAAAGTTTTCCAACGTTGGCGGCCAGGGTGCGAGCGTGAATCAGTGTCCGGTGAGGTCAACGGAGGCGTCTCATCCGTGAGAGCAACTGTGTCGGTTACCGACCGGTTGAACAACCTGTCGGGATCGACGCGATACTAGCGGCTCATCACCTAGCCTATCCAGTGCAAAAACGACGCAAAGCGATACAACCACGGGCTCTGCCACGGCGAATCCAAACTCGTTGAAACCGAGAAAATGCTTGCCGCAATCAGAATGAGCACGAACATTCTCCCCACCCACGATTCACAAAATCGCTCCAGTTCCGTAACAATTGCGTACATCCACAGGGGGACGAACCATAGCATCCAGCGAAAACACACGCTCACCCCCCCATAATTGCGATCGATTTCCGGCCGCGCCACGTAGAACGCAAAACACACCACGGTCGCCAACAGCGTCGCGGCGGCGAGATACCGCCGATCGAGTGGTCCCTCGCGGATGCGGCGAACCAGCCCCAGTGGCATCAGCAGCCAAATCGGCGTGAGCGAAAAAACTCCGTAGTGCCCCACGGTTGCCTGAAACGCGTAAACCGTGCGGCTTGGCTCGCCGCGATCCACGCCTGCTCGCTGGCCCGTTCGCCAGTAGCTACCGGGATAGTCGTACCAGTCGTCCCACTGAACGAGTTCCCACGCGGACTCCGATTCCCACGCGGACTCCGATTTTCGGGATGAAATTCTGCGGACTTTCCATTGCCGCTGCTGCGGGTTCTCGCCGCGATCAAATACCGCCACGATTTCGTACTCACCGGATTCGTCTCCCAACCTGCGAACGGCCATCGAGGATGCACCGACGAGGGGTTCCAGTTGACACAGTTCACTCTCCAGGGACGCTCGCAATTCCTTCGCCGTCGCATCGGCGTCGGGTTCGCGCCATGGAAACTCGACGACCACTTGGCCATCGCCACGATGCGCGTAGGGCGTTTTCCAAGACTGATGCGCCCAATAATTTGTCCCGAAAATACCCGCGCCCACGATGGCCGCACCCACGCAAAACCCCGGAATGCTACCGCGGTACAACAGTGCGAACAGCACCGCCCACAGAGCGAACATCGAGAGTGCCGGGAGTTCGCACGCGACGGCAAAGGCCGCCGACGCTCCCGCGATCATCCAGGGTATCAAGACCGGCCGATAGGTCACGCCCGCGATCGAATCGTGGATCTTTTCCGTCGCTCGTAAATACAGAAACAGCGTCAGGGAAGTCGCAGCGGCCGCGAACAGGTGATTGTTCAGTGAAATTGCAAACGGCGTCAGCATCGTGGCGAAGCAACTCGCAACGACCGCTAATCGTTTCGCCAAATCCGACGCACTCGACAACTCGATACTCAGCGTCATCGTGATGAGGAACAACGCGAGCACGGGCAAGTTGATCAACAACAGCAGCAGTCGCGGCATATAAATCGGATGCTCCGAAAGGTTCAAATCCGTTATCTCACGAACCGCCCAATACACTCCGGCGACCATCGTCGTCAATAAAGTCGGCTTGCTGCTGTAGTAATGCAATCGCCCGTCGCCGCCGACGTGCCGGACCTTGTCGATCGTGTCCCATATTCGGTGCCCACGTTCGGTTTGCATCGAGATCAGATCGTCAATCTCGAAGGTGTGTCGTTCCACTAGCGCCGCGACGCTCACCCAGCGGCTACGATCGTTCGCGCTCAAGAATGCCGCGTCGCCTTCGGTATTGATGACCGTCGCGATCCGGCCCGCTACCAACGCCAACGCTGCCACGATCAAGATCGCGTGCATGTTGAGCCGATTGTTCCGCGGTACATCGTGTTTCCGCATCAACGTCGACCTTGTCCATCACGATCGTGGCGCCCCGGTCCAGCGGCGGCGCCGAAGCCCGCCAGCTCGGACACTCCGTACTGCACGCTCGGTCGTGGCACACGTGCGGCCGACCCATCCGCGGCCACGTTGGGTCCGTTCACTTGAAGTGTACGCAGCGTGCGATCACGAGCCGCCGATACGGACACAATCAACTCCGCAATCAGTCCCGCCAACACGCACTGCGCGCCCAACAAAACGGCCAGGATGCAGTAGTAAAACACCGCCCTCGCATGCAGGATCAACGGTTCGCTATCGCCGATCCGCGTTAGCACCCACATCACACTCAAATAGAGCATCCCGAGCGAGCCCGCAGCGAAACACATCAACCCCGCCGAACCGATCAAATGCAGCGGACGACGTGCGTATCCGGTCAACAAATAAATGCTCATCAAATCGAGAAAGCCCTTCCCTAATCGTGACAAACCATACTTCGAGTAGCCGTGCTTGCGCGGATGATGCAGCACCTCGATCTCGCCGACCTGCCATCCGCGAGCCGCCGCGAGCACAGGAATGAACCGATGTCGCTCTCCGTACAGATCCACTTCGCCCAACACCTCGCGCCGGTACGCTTTGAAACCGCAGTTATGATCGTGTAATCGCACGCCCGTCAGCCCGCTGACCATGGCGTTGAAAACCCGGCTGGGCAGCACCTTGTGCCAGGGATCATGGCGCACGCGTTTCCAGCCACTGACGACATCGAGCGATTTCT
>JBDNIG010000079.1:0-4009 GCA_041688415.1 Rhodopirellula sp. | reverse complement strand
CCGAGGAAGTCCTCGTCGGTAGACGTGCCGGCTACTACGACACGAGTGGCATTTTGCGGGACA
Source organism: Rhodopirellula sp. (assembly GCA_041688415.1). GTDB lineage: Bacteria > Planctomycetota > Planctomycetia > Pirellulales > Pirellulaceae > Rhodopirellula. The sequence continues at coordinate 3,946 of JBDNIG010000079.1, read as the reverse complement.
TGTTTCAGAACCATCTGCTGCAATTGATGATGATCACCGCCATGGAACCGCCCGCCTGGTTCGATGCCACCATGGTTCGTGGCGAGAAGGTTAAAGTGCTGCACGCAATTCGCAAGCTGTCCGGTGGCGATTTCGCAGCCCAAACTGTACGCGGCCAGTACACGGGATACCTGCAGGAAGAAGGTGTGCCAGCGGATAGCCAAACGGCCACCTTTGCGGCACTCAAACTTTACTGCGACAATTGGCGATGGCAGGGCGTCCCGTTCTATTTGCGTTCCGGCAAAGGTATGTCCTGCCGCACGACCCAGATCGTGATCCAGTTCAAGGATGTGCCTCACATGCTCTTTGGTGGCAAGGACCGCAATTCGATCGGCAACCGCTTGGTCATCCAAGTGCAGCCGGCTGAAGGGATTCAACTGCACTTCGAAACGAAAGTTCCCGATGCGGGCATGAAGACGCGAACAAGTAACCTGGACTTTAACTTTCAAGATTCCACCGGCGGCAGTGTGATGCCGGACGCCTACCAACGTTTGCTGCTCGATGCCGTTCAAGGTGATGCCAGCTTGTTTTCGCGCGGCGACGAAGTCGAACTGGCCTGGGGGATTATCGATCCGATTCTCGCAGCGTGGCGGAGCCCCGCGGCTCCACCCCTGCTCACGTATGAAACCGGATTGTGGGGGCCGCCCGAAACGAATAACTGGATGTTGGATCAGAGGCGAGAGTGGTTTGATGTGTGCCCCGTACTTCAATAGTTTTCTGTGATGCGATACGCAATCTTAGGTAGCGGGGCGGTCGGCGGCTTGTATGGCGGCATGCTCGCCCACGCCGGACACGATGTGCATTTTCTGTTGCACTCCGATTACGATCACGTTGCCGAGCAGGGCTTGCGGGTCGACTCGATGGGTGGTGATTTTGTCCTGACGGCTCCGAATATCTATCGCGATGTCAATGACATGCCGCCGTGCGATGTCGTGATTGTGGCGTTGAAATCGACGAACAATCATCTGCTGGCAAGCATGTTGCCCCAAGTCGTTACCGAGCACGCCGTGGTCCTGTCGTTGCAAAACGGACTGGACGTGGAAGCGGCAGCGGCGGACGCGGTGCCAGGGAATGGAATTCTCGGCGGATGCTGTTTTCTATGCAGCAACAAAGTCGGACCGGGTCACATTCGGCACCTGGATTTTGGCCGGATCGTGTTCGGCGTTTATGAGCGCGCAATCGAAAACAATGACGATGCGACGCGTGAGCATGGTCAGCGGATTCTCGCTGATATGACCGGTTCCGGCATCGACGCGCAGTGGACCGACGAACTCGCCGCGGCACGTTGGCGAAAACTGATGTGGAACATTCCTTTCAACGGTTTGTCGGTGGTCCTCGACGCGGCGACGAACGAGATCATGGCATCGCCTGCGGCGCGGGATCTCGCCGATACGCTGATTCGCGAAGTTTATCGAGGGGCGACGTTATGTGGCGTGTCCATCGATGAGACGGCCATCAAAAAAACGATGCAGCACACCGAGACCATGGTCCCCTACGACAGCAGCATGCGGCTGGATTTCCTCCACGGACGAGCGATGGAAGTCGAAGCCATTTTTGGCAACCCGCTGCGGGCGGTCTCTCAGCAGCAGTCGCTTTCGGAAAAAGTGAGCGAAAATCCGTCCCATCCGATGCCTTCGGTCGCAATGCTGCACCAACAGTTGCAATTTTTGGATGCACGGCCACACAAAGCGTCGAATCAGTCGGTCTGAGCAGTTACTCTAGTGGGGGTCGTTCCATTTGTAAAAAACCCTCGCGTGATTGAATACTGACATGTCTGACGCCTTCAGCCAACCTGGATCCGCACGAACCGATATCTATAACGAACTGGCGTCGTTGCGATTGATCGACCCTCACACGCACATCAATCCTCACGCCGCGGCGTCGACAACACTCGCCGATCTTCTGGGTTATCACTACTACACCGAACTTGCGCACTCGGCGGGAATGCCCAAGTCGCAGATCGAAGGCGGCTCGATCGGGCCGAAGGAACTCGTCGAGCGGCTCGTCGGACGACTGGCACCGCTGGAGAACACGGTCCAGTACAGTTGGTTGATCGAAATTTGCAAGATGTTCTTCGGATTTGAGGAAGACCGACTGCACGCGAACAACTGGGAATCACTCTACGATCGTAGCGAATCGATCATGTCATCGGCGCAGTGGCCCGACGTGGTGCTCGACCAATCGAACATCGAAGCGGTGTTCTTGACGAACGATTTTGACGATGATCTTGCGGGGTTCGATAGCGATCGCTACATCCCCTGCCTCCGCACCGATGACCTGGTTTTCCACCTCGCCGACCGAAATGTGCGCGAGCGTCTCGCCGCATGCACCGGCGTGGAACTCGACGGCACGCTCGAAAGCCTGCGGGCGAGCCTGCGAGCATTGTTCGAGCATTTCGTTGGCCGCGGCGCACGCGCCTGCGCCATCTCGCTGCCGCCCTCGTTCACACCGACTTCCGTCTCAGACGGTCGAGCCAAGACGGCGCTCGACGCAGTATTGCGGGGCGGATTGACATCCGACCCGAGCCACCGCGACGCTTTGTCACGGCGAGTCTTCTGGACGCTCGCGGAGCTATGCGACGAGTTTCAGCTTCCCTTCGATCTAATGATTGGCGTCAATCGCAAAGTCTACACCGGCGGGGTGTTTCAAGGACAAGACTTGTTTGATTCACGCGTATCGTTGATCCAGTACCGCGAGTTATTCAACACGTTTGCCGATGTCAAGTTTCCCGTGTCCGTGCTGGCGAGCGTCACGAATCAGGAACTCGTCAGCTACGCGTGGATCTTTCCCAACGTCATTCCCAATGGGCATTGGTGGTACAGCAACACGCCGTCGACGATCACCCACGACCTCGCGGCGCGACTCGAGGCGGTCCCGCAGAACAAATTGATCGGCTACTACAGCGACGCTTACAAGCTCGAGTTTGTCTGGCCAAAGTTCAACATGTATCGCAAAGTGCTGGCGGGTGTACTCGCTGACCAATTCGTCCGTGATCGCGGCTGGAGTATCGAGCGTGCCATCGAACTCGGACGAACCGTGCTCAAAGACAATACGGAAGAGATCTTCCCCAAACGTTCGATTGGCCAAGCTGAGTCTGACAATTCCGACTCGCCTTCGCTTGATACGGCGGCGGTGGATTCGGTTGCTGCACCAGAGTTAACGACACAACAAAATTTTGAGACGGATCGCGGTGATTCCTCCGCGGCGGATAAGGATTGGGACGGCACCGACGAAATTGAAGACGCAGTCACGGTGGTCGAGGAAACCGTGGTCAGTGAGCCGGATGAAAATCAAAACGTTTCCGACGAACAGCTCGCCGACGCCGTCGAGAGCGAAGAGGTCGTGGACTTGGAGGACGAATCGCGCGAACTGACCGATATCGAAGTGCTCGATGAACCGGTCGATCCCTTGCCGATGGACGACGAAATTGACGAGCTCGATCTCGACGACGTCGAACTCGTTGATCCCTCCGAGGAACCCGTCCAGGACGCCACCTCAATGGCTTCGGCTCTCGATGACGTTGCGATTGATGTCGGCGATCTGATGTCGGCGGACGACAGCGAAAGTGATGCCGAATCGCCTCAACACGTTTCACGAATCAAACAACTTCGCGGTGAGACTTCGTTTTCTCCCGACGACGAGTCGTTGCAGCTCAAACCCGATCCGCTGACGGGTGAATACCGTTTCGATTCTGGGCCGAGCGGCAGCGAGGAAAGCGGAGAGTCATCCGTTGCGGACGAAGTAAAATCGGATGATCAGGGGGCCGACGACTTTGACCTCAACTGGCTCGAGGAGGACGATGAAGACAAGGAAAAATGAGCCGCGCGGCGGCAAGCGTTTTACAAACCTTGCGTTCTTGTTCCGAGCGATAAAAACACCATCCAGTCTCCCCTCTCCACCGCTTCGG
>JBDNIG010000525.1:0-6586 GCA_041688415.1 Rhodopirellula sp. | reverse complement strand
CGTAATTTAGCGTTCACTCGAAACCCTCGTTAGCGCGTATGAAAGGAATTTGAATTTGTCTCCGAATCATACGGGAAACGCCGGGGGTTTTCGAGTTCTCTTATGAATTTTGCAATCGACGTTCGCTTGATTGAGGGCTAGCGAGTGGCGGCTGATGTTGGATGCAACGCAACCGGACGCTAGCACGCACCGATTGATGGCGAACGAAGGTAACTTATGAACAACGACGAACCACTGGCTTTCTTTATCACGTGGACCGTTTATGGGACACACTTACAGGGCGACATCCGAGGCTGGCGAAAACGCCGTAGCGGATCGCAACAGCCTCAGCCTCGCCTGGCACAATGGCGAAAGGATCGTTTGAAGCATCCAATCATTTTGTTGAATGATGAACAGCGTGCGAAGGTTGAATCCGCCGTCAGAAAGCATTGCGATCATCGTAGCTGGCATTTGTGGAAAGTGAATGCCCGCACGAACCATGTTCATGTGGTTGTTACTGCCACCGGATACGATGGCGCAAAAGTTCGTGACCAGCTAAAGGCGAATGCTACACGAGAATTGAGAGAAGAATGGAAGTGTTTTCACGATCGTCCGGTTTGGACAAAGCTCGGTGATTGGGAGTGTGTCAATTCGGAAGATGATCTGGCGGTAGTGATTCAATATGTTGACGAAGCACAAGATCGCAAGGAGCGAGACCAATGATTTGCTACTGGTCGTATCAACCGCCGGGCACTAGCCCCCGGTTCCCCCACCACGACGGCGCAACGGAACCGGATGCTAGCGCATTGCGGCTGATGAGCGCAGCGGAACCGGGGGCTAGCGCATTGCGGCTGATGAGCGCAACGGAACCGGGGGCTAGAGCATTGCGGCTGATGAGCGCAACGGAACCGGATGCTAGCGCATTGCGGCTGATGAGCGCAACGGAACCGGATGCTAGCGCATTGCGGCTGATGAGCGCAGCGGAACCGGGGGCTATCGCATTGCGGCTGATGGGATGGGTGGGGTGGCTGTATGACTGATTGGCGACAGACGATCCTGAAGCACTTTAAGAAGGACATCAACCGACTCACGTTGGTTTCTGATCCCGATGGTTTGCTGACCGAAGAGCAGATGCTGACGGAGATCAAACGACGTGGATTCGATCTGATTCCATTCGAGGATTCGATTGCGTTTCGATATGCCTATGAATCGAAGTACCGTTCGCTCTGGAATTGCGGCGAGAAGACGGAGCTTGTGGTCGTGCTTCGCAGCGAGAGCGATCTCCAGCATTTGCCGTATGACTTGCTGAAAGCCGGGCGGCAATTGGAATTCAGCTTGCACAAGCTATTTCCCAATCTGAGCTATCCGGTGCTGGCAGCACTTGATCGCTCGTTGCTTGATCGGTTGTTCGTGGCTTACCAGCAAGATCACGATTCCAAGCTTGCTGATAAAGCAACGAAGGATTTTGTATTGCGATCGTGTTTTCGGATCGAACGCAGCATGATCAGCACCGCCGTCGATCTGTTGCGATCATTGCTGCCTCTGTATCACGCAAACCGCACCTTGCCCGACGTGCTGACAACACACCTGACAGAAAGCCTGCAATCCAAACCGGATCTTGCGAACTGGTCTCTACCGGATTTGCTGTCCAACCAATCGATCTTCTTTCAGTTCTTGCAGCGTCAATGGAGATGCTTGGTCGATTCGTTCAGCGATGATTCCGGTGCCCAGACAGCAGCGGTACACGAGGCGGGTCTGGGATACGATTCAGATGAAAATGGACAACTGATTGTCCCGTTCGATCATCAGGATGTAAGAGCGTATGTGGACACATTCTTCATCGAAGGTCTTCTTCAGCCGGTGGAATGCGAGTCACCCGATCGTCTGCCTGCGTGGGCTCACATCGGCGTCAAGCACGATCCGATGGCGGATGCACTGAAACGCTACAACAAGCTTGTTGAGCGTGCCGCTGAGAAACTCCCGTCGGTCTCTGACACGCATCGTGATTGGCAGCAGTTTGCTCGGGCGTGGGCCGAGGCTGTCGTGTTGAGATGGAAAGTTGATCCGTTGCTTGACGACACGCTGAAGCAAAGTTGGCACGAGCTGCATATTCGTGTGGAACGGCAATTTGCTGACTGGATGCAGGAGCGATTTGGAAGTCTTTACAACCTGCCTTTCGTGCCTGAACCAGTGATGGTGCATCATGTGCCGAAGTATCTCGCTTCGATCAGAACCAAGGAGTCGTTGCGAAAGCTGGCTTTGGTGGTGATGGACGGCCTGGCATTGGATCAATGGTTGGTTTTCCGACAGATCATCGAGGCTGAGCGAAGCAATTGGCGACTGGAAGAGTCGAGTGTTTTTGCATGGGTGCCGTCGCTTACGTCCATTTCACGGCAGTCGATCTTCGCCGGACAGCCGCCGATGTATTTTCCCGATTCGATGGAGCACACGAGTCGAGAACCGAGGCACTGGAAACGATTTTGGGAGGATGAGGGAATTTCGTCTGATCTGATACACTACGCAAAGAAGGTAACTTCAGGTTCGACAAGAAGTCTGGACAAGTGTCTTGCCAACCCGAACGAGTCGATAGTCGGCATTGTCGTTAACACCGTTGACGACATCATGCACGGCGAGAAACAGGGTGCGGCAGGGATGCACGATGCAATCCGATTGGAAGCGAATAACCTGTTGTCGCTGCTGGATCGGTTGATGGAAGAAGGTTATGAAATTTTCATGACAGCCGACCACGGTAACATCGCCGCCAAAGGCATTGGAAAACCAAATGACGGCGTAAAGCCCGAAACGACGGGCAAGCGTGCCAGGATTTACGAAAGCCAAACATTTCGACAACAGGCTAACGACCAGATCCCAGAGAGTCTTCAATGGTCGAACGTCGGGCTGCCACCAGATCGTTTTGCGTTGTTGCCGGAAGGATTGTCCGCCTTCACATTCAAGGACAAAAACGTTGTGTCACATGGTGGCATCGCCTTGGAAGAAATTATCGTTCCGTTTGTACGATTCTGCAAGGAGGGAAAATGACCGCAGTCGTAGGGTTCGACAGAAAGATCAAACTTGAATGGCTTGACGCTTTGGCAGACAGAGTAGCTCAAGACCATGACCCCGCCACGCTGCGCTCGTACCTGCACGAGATTCTTGCTGACGAACACCCCGGCGACGTGGCTCGTGGAAAAACCGTTACTGTCCTCATGAGAATTTGGGCACGTGTCCCCGAAGAACAAATTCCGATTCGTGTTGAGGCCATCGAGCTTCTCAGGTCGATTTCGTCCAAGGATCGCCTCTGGTTGCATTGGGGCATGTGCCTGATCGCTTACCCAATTTTCCATGACATCACCTCTTCGATTGGCAGACTGCTCAAGCTGCAAGAAGAGGTCACGTGGGGCCAAGTCCAGCGGCGTCTTGCATCCACATGGGGCGAACGAACCACGGTACAGAAAGCCGTGCCGAGACTTGTTCGCAGCATGGTGGACTGGCACGTTCTCAATGACTCAGAAGACAACAAGTTGTTCACGGCGGCGAATTTACATTCCACCAGATCAAAGAAGCTTCAGGTTTGGCTGCTCAAAGCGTCACATGTTGCTTTGGCGAAAGATCAGATTGAAGCCAACGAGTTACTGACGCTTCCCTCATTGTTTCCTTTCAAATTCAGCGTGGGCAAAGCCGAGATTCGAGCCGCCACGGGCTTCGAGGTTCATCGACAGGGTTTGGACATGGACATGGTTGAGATGCCGCACGGGAAGCCAAAGCCGAAAGCAACGCAAAACAGCCCAAGACAGAAGGTTCTATTCGATGATGATTAGCGGGGCAGTTAGAGCAAAATGACGGCAAAAACACACATGACCGAAGACGAGTTTCGGCTGTTCGAGCGGGGCTCTTGGGTTTACCCACATCCGGTCGCACTTTCGTGCGGACGCATCATTCGTAGTCGCTCGGAAGAAACGTTGCTGGATGCCTTGTTGAAGGGTGCTGAGATTCTTGCACGCTATCTGGCATCGGTGTCACTCGCCTCGTATTCGGTACGTGAAGATGCTGACGAAGCTCCCGAGATGTTTGCCAAGCTGGAAGGTCACCTTGCCTTTGGTCACTTTCTCAGCGTTACGCAACAAGTAGCGAAGCTGAAATGCAGTCATCCAGCCAAAGCTTACCTCAAGTCTGGGTTTGCTGGCGAAGACGATTCAAAGGGCGTTCGGTTAACGGATGATGCACTGACGAAACTGTTGAATCTGCGGAATGAGCTTGGTCATGATTTGAACAGTATCAATCGGGCGAGGGCTATCTCGATCCTAAAGGAACAGGCACCTCAGACGCTCTTGGTAGCAGCGGTTACTGGCGTGCGGGGTCTTCTTCAGCTTCCGCTCTTTGTAGTCGAGCAGATTGCCGTCACAAAAGGGAAGTTGGTTGGCCAACGCCTGATGCTGATGGGTGACGGTGCTGACCCGCCACCTGAAACGATTGAGCTATCGAATGCTCTTCAAGATGATGGCGATCCGTACATCGGGTTCAGCGAACTCGTCTACGTCCTCGCTCCGATGCTCGTCTGGCGTGTGTCTCCGAAGACCGCCAACTACAAATTGTTCATCTTCGACACCATTCATCCAGACAGTGTCACGTACAAAGCGGTGGAAGTCAGCACATACGAATCGCAGGACAACGAGACAAGCGACTTTCACTCGATACTTGCAGGGAATGCTCGGCAGGCGGAATCGCTGACACTCACTGACGGTCGTTCGTTTGTAAAGGAATGGTCCGAACGCCGACGAGCACTTGAAACAGCACAAGAAAATCTGCAAGGCAGAATTCAGTGGGATTCTCTTTCCGCTGACACTGTGAAATGGTACGCCTCAAAACTGGCAACCGAAGGCGACACTCGCTCTCCACAAGAGATCATTCATTCTCGATTGTTGGATGACCGAGATAGCCTCAGCGCTGCAGAAATCAATCAACTTCAAATGCTGTTCGGGACCGATGCTTCGATCATGAGGATTCTCGGGCGTGAATTAATCGACCTACGTGCTGTGATGACGGAAGGTGAACGCTGGGATGAACGTGTCGAATCACATTCCAACGTGATTGATTGCCTGAAGAAGTCGGTGGAGTTTTTCTCCCAGTACGTTGGCGTCGATGGGGTGACGCTGGACGGCCTGAAGGCAACATCGGGATCAGCGGATTACCTCGCTATGCGTGAAGCTCTGGTCAATCTCTTCATCCATCAGGACTTCACCGACAAACGAGCCGCCGCTCAAGTCGAAATCCAGCCGGAGCAAGTCGTCTGCTTCAACCCCGGCAAGTCACTTGCCACCCAGCGTGCTTTGATCGAAGGCGGCAAGAGCCAATGCCGGAACCCACTGATTGCACGAGCACTCAGGTTAATCGGTTTCGCAGAACTCGCCGGTTCCGGCCTTCGCCAGCTTCAACATGCGTGGCGAACTCAAAAACGCAGACCACCTCAAATGGAATCCAATTCTTCAGCCAACACATTCACACTGACACTGGACTGGCGAATCGTCCCCGACAACTACAACGAATTCTGGAAAGACCGCCTCGGGGTCAAATTGTCGTCCTCAGAAGCAACAATCCTGAACCTCTCTGTGGACGGCCTATCCGTCGAGCAAGCAGCATCTGCCACCGGGCTATCGCTGGATTCAGCACAAGAGGCGATCGACACACTGGTTCGGCAAGCACTCGTCGATGAAGAGGAGAAGAAACGCTTCGTCATCAAGAGTCATTTGCGTGAGTTGCTTCAGGACAACGTTGATGGAGGCGGTGAGAATGTCTGACAAACCCAAAGTATTCGTCTCCTCGACGATCTACGACTTCCGTGATCTACGATCTGCACTGAAATTCTGGCTTGAGGAACTTGGATACGAAGTTCTTCTTTCGGACCACAACGACTTTCCTGTCCAGGCCGATCTGAATTCTTACGAAACCTGCCTTCATGCAAGCGACGAATGTGACTACTTTATAGTTCTCGTCGGTAGTCGTGTTGGTGGTTGGTACGACAAGGATAATCGAGTCAGCATTACCCAAGCTGAGTATCGTCGAGCTTACGAAGGGTTACTTGCAGGGCGACAGAAAATCATCGCATTTGTCCGGCAGGATTTGTGGGATGTCCGAGAAGATCGAAACGAACTAGAACGACATCTGAAGAGCGAAGCGTTGCACAATGCCGAACTTGATGATTCGGAAATTGATCGGATCACCAAACACTCCAGCAAATTCGCAAACGACGCTCAATTTACATTCGATTTCATTGGGGAAATCGCACGACTCGATGAAATGAAAACGGCATTGGCGGGCACATCGGCTTTTCCGATTGGAAATTGGGTGCGTCAGTTTAGAGACTTTCGAGATATCACCGACGCACTTCGAGTCGAATTCAGAATTGGAAATTCACTCAGGCGAATTGCATTGGTTTCGAATTTGCTGACTCTAACACAATTTAAGCCCCCGTTTTTCCGTTCATCGAGGCGGAAATTAGCAGGTTCTCGAGCCAATTTTCCGAATAACATTTGTCGCTGAGTTGGTGCGCTGGGCAGCTGTGCGCTCGGTTCACATTGGAACGGTACGCATAGGGAACGAAATTGGCCAT
>JBDNIG010000524.1:0-6602 GCA_041688415.1 Rhodopirellula sp. | reverse complement strand
GTGCTGCCCAGCGCCGAGGTCAAGGCGATCCGCTGGGTCTCGCCACCGGATAAAGTTCGTAGTGGCCGATCGAGCTGGAGATAGCCCAGTCCGACGGCGTCGAGGTATCGCAAGCGATCGAGAACCTGACGCACCGGTTCACGCGCGATCGTGTACTGCCGATGCTCATTCGCCTCGGCCACCATCGCGAGTGTCGGTGCGTCTTCGTCGGACGCATTGTCCGCGTCATCGCTCGCCTCGATCGTCACGTTCGTCAAAAACTCGGTGACTTGATCGCAACGCATCGCGAGTACATCAGCGATGCGTTTCTCCGCGATCCGGTAGGCGAGTGCTTCGGGTTTGAACCGTTGTCCCCCGCAGGTCGGACAAGTCGAGTATGTCCGGAAGCGGGAAGCGAACACGCGCACGTGCATTTTGTATTTCTTGCGGTCCAACCACGCGAAGAAACCATCGAGCCCACCGAATGTGCGCTCAGGCACACCGGCGTGGATTTTCTTCCGTTCGGATTTTTTGAGTTTTTCAAACGGCACGTCCACGCGAATGTTGCAGTCATCCGCGAGGGCGATCAGTTCGTCGAGTTCATGACTGTACGAGGGCGTGTTCCAAGGTGCGATGGCACCTTCGCGGATTGATCGCGAGGGGTCCGGCACGACGAGTGACATGTCGACGCGCAGTACATCTCCAAAGCCTTCGCAGGTCGGGCACGCGCCGAGGGGATGATTGAAATTAAACAGCCGCGGCACGGGGTCGGCGTATTCGATGTCACACTCGTCACAGCATCGACGATCGCTGACGATTCGCTGTTCCATGTCGCGTCCGTCAACAACCATGGTTCGCACAGGAGCGTTGACCAGCCGCAGGGCGGGTTCGCTTTCGTCCGTCCCGTCATCTTCGGCATGACTGGTTTCACGGCGCTCAAGCAACACAACGGCGCGTCCATTGCCTTCGGCCATGGCGGTTTCGAGCGATTCGGTCCAGCGCGACAATTCGCTATCACCGGATAGTCGGTCGACGGCAACGATAGCGGACGCACCGCGACTGCCGATTCGCCGGGCCAGAGGTCCACGATCCTCGTCGGAGAGACGAAACGTTTCACCTTTGAGGACCAGTCGCAGATAACCTTCCTGTTGCAGACCGAGCAAGATCTCGCTGGCGGCAGCTCGATTGGGTAGCCAGATTTCGAAGCCCACGATCGCGCGCGACACACCGCTGGCCGGATCCGTCATTTCCGCCGCCACGCTTTGCGGGCTGTCTATTTCGACTTGGCGGCCACAGCCATAGCAGATCAGATCGGCGGCCTTGGCGAACAGCAACCGTACGTGCTCGGCAATCTCGGTCGCCGTCGCCACGGTGCTGCGATTGTTCTTCACCGCGGCGGCCCGCGTGACGGCGATCGCCGGTGGGATGCCGGTGATCGAATCGCAATCGGGTTTTTCCAGCCGAGCGAGGTATTGGCGGGTGTAGGCGGAAAAACTCTCGATGTAGCAGCGTTGGCCTTCGGCGTAGAGCGTGTCCAAGGCCAACGAAGTCTTGCCGCTGCCGGACAGTCCGCAGATCACCGTCAATTGCCCGCGTGGGATATCGACGTCAATATTCTTCAAATTATGGACGCGACATCCACGCAACTCGATCGGCGGCGCATCGTCGATCGCCGCGTTCTGACGGAGTTGTTTTGAGCGGGAGGACTTCACATAAGTGCTCGGTTTATTTTTGTTGGAAGACGTTCTACCGCCGGAACAAGCCGGCGGTTGATTCAATCTTGTTCGCGATTTTTAGCTCGAAAATCATAACCCGACGCGTCAGCGAGGAGGCACATCGACTCTCTCGCTTACGCGTCTCGGCTCACTCAATCAACAGCCCAGGCTAATGCCAAAACGGCTCATCCCTTGCCTTGGGCCGCTTTCAAGCGTTTCAGCAATTCGAGTGCGGCACCGATTTCGGCTTTCTGCCGCGCCGGGTCTTCGGGGATCTCACGCTCGATCGTTAGCGGTCCGGTGTAGCCGATTTCGGCGAGGGTTTTCAGGTACGCTTCCATCCCCACATCGCCTTCGCCGAGCGGCACCTCTTGGCCCCAGGTCACGCCCGGTTGATCGCTGGCCGCAGCGTCCTTGCAGTGCACGCTGCGGACGTGCGGGCCGAGTTGACGCAGCGCCTCGATGGGGTCACCGGAACCATATAAAACCATGTTGGCGGGATCGAAGTTAATTTTCAAGTTCGCTCGATCGACCGCCGCGATGAACGCCAGCAATCCATCGGCCGTTTCTTGACCGGTCTCCAGGTGCAGGAACTGGCCGTTTTCATGACAGTGATCGCAAAGTTTGCGAGTGACGTCGACGATGCTGGCGTAACCGGGATCGGAGGCATCATGAGGCACGAATCCCAGGTGCAACCCGACGCAGTCCACCCCGAGTAGCTTGGCAAAATCACTGATCGCCATCATCTCGGCGAGCCGCTCGGCGCGGGTCGCTTCGGGAACCAGTCCGATGGTGCGAACGACGGTGGGAATGTCCGCATAGCTCTCGCCCTCAAAGCCGCCGAAGACGGCCGTGCAGCGAATGTTTTGCTCGCGGAGCTGCGCCGCAAAGGTTTCAGCAGCTTGCGGCGTGCGGTTTCCCGCGTGCGGTGCGTGGAGCTGAATCGTCGGCACGCCCAGCTCGCGGATCACCGACCAGGCAACGCCCAGTCCCGCGTCGATCGATGCGAATACACCCAGTGGCCAGTCAGACATTTGATAGATTCCTTGGTAGGAAGGTAGTTGACGTCGTGAAAAATCGTTAACGGTTTCTTGAATTAATTCGGCGTGACGTGAAAGCGGCCAGGCTGGCGGTGTTGCCCGTCGCCTTACGGCACTCGGCTCACGTACGCGATTTGCGTTCGCAACAATACTTGAACTTTTTACCACTTCCGCAGGGGCACGGTGCGTTGCGACCGACGTGGCCGGGCCGACTGAATACGTGGTTCAAAATGCTTTTGGGGTTTTGGTGATACATCTTCTGCATCATCTCATACAACTTCGGGTTCTTCTGTTCGAGCGACTCGGGAGCTTCGAAAAAGTATTCACTCAAGACCGCAAAATATTCCGCTTCGTTGGTGAATGCATAATCATCGATATACTCATTCGCGGTGACTTCGCGGTGAAGTTCCTTGCCGACCCAACGCACCCACGGTTCGAAGGTTTCGCCATCGGTGCCCGCACCGGCACCCAGGGGCACACCATCGACGTCACCATCGGCTTTGTCAACCAAGTGAGCGAATTCGTGGATGCCCACGTTGCGTTTGTCCGTGGTATTGGCGAACCCTTGGACCAACGATGGTTTGGAAAGAATCATCACGCCGCTGAGGTGGTGCGTGCCGACCATGCCCAGCGTATTGGCGTCGCGTCCACCATCACTCTGATATCCTTCGTCGAATGAATTGGGGTAGATCAACACCTCTCCCAATCCCGCGTATTCGAAATCGTCAAAACCCAGGATCGGGATCACGGCACTGGCGGCGACCAGCGCCCGAGTCGCTTCGTCGACGTCCGTGCGGATTCCGGTAATGGTGACTTCGTCGAGAAACACCTTCATCAAATTGCGAAATCGTGCTTGTTGGTTTGGTTCAAGCCCGCGAAAGTACTCGACTTGGGACTGCAGGGTGGCTTCCCAGATTTCCGGAAACGGTTCAGCAATCACCTTCAAACGCCGGAGTGTTTTTTGGCGCAGCAAGTAGAACACTCCCGCAGCGATGGGAACCAGAATCAGCCCCCAGAGTGAAAACCAGCTCAGCGCACAGCCGACCAGAGCGAGGAAGCCCGAAATCACGAGGGCGGTATTGCGATTGTGGACGTTGGCGGCGGCGTCGACTGGCATGAATAGTTCACAGGAGAAGCGGTCGCCAAGATCGTCGGCATGCGCGGGAGAGAGATTCTAAACCAAACCCCCGTCCGCAGTCCATCGGCGAGCGTGAGTGTTCAGCCCGTGTCGCCAAACGGTGGATGATGCTGCCATGCTGCCAGCAACCGCCCAGCTCTGGTCCGTTCAATCCGGGCCTTCACCGGGGCCTTCACCGGGGCTATCGCCGATTGCCGTTCGAGAAGTAAAATCAACGCGCAGGACAGGTTTCCATCAGGGTGCCGATTTAATCGACTTTGGCACCGGGCAACGCCGCCTGCCCGGCCGCTTACGCGTCTCGGCTCAATAAATTTGACAGGCTCGAAGCATGCCCTACGTCAACATCCGCTATTGACTCTATTCCCAGAACATTGACTTGCAATTCCGTCCCGCCCTGTCGCAGATGAAACCGTACGCTCCGGGGGAACAGCCGCCGCCGGGCAAGTTCATCAAGCTCAATACGAATGAGAATCCGTACCCACCGCCGCCCGCTGTTGTCCGTGCGATCACGGAGGCAGCGAACGGGCCGCTGAATCGGTATCCCGACCCGATGGCGACGAGTTTTCGCCGCGCCGCCGCCGAAGCACTTGGGTTGCCCGGCCCGGAATGGGTGCTCGCCGGAAATGGCAGCGACGAGATTCTCACGCTGCTCGTCCGCGGCTTCGTCGGTGAAGGACAATCGTTACGGTTGCCCTCGCCGAGTTACATTCTGTACCGCACGCTGGCCGATATCCAAGGTGCGAAATGGGAACAAATCGCGTTCAACGACGATTGGCAACTGCCGGCGAAATTCCGTCAAGCGCGTGAGGATCTGCGGCTCGTCTTGTTGCCGAATCCGAACAGCCCCAGCGGCACGGTGGCGCCTCCCACTGAAATCGAGGCGATCGCCGATTCACTGGCGTGTCCCTTGGTGGTCGACGAAGCTTACGCGGACTTCGCCGAGGGGAATTGCCTGGACTTGGTGCAACGTCACGAACGCATCCTCGTCACCCGGACGCTCAGCAAGTCATACGCGTTGGCGGGTGTACGCTTTGGGTTTCTCGTCGCCCAGCCGCACGTTATCGAGGAACTGACGAAGATCAAGGATAGCTACAACTGCGATGCGATCTCGATCGCCGCAGCTACGGCGGCCATGCAGAACCAAGTGTGGTTGGCCGACATCGTGAGGGCGATGAACCGGACCCGCGCCCGCATGCAAGTGGAACTCACCGGCCTTGGGTTTGACGTGGTGCCGTCGCACGCCAACTTCGTCTGGTGTACCCATCCCAGCGGCCAGCACCGAGCGATCTACGAGTTTCTCAAAGCCAATCAAATATTGGTGCGATACATGGACTTCGGTGACTGGGGCGATGGGCTCCGCATCAGCGTGGGCACCGATGATCAGATCGATGCGTGCCTATTGATGATGCAGCGTGCATTGAAATCTTAAGTGGCATAGGCGGTAACGCTCCCGCCGCAATTCGAGCCAATTTAATCCTCTCGCAACGTAAAGCGCAAATATGTCACGAACCGCTTCGGTCGACCGCCACACCGGTGAAACACAGATTCAGCTTTCCGTCAATCTCGATGGCAGCGGCGAGGGTGCACGTCGCAGCGGAATTGGCTTCTTCGATCATATGTTGGATCTGTTTGCAAAACACTCATTGATCGATCTGGATCTCGATGCCACCGGTGACTTGCACGTCGACGATCACCACACCACCGAAGACATCGGTATCGCCTTGGGCAGCGCGATCGATGAAGCGTTGGGTAACCGTGCCGGTGTGTATCGCTACGGCCACTTCACGCTGCCGATGGACGAGTGTCTCGTGACGGCAGCGGTCGACATGGGTGGACGCTACGCGTTCGAATACCATGCGCCGAGTGCGGCGGACAAGATCGGGGCATTCGACAGTGAACTGGTGGAACACTTCTGGCAATCGTTCGCCGCCAATGCGAAGTGCAATTTGCACGTCGTGCTGCACCATGGACGCAACTCGCACCACATTTCCGAGTGCGTGTTCAAAGCGACGGCCCGGGCGATCCGGATGGCGATTGAAAAGGACCCTCGCAATCAGGCCATCCCCAGCACCAAGGGCGTGCTGTGAGTGATCTGGGCCCACCCGGTCATTGCTAACCAAAACCTTTTTCATTCGTCATCAAAATTTTTTGTTCGCGTTCGATATCAAGAGATAGATTTCAAAAGCTGGCTCATGACGCATGTTTACTCCACCATCACGCTGACAATCTGCTTGCTGTTTGCATGCCTCCATTCGGTTACGCTTGCGGATTCTCCCGAAGTGGATTCTTCCGCGATCCAAACGTCGTCAGTGGAACTCGCCGCACCGTTTTTGCTGTTGCAACAAGAACTTGAGGAAAAGTGGCCGCACAACCGGACGGTGCGGTTTGTGTTCCATGGTCACAGCGTGCCGGCGGGATATTTTCAAACACCGATCGTGCGAACGTTCGATGCTTATCCAAGTCTGTTTCACCGGCAGCTATGCGAGCAGTACCCAACCGCCGTGATCGACGTCAGCGTCACGGCGATCGGTGGGGAGAATTCAATCAGCGGGGCGGCGCGGTTTGAGCGAGATGTGCTGTCGCTGCGTCCTGATTTGGTGTTCATCGATACCTCCACCACAGCTTTGCTTTGGGGGAGGTCGAACGCGGCCTTTCGCCGCCGTTCGGGAGGGGGCTCGGTGCTGAGCGTTGTGTACGGCAAACCGCATGGCGACCGTCGCTGTGTAGGCC
>JBDNIG010000523.1:0-1986 GCA_041688415.1 Rhodopirellula sp. | reverse complement strand
TCAGCATCACGCACTCCATTGCGAACGAAATTGAAGAGAACTCGAAAAGTGTCGCGATTTCAAGCGTTTAAGTCAAATCCAATTTCCGGATAGACTCTTATCGCTCGAACTGCTACACGAAGTCGTCGCCTCCAACGACAAGAGGCGTTTCGCTCTCAGCGAGGACGGTCTGCGTATTCGTGCCCGCCAAGGCCACTCTGTATCCGGAGTTGATCTAAACCTCGAGGAATTCGCACCGCCCGACACGCTCTACCACGGAACCGTCGCCGCGTTCCTCGACAGTATCCGAGCGAGTGGACTATTGAAACGTTCTCGAAACCACGTTCACATCTCAGCCGACGAAGCCACCGCGACAAAAGTCGGATCGCGGCGTGGGAAGCCGATCATCCTCCGTGTTGCCGCCGCCGCAATGCATCAAGACGGTCACCGGTACTTTCTGTCGGCCAACGGAGTTTGGTTGGTCGATGTTGTGCCGACGAATTACCTGATGTTCCCAGGTCAGGGGGCCGAGTGAAATACGGATTCCTCTTTCTGTTGCTGGCCATCGGGATTGCATCGACGGCGGTTCGGGTTGGGCCATGGGGGTGGCTTCTTCTCTATCCCGCGTTTTCGTTTGGTGTTGTGGCAGCGGCGTACCTGCTCTCCATACCAGGAGTCATCCATTGCGCCCAAGGTCACGGCAGGACGGGTTTGGTAGCGGCGGCCGTATTGGTGGTTTTTCGGCGAGCTCAAACAGTATCTGAAGCGATCGCTATGGTCCAGACCGTCCGTCCCGGCATCGAATTGAACACCATGCAAAGATCCATCTTGGAGCAGGTTCAGTGAACCGTGAAGCCATCATTGGATGCATCTTAGGAACCGCCGTTGGCGATGCGTTGGGTTTGCCCTACGAGGGCGTCTCGCCCGCGCGGGCACCAAGACTGCTGGGGCCGCCGAATCGGTATCGGTTCTGTTTCGGTCGTGGGATGATTTCCGATGACACCGAACACACCTGCATGGTGGCCGCGTCGCTGATCGAAGCTCTGGCCGAGGAAAACGCGGAGCACGAAGTGGAAGTCTTCACCCGGCAATTGGCCAGTCGACTGCGATGGTGGATTCTCACGTTGCCCGCCGGAGTTGGCAAAGCGACCGCACGAAGCGGCATTCGCCTGTGGCTCGGATACAAACCAGAAAACGCTGGTGTCGTCTCGGCCGGCAATGGCCCCGCCATACGTGCAGCAATCTTTGGCGCAGCGATTGACGACGTGCCCCGCATGTTGCAATTCGTCCGAACGTCCTCGCGATTGACGCACACCGATCCGAAAGCCGAATACGGAGCGATCGCCGTCGCCTTGGCCGCCCGTGAAGCCAAGCAATTACGCGTCGAAGGAAGCGCCCGTGTCGATGCGAACCGCTGGCTAACCGGTGTAGTGGAAGCGATCGGTGACGACGGGGCAGAACTGTCTGACTTGTTGCGCCGTGCAACCGCCAGTGTCGCGGTCGGCGAAACAACGATCGACTTTGCGAGCAGCCTCGGCTTAGGAAAAGGCGTGACCGGCTACACCTATCACACCGTCCCGGTCGTGATTCACGCATGGCTTTCGCACCCGAGCGATTTTCAACAAGCAGTTACCACCATAATCGAGTGCGGCGGCGACGCTGACACAACGGCCGCGATTGTCGGTGGAATTGTCGGGGCCGGCGTGGGAAGCGAAGGCATTCCCGTCAAACTCACCGCCGGCATCTTGGAATCACCTCGCAGCGTGGCTTGGATGCGAACACTCGGCGAATCATTGGCCAACGTCACCGAGGGGACAGCCTGGACCGCTAAATCTTTGGGGTTGCGAGGCTTTTGCATTGCGCAAGCTTTCTTCCGGATCTCCGTCTCACGCAGGCCAACCCATTCTTCCTAGTCTCCCCTCTCCCCCGCGCTTCGTGGGGGAGAGGGGTTGGGGGTGAGGGGGCTCAACTTAGCTGCTCGCGTCGATTCCGAATCGCTTGCTCAAT
>JBDNIG010000078.1:0-7654 GCA_041688415.1 Rhodopirellula sp. | reverse complement strand
GTTCACTCAGCACGACGCAAACATTTGGATGCCACCGCAATGCCTTCAAAATCCACCACTCTGAGTCAAACACTGAAAAAATCGTATGACAGCGATTGTCGTAGCTACTGCGACCGAAGTACGCTTCCGTCGGATGAGCCACAATTCATTGACCACCCGTCTGAATCAATCAAGTTGGCGGCGAAGCCCCATCGTGTGATCGTGTTCTCGCGGTATCCAGAACCGGGCGTGACCAAGACCCGGATGATTCCGGCCCTTGGTGCCGAGCGTGCGGCACGATTGCAGCAGTCGCTGACGAAGCTAACGCTGGGGGTGACGAGTGATTATCGCGCCGGCCATCCGTGTGATTTGGAAGTGCGATTCGCGGGCGGCGATGCGACGCAAATGCGCAAAGTGTTTGGACCGGACAAACGGTATCGTCCCCAGCAATGTCTAAGCTTGGGAGATCGACTAACCGATGCATTCGCTGTTGCGTTTGACGAAGGTGCAACGCTCGTCAACCAACTCTGTATTGCCGGATTCTGTTGCGGCATTCACCCCAAGACGCTGTACCGTTGGTATCGTCAGTGACTTGCAATTTTGGTTTCAGGTCGAAATGCATACCATGCGAACCAAAATGTGTTCATCCACCGAATCCCAGCATCTGCCTTGACGACTCGAATGGTTTGATCGTCGGCGTCGAACGCAACGGTGAACTTCTTGCTGCCGAGCGACTTCTCAATCTGCGTCGACTTCCCTCCAAACGCGGAAACGGGAATCGCCAACTCGTTGGCATCGTCCCAAACTCCCAGCACCGTCTCCTTCAAAGGCAATGCATTGCTGGTTGGCTTTGCCGGAAACATCAAATTTGGCTGTTTGAAGTAGCGAGTGTAAGGACTGCCTTGATAGTTGCGTCGGTATCCAGTTTCGATTGAGAGCACAGTTGTGTCTGGATTGCGATTCTGCCATGCAGCCCACGTGGTCAGTTCCATTGGCAGGACAGTCAACTTCATTCCGGCACCGGGGCCAGAAACTCCTTCTGCCTTGACTTGCGACCAGAGACTCTCCGCATGGGATCGATCGTACATCAACACGTTGCTGTTGTAGAGCAATCCCGACACGCCGAACTCCCGTTCGCCAAGCGGCGTTCGACGATCAAATACAACTGCTGAGTCACAAAGCGGACAATAGGTAACCGCGATCGGTAGCTCGCCGATTCGATCATTGATAATCTCGTGATAGTTCAAAATCGCGAGCGGGTAGGCTCGGGATTCACCACCGGACACAACGCCAATCACTCGATCGCTGGCTCGCCAGTAAGACGCTTCCGCGGCCGAGACGATCCTCGGACTGGACAGTGCAGGAATGCCGTCTTTCGGAGGACCACCTGAGCGAATCTCCTGGACGGGAATGGTTGCCTGCCTCAAATCAAACGCGGCACCGCCTGGTGCAGGAAACTGGACTCGTTGAACGACTGGCTGATCGCGATGAAAGCGACGAATATGACGCGGTACCGACCACGACGCGACAACGGCTAGCGAAGCGAAAAGCAGCAGGCTGCGGATGAAACTGGACTGAATACCCATTTCGGATTAACTCCCTTTTGACGGACCGATGTGTTGGTGACTTTGATGCTTGTGTGAGATGCCTCACGGACATGCGACGCCGAAGTACGCGATACTTTGTCCCCGTAACACTTCTTTTCTCAATTTACGACGGAAGAAAAAATGACTCATTCCATTCGTTTCACATTTTTGGTGGCTCTTCTTTGCTTTCCGCTGGTCGGATGCTCATCGAGTAGCTCACCTGAAACACTCGATTCGCCGCCTGCGGTCAACACGGACCAGCAGGCCGACGAGCAACCGAATGCACCTTCTCAAGGATCAGGTACATCGAACTAGTGCCCGCAACGGCTGAAAGGTCGACCCATGAATTGCTGTTGCGAAATCGACTGCGGGTAGCCGGAATAGTAGGTCGGCCCGGCGGTGTTCGCTGGGTATTGTCCGTACCGAGCTGAATAGTTGGGCTGTGATTGAAAGACCGGGTATTGCGGATAGTTGCTCATTACAGCCCTCGGTTGTGCAAATGGTGCGTTGGAGACCGAAGGCCGATAGCTTCCCGCAGCCGTATTTCCGTTCGAGTATGTAGGTACAGAAATATTTGGTGCCGAGTGTGCCGGTGCCGAATAAGCCGGTGCCGAATAAGCCGGTGCCGAATAAGCCGGTGCCGAGTATGTCGGTGCCGAAGGCGACGGACTGGCGGACATTGCTGGTGGCGAATAGCCGCCGCGTGATCCGCTTTGTGCTTGAGCATCACTGCACAGTGAGCTGACCACGAACACGGACACGACGCTGGCAAGACACTTCGTAGCAAATTTCATCTATGGATCCTGTTTTTCGGGTGGAAATGGGGAGTTAAGAGGTTTCCGGTAGGTTACACGGCCAGCATTCTAGTTTGGCACGATCGTTTTCGTTGTGAGTGGCCTCACAGACGGCAGAACTTATCCAGACGAAGCTATTTCGTGTAAGGAAACCTCACTTCTTCCGTCTTACCTCTGACGTTAGAAAACCATTCGATCACTCCAGTGCTCAAAGAGAGACACGATGAACCGCCTCCACTCCCAGACACGCCTGTCGACCACACGCCCATTCGCGATCGCCGCGACCACACTCGTGCTCGGCTCGCTCCTCGCAACCACCGCTCATGCTCAATCAGGCACGAAAACTGCGCCATCAGCTCGCCCGCCAGCCGCTCAGGCAGGTAGTGGCACCAAAGCGATCGCGAACGCGGTGGGGCTACAGGGCTATTGCCCGGTTTGCGTCATCAATATGAAAAAGTGGGTCAAGGGAGATGCACAGTTCGCGGCACAGTACGATGGCAAGACGTACCTGTTTCCTGGCGATGAACAGAAACAAATGTTCGTGAACGACCCGGCCAAGTACACACCCATTCTTGGTGGCGACTGCGTCGTCGCACTGGTAGAGATTGGAAAACGAGTCCCGGGCAGTCTTCAATTCGCGGCATTGCACGAAGACCATCTCTATCTCTTCTCGAACGAACAAGCGAAGGGCATGTTTCAATCCAACAAGGAGAAATATGCGCACGCCGACATTGCACTCGGCGGTAAGTGCACGGTTTGTCGCGTTGAAATGAAGCAGGACGTCAACGGCGTCGCCGAATTCACCAGCCTGTACAAAGGAATGCGGTACCTGTTTCCTGGCCAAGAACAACAACAGATGTTCAATCAGAAACCGAGCAAGTACGAAGTGACTAAATAGGAAGGCTCAGCCCCGGTTTCGGGTTGATCTCGTCCGCTGCTTCGATTGACGTTACACTGGGCAGCGAAGGGCATCTGGCGTTCTTCGAATTCGTTCACAACGCTCGCCAACGCGGCACCGCTCTCTTTGAAACACTCGTCAAAACGCTACTCAAACCATCAACCCGGAAACGGGGCTGAGCCGAACAGAGTTGCCCTCTCTGACGGTGAGATTGCTCACAATTGCTTCCAGCATTTCTGCTAAAGTAAACGAAACATCTTTACGTGAGTCTGGGACTGCATGGAACCATCGGAATTGACTGAAGCCAACCTGAGCCGCGATCCGTCGGCCTGGGTTAACGAGTATGGTGACACCCTTTTTCGCTATGCTCGTTCGCGGCTGCGCAATCCGGAATCTGCCGAGGAAGTGGTGCAGCAGACGTTTTTGGCCGGATTGCAGCACCAGCATCAGTTTTCCGGTGCTGGATCGCAGCAAGGCTGGCTGATGGGGATCCTGAAACGCAAAATCGTTGACTTTGTCCGGCAACGCAATCGGTCAACGCAGTCAGACGCCTTGGACACCCGCGATCCGTTAGATTCGTTTTTCGATCGTAGCGGGAAGTGGAAACAGAACGTCCGCGAGACGCTGCTTGAGCCACTCGATTCAGTTGACCGACAGGAGTTTTGGCCGGTATTTCAAGCGTGTTTGAAATCGCTGCCTGAGCGACAGTCCAGCGTGTTTATGCTTCGAGAGATGGAAGATCTTGAAACGGAAGAAATTTGTAAGGAACTGGGGATCAGTGCGTCTAATTTGTGGGTGTTGCTGCATCGCGCACGTCTTCGTCTCGCTAACTGTATTAAGTTACGTTGGCTTCAAGAAAAGGCATAACCGGAATACGCCGTCATGTTGTCGTGCAAAGAAATTTCCAAACTCGTTTCTGAGTCGCTCGAACATCCCTTGCCTCGAAGCAAGCGGATCTCGGTTTGGATGCATCTGAGCATGTGTCGGCTTTGCTCGGCGTTTCGCCGTGATCAGGTTGTTCTCAAGGAGCGACTTTCTGACGAGGCAGTGCGTGCATCCAGCGATGAAATGTCCGAATCGGTGAAGCTGTCCGCCGCCGCGAAGAAGAGAATTGTGAAAGCAATGAAATCTCAGGGCCGAGCCGAGCGTTCTTGATTAATTTTTCTTGTGTAAGGAAACGCACGTTCGGGCGTCTACCGACGAACTTCGCGAGCATCGGGGCACGACGTGTGACTCGGGTTTGCGAATCAACTCGGTGGAGAGGGAACCAGTATGCCTCAGCAAATTTGGCATCTGAAAAATAACGAGCTGTTCACAAAGCTGAAGCCGGATCAGCTAGAACAACTCGAATCTCGTTGCCGATCGCGCGCGTTTGCGGCGCACAGCCCGGTTTATTTGCCGAGCGAATCCGCTGACAGCGTGTTCTTGCTTGTCAGCGGTCTCGTCAAGGTCTGCAACCTGACCAGCGATGGTAAGCAATCTATTATGGCGTTTATTGAACCAGGAGAGCTATTTGGTGAGTTGGCAATTTTTGAATCCGAACCGCGGGATGAGTACGTTGAAGCGATTGAGAAGTCGTCGATCGTAATGATTCCCGCTTGCGCGATTCAGGAACTGATGGCTGCGAATCACGACGTTTCCATTGCACTCAACAAGATGATTGGACGGAGGCGGCATCGCGTCGAGCGACGATTGAAGAATCTGCTGTTTCTTTCGAATCGGGACCGATTGGTTCACTTGCTTCTCGACCTCGCCGAACAGTTTGGTATTCGCGAGTCCGATGGGATCCGTCTGCGGATCAAACTGGCTCATCAGGAGATCGCCAACCTGATGGGAAGCACCCGTGAAACCGTGACCATCTTGCTTGGCCAGCTAAAGTCAGAAGGACTGGTCGATATTGGCAGGCAACGCATTACCTTGGTTCACGCGGAGCAATTGGCGATGTCGGTGCATCGGAAAGCACCAAGCTTGAACGAGGCATCAGACCGTATTTCGCGATCGTAAAGAGGATTTTGTAGCCTGCTTTGACCGTTCCACTGACCGTGCCACTGATCTTACTTGTGCCAACTCGTGTTCGATAAGGCACGGGAATTTCCAGAAAACGCAGCCCAAGCCTTGACGCCTTAATTTGCATTTCGATCGTCCACCCAAAGTTCTCGTCTTGCATTTGCAGTTCGCAAAGTTGACTGTAGTTGATCGCTCGAAAAGGCCCAAGATCGGTGTAGCGAACGCCAAAGAACCATCGCATTAGAAAACAGGCGAGCTTGTTTCCAAAGACACTCTGGGGAGGCATTGCTCCCGGCTCACGCTCGCCAAGTAAACGTGAGCCGAGAACGAAGTCTGCCTTGCCCGTTGCAAGCGGACTGACCAGCTGGGGCAATAGATCCGAGTGGTCGCTGTAGTCGGCGTCGACGAACGCAACCACTTTGGGAGCCGCTTTTCCTTCACTTATTAGCTCACGAAGCTTCGCCAGTCCTTGGAGGCATGCCGCTCCGTATCCGCGTTGCGGCTCCCGCACCACCAACGCACCCGATTGCTCTGCAACGAGGACCGTGTCGTCGGTGCAGCCATTGTCAACCACGATCACTCCGGCGACGCAGGGCAAGTCACGCAAGACGAGACCGATGGATTTTTCTTCGTTGAGCGCTGGGATGACGACCCAGACCGATTCTCGAAGATAGCCGTCGATAGCGTTCATCTTCTCAACTTGGGTAAATGGGTTGGGTTTGTTT
Source organism: Rhodopirellula sp. (assembly GCA_041688415.1). GTDB lineage: Bacteria > Planctomycetota > Planctomycetia > Pirellulales > Pirellulaceae > Rhodopirellula. The sequence goes on along the minus strand of JBDNIG010000078.1, from coordinate 1,665 downwards.
CATCGCAGATTTCTTCATTGTCGCATGAACGCAACTTTGTTTCTGTGAGGTTAATCACACTCGCGACGGAAAACGCAAACCAAAGGACGTATGCAGCCTCACAGAGTCGAGCCGCGTTGTTGGACGATAGAAGTCGGGAGGGGCAATTGCGTGCTTTGTGAGGAATCGTCACGCATCTTGATTGACGAATTTGAGTTTTCCCAAAACAGTTTCGCGGTTCTCGGCGGAACGCCCTTGTCGATCGCAATTGATCACTACAACGTCCACCATTCCCATCGCCAGAAAACTGAAAAACAAAAAGGTCGTCCAATGAAAGTCACTTCCCTTGTCACCTTCGCAGTGTTGCCATTTGCATTCGTCTTGCTAGCCGGTTGCACGGATGGGGGCGCAATCGCATTTCGCAAGGATTCGTCAACCGAGATGGATGCGTCTCTATCCGAATCCCTTGTGATGCAAGAACCGAATGCACGTGTGGCGCAGGAATCAAATGCACGCGAGACGGAGTCGCCTGAACGAACGGAAACACTCGTCAGAACCGCCTCCGCAAGAATGCCACACCAGCCATCATTGGTTACTCTTGCACCAGGGGACGACTTGATGGCGAAGGTCAACGGAGCACGCGGACCGGTACTGCTCGATTTTTACGCCGACTGGTGCGGTCCCTGTAAAGTGCAGGGCAAAATTCTTCACGAGATGGAGCAGGAAGCAGCAAGGCACGGAACGCTGATGATCAAAATCAACATCGACGACCACCCACAGATTGCTCGGCAATTACAAGTGGAAGGCATCCCCACATTGATGATGGTCAAGGAAGGTCAGGTTGTGAATCGCCAGTCAGGTGTTGCCGACAAACGCAAGCTGGCACAGTGGATGCAATAGTCATTTGACATCGATTGTGGTCATGTCTTGTCCCAATCTACGGTTGAGGCGAGCAGGGTTCTGTGAGTTTGAAAACCGTTTGCTGAATTATCGAGATTATTCTTGTCTGCCATCGGCATATCAATCTCGTTCATCGCATTCATCTTCTCTTGGCAAACCGGACACTGCTGGAGGTGGATTGCGAATGCTTGTTGCTGGGCCGGTTTCAGTTCCCCCATCGCGAACTGCTGCATGGACGCCTGGAGTTCGCTGCATGTCACACCACCGAAATTGAACTCCGGAAGCTGTTCTTGGTGCGCCGGTGATACGTGCGCCGGTGAGCTGGCTGATCCACCGAAGTTCCAAATGCCCATTCCGAGCAGCGCCATCACAACGATCGGAGCGCCAATGCGAACGATGGACTTGCGTCGGCGATCATCGTTGAGCCGATTCTGCAAATCGCCGATGGTACCTGGCGCGCATTCCTCCCAGCTGGCATTCAAGTCGAAATCTTGGTGGACCCTATCTTGGCGGACCATGAACTTATTCCTCAATTTAGTGGAAGTAAGCAATCCTTGGGGCGGTGGCTCCCGTCCTTGCACACCACTATCCTCGCCTCGCACCGACAACGTGTCTGTGTCGAATCTAACAAGGGCGGCATTTTTTTGGCTCATCCGACGGAAGCGTACTTCGGTCGCAGTAGCTACGACAATCGCTGTCATACGATTTTTTCAGTGTTTGACTCAGAGTGGTGGATTTTGAAGGCATTGCGGTGGCATCCAAATGTTTGCGTCGTGCTGAGTGAAC
>JBDNIG010000077.1:0-1592 GCA_041688415.1 Rhodopirellula sp. | reverse complement strand
GGCAGCGGGCACGTTAACGGTTCGCGTCCATCCGATGAGCACACCCCGCTGGAATCACGCGATCGGGCATCTGCTGGAGGAACTGACCGCGACGCAGACCAACTTCCCCGGCACGACCCTTCGGCTAATTTTTGAGTCCATCGGCGATTCCTGAATCCCGCCAAAAACCGAAATCAGGTCCCAAATCAAAATCCCAAGAGATCAGGAGTTCTGAGGCTACTGTGTGGCGATGCCTCAGGCGGCGAATCAAACTGCTGATCGACACTCGTATGAACGGCGAGACGATTCGTTTACTGACGGCTGACCCCAGCAAATCACGTCACTCGTACGAATCGACGTTGTTCGCCCAGGGTGACGCTCACGCGGGAACCTGCACGGCAAAATCGACAATCTACGCGGCATCGATTGTCGCTGGCCTGGCTGTGCATCAATTCACACGCTGGCTACGCGATATGCCACTGGACAGCGACTTCACTCTCAATTTACTCGCCAGCGAACTGAACGTCACGGGCGAATTCGTACCTTTAAATCAGGAGAACACGCTTGCATAGTGCACTCACAATCGGCATCACCGCCGAAAACTCTCATGGACAACCAGGACCAGCGGTCCGAGTGTCCGTGCCACTGGACGGTCAGGCTAGCGACGATGCGATTCTGGTTGCCGTCCGGCGTTGCCGGATGCTGGCGGAACAATCGCTCCCGAACGAGCCGCAGCAGCGGGAGACCCCGCAGGCCGCAAAAACCGGTCACCAACAGTCTGTGAAGCGTTTTGCGACAGAAAAGCAGATCAATGCGATCATGGCGATGTCGAAACGACAAGGCGTCACGCTTGACCGCACGCTCCACGATCGGTTCGGTGTTTCGGCACTCTCAGCACTGACCATCGGCGAGGCCTCAACGCTGATCGATGAGCTGAAAGGCAAATCGCAATCTTCGAAGTAGCGTTCACTGCACCAAAACTCGCGAACCCAGCCGGATTACATCCGGTTGGGCATCGCGAGCTTTTTTTTAGCTATCAGCAAAATGTTCTCGGGCAACTGATCAAGTTGTCGACTCTCGCCTCACGATCGATCCGTCGCATTCTCATTGCGTCTGAGAACGATCGCGAATAGAAAAACCCAAGCGAGGAGATAATTCGAACGGGCATCTCGAACAGAGGACTTGAGCTTTGACTAGGCGATGTCAACAGAGACCGCGACGAACGAAGAAAGTCGCAATAGAGAGTGACTTAACCATCGCAATCACGCGAAGTCAAATCCTGGTAGGTTATCCGTTACGATGGACGAAAGCAGAGTCGTCGCGACCGCCGCCCATCAACGCAACCACTAAAATGTCGTTACCATCGACATCGAAGTGGACAATGTAGGAAAACCGTTTTAGCCGAGAGGGGCGAAGTCCGTTCAGCTCTGTCGTTACCCAGACTGCTGCCGGACCGCCCTTCGTTTCGCTGGGACTAGCTGGACAGCGCCACTTCGTGGCTTGTCCTCGCTCTAAGTCGTGACTGTGTCGTCATTTATCGGGCTTGACTTGGGAGCCAAAAAGAAACGACCCTCCGTGTGCTAATTGTTTCACGACGAAACCACGGAAGGTCG
>JBDNIG010000522.1:0-8053 GCA_041688415.1 Rhodopirellula sp. | reverse complement strand
GTATCGCGGCGTCACGAGGTATCAATGGTTGGTGTTGTTGATCGCGTCAGCCGGTTGGGTATTCGATGTCTATGAGGGGCAAATATTCAACATCACCCGCGAGCACATGCTGGGCGATATCCTCGGCGAATCAAGCGGGGAGATCAAGAAATATGGCGATATGTTTCTAGGGATCTTTTTACTTGGTGGAACATTTGGCGGGCTGCTCTTTGGTTCCCTTGCCGATCGTTACGGGCGCAGGCCCATCATGATCATCACAATTTTGATGTATTCCATTTTTTCTGGAATGACGTTCTTTGCGGACACACTATGGCAGGTCGCGGTGCTTCGGTTCATCGTTGCAATGGGCGTCGGTGGTGAGTGGGCGGTAGCGGCGAGCTTGGTGGCGGAAGTATTTCCCCCGCGCGCCCGAGCGCAGGCTGCCGGTATCTTTCACGCGTCCAGTGTGCTGGGCACTTGGATGGCTGCCATCGCGGGCATGATGGTGGGTGCCCAGTGGCGATACGCTTACTTGCTCGGCATCCTGCCCGCGATACTGATCCTATGGGTACGATCGAATCTGAAAGAGCCTGAGCAATGGAAGCAACAAAAGCGAGAAATCCCCGACGCAAAGATGGGCAGCTTCGGCGAGTTGTTGCTGACGGGCCGTTGGGCCAAACACGCCCTGCTGGCAATGGTATTGGCTGCGGTCGGAATGGGTACGTTTTGGTCCGTCACGGTAGCGGGACAGGACTTGGCTCGCCAAATTCAACTAGAAAATGGCGCGACGGCCGAACAAGCGAGTTTGTCCTCGAAGTTTGCATTTGGGATTGTCCAAACCACGGGCGGAGGACTGGGGCTCTTGGCGTTCGGTCCGCTGTGCTCGCGAATCGGTCGAAAAAAAGCTTTCATTGTTTTTCAACTGCTGGCACTCGTCATTGTTCCGGTGACGTGCTTCCTGCCACAGACGTACAACCAATTGTTATTGATCCTGCCGTTTTTCGGATTCCTGACACTCGGACTTCACGCCGGATACGCGATCTATTTCCCCGAACTTTTCCCCACACACCTACGCGCCACCGGAACCAGTTTTTGCTTCAATGGAGGACGCCTTTTGGCGGTGCCCGTTCTGTTCTTTTCCGGTTGGCTCAAGTCGGCTGACGGGATTGACTTGCGTTGGGCCGTGACCGGGTTGAGCTTGATATTCTTGGTTGGCATTGCGGTGGTCAGTTTCCTGCCTGAGACGCGTGGCGAAGAGTTGTCTGGTGGACCGTGAACGCCAGCGTTACCGACCGTTCCTATTGATCTCGATCCAACCTTTGCGGAGGACTTTGTTGAAAGTGCGATTGGCTTTCTCCACGCCAGTCGTCCGTGTACAGTGCGGCGAGTTAACGCTGGGTCACGGTGCCGGGCGGACTTAGTAATCGTCATTCGAAGCAAAAAAGGAACATTCAATTGATCGACGACTCCGCTTCTTCGCATTCCGAAGCTGCATCGGACTCCAACGGTGGCGCCAAGGTAGATGATGGTGTGATGGGCGGCGGCGAATTGACGCTGCGCGTGATCGTCTTGGGGCTCATGTTGTCGGTCGTGATGGGGGCTGCCAACGTCTACGTCGGACTGAAGGCTGGCATGACCGTTTCGGCTTCGATCCCCGCCGCCGTGATGGCGATGCTGCTATTTCGTTTGTTTTTTCGTCAATCCAGCGTGCTGGAGGCAAACCAAGTCCAGACCTGTGCTTCGGCGGGTGAATCGCTGGCCGCGGGCATCATTTTTACAATGCCCGCGATGATTTTGATTGGCTATTGGCAATCCTTTGATTTCTGGACGGTCTCGATGGTTGCCCTGACCGGCGGGCTGCTCGGCATTCTGTTTATGATTCCGATGCGACGTGTCTTTGTCGTCAATAACGAGGATCTCCCCTATCCCGAAGGCGTCGCCTGCGCCGCGGTACTCAGGGCGGGAGACAGCGATGAACTGCAAAACAACGCGGCCCGAAGTTTGGTGATCGGTGGCATCCTGGGTGCCGCATTCAAGGTCGCCGCCGGCTTCATGGGCATCGTCCAAGACACCCTGCAAGTTGCCAAAACATCGGGCGACCGCATCTTTTACTTTGGCGGCGATTTGTCGCCCATGCTGGTCGCGGTCGGCTTCATCGTGCGTTTGCACGTCGCAATTTTGGTTTTCATTGGCGGAACATTGGGATGGCTGATCGGCATCCCGTTGCTCGGAGGTGCAAGCCAGTTCGACGATCCCATCGCCGGAGCTTGGGCGATTTGGAGTAGCGAAATCCGCTACGTCGGCGTCGGTGCCATGGTCGTCGGCGGAATCGGATCGTTGGTTGCCGTGCGTGCTGGGCTGTTTGCAGCGGTTCGCGAATTATCCCATGGAATCCGCAACCACGGCATGCCGCGTCAGAACTCTGAACGCGACATTCCATCCTGGTTGATTCTGACGCTAGGCGTGGTGTGTACCGTGATGCTAGCGATTCTGAACTACCGCTTCACTGGGGACGTGGGGGTCACCGCATTGTCGACGGCAATCATGTTGGCAATGGGCTTTTTTTTCAGCGCCGTGGCCAGTTACATCGTCGGTTTGGTCGGCAATTCCAACAGCCCGGTTTCGGGCATGACCATCACCGCCGTTCTGGCGGCGGGTGGTTTGATGTGGTTGTTCAACTATTCCGGCAGCCAAGGGATGGTGGCCACCCTGGGGATCGCGGCGGTCGTATGCTGCGTCGCCTGTACCAGCGGCGATGTGTGCAACGATTTGAAAACGGGCTCGATAGTCGGCGCTTCACCGTTTCGGCAACAAATCATGCAGATCGCCGGTGTCGGCGTCGCATCCTTTGTGATGGCGCCCGTGCTGACGCTGCTGCACAACAACACGCCTGGCGGGATTGGCGGTGAAAAGTTATCGGCGCCGCAAGCGAGCTTGTTTGCCAGCTTGGCACGAGGGTTCGCCGGCGAAGGCGAGTTGCCTTGGGGATTGATTGGGATCGGAGCGGCGATTGGCGTCGTGGTCTTGATCATCGACGAAGTTCTCAAGCGACGAACTCGGCACCGCGCTCATTTGATGCCGATCGCGGTCGGTATGTACTTGCCGTTCGGACTGGCCACTCCGATTTTGATCGGTGGCATCATTGCCCACCTCTGCACGCGTGGCACCGCTCGTGAACAGCATGACGGCGTCTTGCACCGCGGCATCTTGTTCTCCTCGGGCGTGATTGCCGGTGAAGCCCTGACCGCGGTCGGACTCGCCGGACTGGCTGCACTCGGGATCGCAGCAATGGACCTCAAACTCTCCGAGACGGTCCTGACGACGACGACGTTGTTGGTCGCGGTAGGAATCATCGCCGCGTTCGTGATGCTGACCCGGCCGACTGCCAGAGCACCGAACCATAGTAAAACACGACATTGATGCCGACGAGCTGCTGGAATGTCGCCAAGCCGATGCCGACCCAAACGATCGGCCGGACCCCATATCGCTTGTCCGCGATGTCTTTCAAACGAGGGCGATGGTGATCGCGGGACAACGATGCGTCAATCTGCTCGAGCGTCGCCTGGGCACCATCACCCATCAATCGCTTCAGCACCGCCAGTGCTTTTTCCTTCTGCTCGCTGGCAACCAGGAACCGTGGGCTTTCGGGGATAAACAGCAAGGCAAAAAAGAACGTGACCGCGGGGATCAACTCAACCCAAAACATCCATCGCCAAGCTTCGTAGCCCCAGGCGAGCTCCAACGTCGAGCCGCCCGCTTTGCCGGCGATCACATAATTGCTCACAAACGCGAAGAATAATCCAGAGACAATCGCGATCTGCTGGATCGAAGACATCGTCCCACGAAACCGTGCGGGGGTGACTTCGCTGATGTATGCCGGAGTCAGAATACTCGCGGCCCCCACGGCCAGCCCACCCAAGACCCGGTAGACAATGAACTCGCCCGACGAGACGGCAATGCCCGACCCCCAGGCACTGATTGCAAAAAACACCGCTGCGACAATCAGAATGCTGCGCTGGCCCAGTTTGTCGACCAGGGTTCCGGCGAAGAAAGCACCCACGGCACAGCCCAGCAGCATCGAGGCCACGTTAAAACCGGTTGCGACACTGTCGGAGTCGAACGCCGTCTGCAAACCGTCAACCGTGCCATTGACGACGCCACTATCGAAACCAAACAGAAAACCACCGATCGTGGTCACGATACTGATCAAAACAACGAAACCGACGTTCGTTGAGTCTTGCTTGTCCATGTTTTCTTTCGAATGTTGTTACACAAACCGCCGCATCAAACGAAACGTGCTTCATCAGCAATGGCATCAAAGGCCCGACTAAAAACAAATCAAACTCTCAAACCCATTTGATTTTCTTGGCCCACTTAATGCGGCGTGGTTTCCGAACGGAGGATCGTTTTGGCACAGTTGGGAGAGATACAAAAGACAACTGGGTAGAAAGGAAAGTTGCCTTCAGGCGGCGGGATTGTTCAGACCTTGACTTCGATCGACTTCGACAATTCGGCGATCGTGACGCCAGCCAGCGATTCTAGATAGTCTTCTTCGAGTTTGCTCAGTTTTCGCTGGATCGCGCAACGACCCTCCACCGGGCAGCTCGGTTCGAGCGACAAGCTGCAACGATGAGTATCGACACCTTCGAGTAATTCGACCAAATCTCGCAAGGTAATTTCCGTCGCGGGGCGTGCCAAAGAATACCCCCCTCCGACACCGCGGTAACTGCGGAGCAATCGACCTCGTGTCATTTGTTGCATGATGTTCGACAAGTAGGCTTCCGAAGCTGCCGGCCAGAGACTTCGCGCCCATGCGGCCAATTCCGGCAGCGTTGTTAGTTCGCCCGCTGGTTTGGTGGCGACGAAGGCGAGGGCATGCACGCCATAGCTGAAACGCTGAGAAAAAAACTGGCCGATTGCCATCGAAAAGGACCTCTTCGCAGAAAAGCGGGCGCGAGTCATCGACACCTTCGAGCGGACAAATCCAGACAAACTCGCGTTACTTTCACAGGATAGCGGAGCCTCATTGACGTAGCAACTCGGAACCCTCGGTCAGCTCCCTCGCGAGAAGGCGACACCTTCAATCTCAACGAGCAGTTCTGGGCGACAGACATCGGCCTGAGCGTAGATAGTGGGCAGCGATCCGAAGCGACGCTCGCAGACCGCTCGACAGGCTTCGTAGTCCTCGATCCGTTTGACATACACCCGCACCTTGGCGAGATCCGATAGTTCCGCACCGCCGCCGGGGACACCGTGCCGAGCGAAGTTTTCACGGCCGATTAGATTTTCTATATTGTCAATCGTTTGTTCGGTTTGTTGGACGACATCGCCGAGGTGGACGCTTCGGGAATCAAGAATACTGGCGGTCCCTGAGACCCACGTCGTGACATAATCGCCGATCACGACAGCCATCGCCCGAGCGAATTTCGGGCTCTTGATCGAGTAGCTCGCGTCGTAATCAAAGGCTGCCGTTTGGCCAGGGTTTTCGAGCGATATCAATCGCACGTCCGGGCGATCGGTCTGCATCGCCAAACAGCCGATGTCGATGCTTGGCGAGATCATGCCAATCCCAGTACTGGCAGGGTAGCGGATCACACCGTTGGCGAGGGTCGGCATGCGGCCTCGGCCATGCTCGGCATCAAAGAAGTCGGTGCGAGCGTGATTCAATTCCCGATAGCGTTCAATCCCGTTCTCCTCTTCGGTAATGTTGCCCGTATACAACCATGTACGAACAACATCCTGAAACGACGCGTTGACAAGTTCCAAACGCTTGGCCATCTCCGCAAATACAAACTCGCTTTGTGCGTAGGACGTCGCGGCACTCAGGGGTGGAACAATGCCTCCCAAGTGAATCCATCTCAATCCATCATAGGTGACGGTAACCACGTCGGGTGAAAGGAACTGGACATTGACGTTGTCTCCACCGAGCGCCCATGCTTCGATCGCGAGCGACTGGCCTCCACAAGGTGGCTGGACAATGAAACTCGTCGCTGGCATCCGATCCCCATAGTAGGCGGCAAACAGTCGGCGGCACACCGCTTCGTCCTCAGCCCGGCGCAGGAAGACTGTCTGTGTCGTCACGCTCATGGGGCAGGGTTGCTGTTTCAGCACCGCGCGAATCGTGGAAACTGCTTCCCATGCTTGGTCCGTCACGTTGCCGATCGCTTCGGGCGTGACCATCAATGCCACTCGGCAGACCTTCTCCAGATCGACCACCGAATGCTGCTGGTCGCTCAGCAAACATGGTGGCAGGCTGGGGAGGTCGCCTGTCAACAGCGGTGCACAATCACTCGCACATGCCTGCTCCGCGAGCATGCGTTTGGCCGGTTCCAGGCGATAGCAAAGGGCACCGTGTCCGCAAGGAGACGATTCGTTCGTTGTCGCTGTCGCTGTCTTGGTCATGGGATAATTCATGGGTTTCCTTTCGGTAAATGGTGTGTGTGGCGAACGTTGATCGCCGCTCGTCATACGCACGTGGGCGGTGTATCTTGTTTAACCGCGTGCCCATCGGGCCGCGTTTCGCAGGGGAACGCGGAGCAATGCCCACGCGGTTAAACGAACAAACTTTTGCGGATGTACTCAGTCCGAAATCAAACGGGCCTCGATTTTGGCGATCTCGCGGTTGGCGAACGCATCGGTGAAAAACCACTCCTGATAAAGACCTTCGATCTGTTTCAGATACCAATCGACGGATGACTTTTGCAGATTTCGCTTGACATCTTTCGGTCGGTCCTCATCACGAATGTCTGGCCGGATGCGTTCAGCGAGTGGTTTGTAGGCAGGGTCATAGACGATCGCCGGGAGATCCTCGGCCGGAGCGAGGTGTCGCCACAGGAACGCTTGCATTCGATCTTCGGTCGGCACGGCTTGATGCACGACCTCCTTGTCTCCGATCGTCGCGCTACCCACGACGGTTAGACTGACAGACTGCTCGGTTTCGGTCAGGCTGGTTTTTAGCGCCAGCTTGACCACTTCCTTGTCAGCCGCCAGTGTGGCACCGCCGGACTGCAATCCGTCGGGCAGGTCCTTGAAATTGAGTTTGATCGGTCCCGTGAATCCATCCCGGCGGATCGCGTAGACCGTCACTGAGGATGATTTTTTGCTGCGGATGACGACTCGGGAAGGCAGTAAACGCAATTCAAAGTCTGGCTGCGGCTCGCTGATGCGAAGTCGGTAGGCGTACTCCTTGCCACCGGCTTGCCGGGTGTCGCCCAAATGCACAAAGTACTTTCCATCGGTGGGCAGCTTGGCCATCAGGTACGAATCGGCGTGGACGGTGTTCAACCCCGAGGCTACGTCAAAGTGATCGTCGTTCAGTGCGATCACTTTCCCGTCGGGACCGGTGATCTTGAGGAACGAATCCATGGGTGAATCGAGCCGCCGTGCGTGAACTTCCGCGACGAGAGTCTGGCCGGCTTTTGCGTCCACCTCGAAAACGTCCCAATCGCCCGGTTGGTCCACTCGTCCGTTGATGATGAAAGGAAGGTTGACTTTCTGCGCCGCAGCGGGAGCGTTGTTCGGTTCAACATCCAAGCATTCGGGCAGCGTATCGAGCGCAAAGGGCATGTCGTTGGAAACCGTCTTGCCGTCGGAGGCGGCGAGCCGGATCGTTCCCACGGATGCGTCGGTCGGTGGAGTCGCCAGCGTCATCTGGTCCAGGTTCCAGCCCTCCATTTCGATCTTGCCCGGCTCGCCGACACGAGCGCCCAACGGAAAGATGCTCGTGACAAACGGTAGCTCTCCGAGCGTGATTCGATAGACAAAATTTTCTCGCCCACGGAACAAAGCCTCGTTGATCGTCAGCACGTACTCGCCATCAGCAGGAACCTCGACAAAGAGTATCGGGTCGGGGTTGAAGCGGTAATCGTCGTTGTAAGCGACTTCATTACCCTCCGAATCGTGCAACCGAAGCACGGCTTGAAACCAACCGGGAACGCCATCGGCCATGTACGGAATCAAGCTGCGTTCTTGGGCAGTGATCACGAGACGTTGCCCTTTGGTCGCCTGAAAACGATACCGATTCATTTCACCCGCCGCGACCTGACCGTTCATCGTGCACGGCACGCTGACCTGC
>JBDNIG010000076.1:0-22039 GCA_041688415.1 Rhodopirellula sp. | reverse complement strand
GGTCATCGCGCTGGGCCGCTGCGTTCGTGCCACCTGCACGTGCCGATGATCGCAGCCTCGTTGAATCATGAATCAAACGACGTCGGCAACGACGGGTGTTCCTCTGGAGTTGGCATCCGTGATCGGGAGGTGGCTTCTGCGGACGGATTGCCGGAGGTCATTGCGGCGGTCACGGAGGCGCCGGCGTGTTCACCGGTGAGGCCGGAGGGTTGGGCGGCGCAGCGCGAGAGTGTGGACCAAAATGACGGTGTGGTGACCATCCACGGCCAGAGAAATGCCGCGATCACGACGCGGGATTGGTTCTATGTCGCCGGCACCGTCACCGCCGACAGCGACGACACGCCCAGCGGCGAGGATGTCGATGCACTCGGCCATCTGTACTTCAAGCCAGATGATCTGTGCGATGTCAACGATGTCGCTCGATTGAAAGCGGGAACCGCAGCGGATTTCTGTCAAACGCTAGAGAAATCGTTGTAGACCAACGATTTCATTTTGCGGTGGAGGCAAGCAGCAAAATCGAAACGAGCCTTGCTACTTTCGTGCGGCCAATGATTGTTGTTTCTGTTGTCAGTTTAGTTCGTCTTCTGACCTGGGAAGAAACTGCACGGCGTCGATCATGACATGGCCGCGGGTTGCTTGGTTGCCAATCGTCACGGCGGCGTCATCGGAAAAATAAAACACGCCTAGCGAGGTGAATAAGTTATCGATTTCCGGTGTTCGTGTTTGATTGACGTACCGGGTTTCGGACTCGTCGACGTGCGAAACGGCTACGGGCACGCGGGTCGCTCGGTTCTTGTGAGCGGAGTAGGCGATGCGAACTTCGTATTTGCCCGGAGGCAATTCCGCTCGGAAAATCGCCTGGCACTCACCCTTGTTGGTATCGTCATCATGTTGGTAGCCGGATTGGACATACGGCAATGAAACATTGTTCTCCCGCCACGAGCCGATCAGTTCCGCGTCCGCGTCATCGACCACCACGCCCGGCAATTCGGCCGCGTTGACCACTCGTTTTAGCTGACTCGAACGCGGCAAATCGATGACCTGTCCATCGTCTAGAAGTCTGGCTCGCAATCGTTTGTAGTCGATCCGCTGCACATTGACACCATCGTCGATTGCCTCGACGGCGGCCGCGCCAGCCGATTGGCCCAGGATCATGAACACAGGCTCCATGCGAATGGAGCCGTAGGCGATGTGCGAGGTCGATGCACATACGGGCACCAATAAGTTGGTGCATTCGTCGGCCCGAGGCGTTAGCGCGTCGTAGGAGATCTGATAGGCACCTCCGGTACTGCGATAGGTGTTTCCTTCGTTGCGAGCGGAACCTTGAGCCGTCACGTACCGCTGCACGTGATGCGAGTCGAGTGCGTAGGAACCGAGGCCGATCGGGCGGGGTGTCGGGCGTTGACGCAGGCAATCGTGCTCGGTCATCACGTAGGCACCAATCATGCGTCGCGCCTCGCGAACATAGAGTTGATGTGGCCAGTGCTCATTGTCCTGGAATTCATCTTTCGCCAATCCCCATCGATTGACCGATTCGCGAATTTTCTGGGGCACACGCGGGTGATTGGCGAGCGTCCACATCAGCCCCTTCTGATAGCTCTCATGATCCGCGATGATCGCTTCGCGTGTCGCATCATCTGCGTCGGGATAGCCAACGTTGCCGCCGATGTAATCGCTCGACATGAGGGCATAGCCATGATTGTTGGTATCCGTCTTCCGGTTTGGCATCGGGCTGTTGATCCAGGGAACCCAATCTTGGCCCACCTCGAACCGCCGCAGCAACAATTCATAGCGTGCGGGGTCGTAGCCGGGTGGCTTGGGAAAGGGGACTTGATTTTCGGCCACGTCGGTCAAGCACATCCGAAAACAGTAGGCTTGGACGTGCTCGTCGGCCTGGCCATCGCGGCCCGGCCCACCGTCGTGGACACCCCATACCAAGCCCGAGCTAACTTCGCCCGGAATTCGGTAGGGGTCGACGGGCTTAAAGTGCTTTCCCGTCCGCCGATTGGTGCTCGCCACCTGAACACCATTGAGCGTTTCATCGTAGGTGGCGTTGCTCTCACGACCGACAGTGTAACTGACACCCGCGGCGGCCATCAGATCGCCTTCGTAGGTGGCGTCGATGAAGACCTCGCCGCGATACGTGCGTCCGTCCCGAGTCGTCATCCCAACGATCCGACCGTCGTCAATTTGGACGCCCGCCTCGCGATCCAGTCCAGCATCACGGGCGACCGCAACTCCCGATTCTGCAACCATCGCTTCAAAAATCGATTCAGCCACGTGCGGTTCAAATCGCCACATTGTCTCGGCACCTGGGCGGTAGGCGCCGTAGTGCTCCGCAATCTCGTGGATCCACGCCCCGTCGTTTTCATAGTGGTCGTGAACGCGGCGGTAAAACTCGCTCGCCAAGCCGCCGATCGTCGCGGCATCACCGGAATCGGTTTGACCGAGACCACCGCTGCTCAGGCCACCCAAATGTGCCCCCGGTTCGACCAAGACCACGCGGTGCCCCATTCGAGCCGCCTGAACCGCTGCGGTCACCCCGGCCGAAGTACCCCCGTAGACCACCACGTCGTATGTTTGCGTTTCAGCTAGGGCCAGGGCGGGCAACAGAAACGCCAGTGCGTTCAATAGCAGTATTCGTCTTCGGCGCATTGTCATTGACCTCAAATTTTGGGGAGCGGATTGAGCATTCGTGCAAGTCGGGTCCGCAGGTACTTCCTTCAGATCCGGATGAACGTTCGAGAATAATGAAATTGTGCTTGGTCTTGTGTTGGCATGATAGAGGAAGGTGACGCTGGAAAGGGGGCGGAATCACGCTGCGACGAAAAACGATCGCCGCACAAAGGACTTTTGGTGGAGTCAAAAACGCGGCTTGCATCGAACTCCTTCGCCCTCACTAAGTTGCCCGATTCCACGGCGTCCGCAATGAATCAAGGCGACATAGTCGATTCGATCGACAGCCTGTTTAGCGACAACGAGACAATAAAACGCGTCGAATCAAAGTAGCTACCTTCGCCAGACGGTGGGATCCACGTTCTGGCGAACGTAGCGACTCGCTTTATTCATTCGCTGTCGCTTAGTCATCCGGTACTGGCTGGCGAGATGGACTCCAATCCACTAAATTCGCAGGCGATCGAGGCCATACTCACAGCGTTGCCCTCCGGGGGCTGTGGGCGATCATTTTGTTTCCAGACCTGGGGCTGATGCCCTCTCAGTTACCCACAAGTCAAATTACGCCGAAGGCGTTACAGCCATTAGCCGGTGGTCGAGCGTAGCGAACACCACCGGCTAATGGCTTGAAATCCCTTCGGGATGAAGAATAACTTGTGGGTAACTGACAGGGCTGATGCCCCCGGCGACGACCGGCCGCGCCCCCCCCCGACACTGAACCCACCAAGGAAAGCAATTTGATTAGCGCCATCGCAGGGAAGCTCAGCCACGTTGACGAGACGAGCGTCACGATTCAGGCCGGCCCATTTGATTACGAGGTGTTCGTCGGCGATTTCACGCGTCGGCAATTGCAACCGAAAATCAACGAGGAGGTCCGTCTGCACACACTCAACTACATCGAGGGAAATACGGCAGGCGGTAGGTTGACGCCCCGGCTGATTGGTTTCTTGACGCTGCCCGAACGGCAGTTCTTTGACCTATTTTGTAGCGTTGACGGCGTGGGTGCCAAAAAGGCCTTACGCGCGATGGTACGTCCGGTGCGTGAACTCGCCGTGCTCATTGAGGAGCAGGATAGTAAAGCCTTGTCAGCGTTGCCGGGAATTGGTCCGGCGACGAGCGAACGGATCATTGCCAAGCTGCGTCGCAAAATGCCCCGCTTCGCCCTGATGGTGACCGGCGATGAACTCAGTGGCGGCGCGGCCGAAACGTCACCCGTGATCGAGGAAACTTACGAGGCACTCGTGATGCTCGGCCACCGCGAAGCGGACGCGAGACAGTTGATCGACGAGGCGGTCGCGAGTGGCAAAAAGTTCAAAGACACCGAGTCGCTCTTGACCGCGATCTACCAGAAATCCAAGTAATTGCCTTGATCCGTGCGAACCTGATACAATGGAGGGGTGTAACCGTTTCACCGCTGATTTTTCCACAACGACTCTGTTCGCACGCATTTTCCCGCAAGACGGTGTCGGTTTTCTGACCAAGTCAACTGCATAGAATCGAATATGACTGAACCCACACTTGTTCTCGCTGTTGACGATAGCATGACCCAGGTGACTGGCATGCAACTCTTGCTTCAGCAGCATGGCTATGAAGTGATGACTGCCGCCAATGGTCAATTGGCACTCGAGGCGGTGCGGCAGCGCCGTCCGGATTTAGTCGTGACCGATTTGCAAATGCCAGAAATGGACGGCTTGCAGCTCGTCGCCGCCCTGCGGCAAGAATTCGCGGGCCTGCCGATTATTCTGACGACCGCCAAAGGCAGTGAGGAAATCGCTGCCAAAGCGCTGCGTTTGGGCGCGTCGAGTTACGTTCCCAAACGAACGCTTAACGAGGATTTAGTACCCACGATCGAGCGGATGATGTCGATGGTCGACGTCGCCGATCATCCGACTAAGCAATCGACATTGCTGACATCCATTCGCCTGGAGTTGTCACTGGGCAATGATGATATTCAGGTTCCCAATGTGATCGCGAGGCTCGAACAACCACTGTCGGAATTAGGTCTGCTCGACGATACGATGCAGATGCAAATCTCAACAGCGTTGGATGAAGCGTTGGTCAATGCCATCATCCACGGCAATTTAGAAATCAGCACGGAGATGCGGTATCAAGGCACTGACGAACAGTTTCGCGAAATTGTTCGCGAACGCCAGCGGCGTGCACCCTTCCGCGATCGCAGCGTCACCATCATCATGCAAGCCGATCGTGAGGAAGCGATCTTCACGATCCGCGATCAGGGGCCCGGGTTCGACATCAGCTCGCTGCCCGATCCGACCGACTTCAGCAACCTCGGCGAGTGCGGTGGTCGCGGACTGTTGTTGATCAATGCGTTCATGGACAAAGTCATTCACCAGGACAATGGCAACGAGATTGTGATGTCTAAGAAGAAGGCGGACGCATTGCCCGAGAGTGATTGATTTCGTCTAAGAAACGTCGCGTGCAGCTATCGAGTTCGTCGAGCATCGACGCGGCATCACTCAGGTCGCCGCTCTTGGCTTGTTGTTCTAGTCGTTGTCCCGCCGCAGCAACCTGCTCGGCACCCAAGCACCCTGCTGCTCCCTTGAGCGTGTGAGCACTGCGTTGCAGTAGCGCCGCGTCCTCGACCTTGAGTTGGTCTCGCATCGCCGGCAATAACTGCTCCGCTTCTTCGGAAAATGCCATCGCCAACTGGGTCGCCATGTCCTCGTCACCGCAGGCTTTGCCCATGATCACTTCCCACGCGGCGTTTTGATTGTCGCTGCTCGGTGAATCGATGTCCGCGGCGTTTGAATCCATTCGCTGGATCTCATCCTCGTTCAAGTTTTGGGTCAGATCCTTTTCGTCGACGGTATGCTCCTGGTTAGGCTGACTTTCGTGCTGTTCCGAACCGGCGTTCAATGGCATGGATTCGCTCGGGGCGATTTCCTCGTCGGACGGGATTGTTTCGTCGATATCGAGCAGCGAAGCGGGCGATCGATCGAGGGCGCGTTGCAAGTCCGCGGCATCGAATGGTTTGGAGACGTAATCATCCATGCCCGCGGCGAGGCAGGTTTCGCGGTCGCCCTTTATGGCTTCGGCGGTCATCGCGATAATGAACTGATGTCGTTGCGTTCCCTCTTCGCGTTGGCGAATGATCGCGGTGGCTTCGTACCCGTTCATCTCGGGCATTTGGATGTCCATCAGGACGACATCAAAGGGTTCTTGTTCGAGAATATCGACAGCTTCGCGTCCGTTGAGAGTGAGCTTAACTTGGTGGTCCGATTTATGGAGGAACCCGAGTGCCACGCGTTGGTTCACGAGGCCATCTTCGACCAACAGGACTTTGCGTGGCTTGATATTCGGCAACGTGCCTGACGCGGGCACATGGATCTTCTTTTCATGATCGACGCCCATGACGTCCAAGACGACATCGCGGAGCTCCGATGCAATCACGGGTTTCGTCAGATATCGCTTGATGCCGAGGTCACGCATCTGCGGCGACACCAGTCCGGCGAACGAGGAGGACAGCATCACGATCGGCCCGTGTTTGAGGTTGTCTTGCCGGGTTGCGAGCTGTTGCGCAAATCCCACTCCATCGAGATAGGGCATGTGATAATCCAACAGGATCAACCCGAATGGATCGTCATCCTTCATGGCTTGCGAGAGCGTATCCAACGCAGCTTCGCCATCTTCGGCCAGGACGGGTTTAAGATTCCAGAGCTGCAGGAGCTCTTGCAAAATGCGCCGGTTCGTGGCGTTGTCGTCCACAACTAAAACACGTGTACCGGCAATTTTGGAGAACGCCGCCGGACGCCGTGGTGTTTGGTCGGGTGCGACGCCCAAATGGACGTAAAAGTGGAACGTCGTGCCCACGCCGAGTTCGCTCTCCACCCACACGCTGCCCTGCATCATTTGGATCAACCTGGCCGAAATAGTCAGCCCCAGTCCGGTGCCTCCGAATCGCCGCGTTGTCGAAGCGTCGGCTTGCGAGAATGCTTCAAAAATCTTCTGTTGTTTGTCCTTGGCGATGCCGATGCCCGTATCGCGCACGGTGATGTGCAGTACCGCGGAATCGTCATCGAGGAATTCGGGATTCACGTCAACGACCACCTCCCCACTGCTGGTGAACTTGATCGCATTGCCCACAAAATTGACGACGATCTGACGCAGACGCCCCGCATCTCCCATCAGCTCGTTGGGGATCGATGGATCAATTCGGCCAGCCAGTTCGAGCCCCTTTTCGTTGGCCTTGAGTGTCAGCAGTTTGATTGCCTTGCCGATGCAATCACGCAGATTGAACGGGGCATGGTCCAGTTCGAGACGACCGGCTTCGATCTTGGAAAAATCGAGAATGTCGTTGAGCAGTCGCAGCAAGGAGTCGGCGGATTGCTGGACGAGGGTCAAAAACTCCTGCTGCTCGGCCGTCATGTCCGTGCCGGCCAACAATTCGGTCATCCCCAAAATGCCGTTCATGGGCGTGCGAATTTCATGGCTCATATTGGCAAGAAACTCACTCTTGGCACGGTTGGCCTCATCGGCGAGTTCCTTGGCGGCGAGCAGATCGCCTGCGGCTTGTTTGCGCGCCGTAATGTCGCGACTGATCCCGACCATCCCCATCACATTGCCGTCATCGCCATAGAGCGGGACCTTCGTCGTCAGTAACCAAATGGTTGTGCCGTCGGAATGCTGGATCGATTCTTCCTGGTCAATCAACGACTGGCCCGAACGCATCACGTTCTGGTCGTCGGCGACGTAATTGCACGCCAGCTCGGCAGGTACAAAATCGTAATCGTTCTTGCCGATGACCTGCGACATGTCATCCACACCGAGCAGCCGCATCAAGGATTCACTGGAAATCAAGAACCGGCTGCAACGGTCTTTGACGTAGATGATGTCGGGGATGTTGTTCATGATCGTTTTGAGCAGGTCGCGTTCTCGCGCCAACTCGGTTTCCGCCCGCACTTGCACCGTCACGTCACGCGAGATCCCGAATGTGCCGATGATGTCACCACGATCATTTCGCAGCGGCATTTTGGTGGTGCTGCACCACGTGTCGGGTTCTCCATCGCGAGTCTCCCGCTCGATTTTGCCAACGATCGATTCGCCGGTGCGGATGATCCTCCGCTCGTCGTCGAGCGCGTCATTAGCATGCTCGTCACCAAAGAAGTCCGCGTCGGTTTTGCCGACAGCATCGCGCGGATCCGATAACCCGAACATCCTCGCATGAGCGCGACTGATGCGGACAAATCGGCTGCGGCGATCCTTGAAATAAACCGCATCGGGTATGTTTTTGAACCAAGCGTCCATGAGAAATCGAGCTTTTTTCAGTTCCGCCTCGGTTTGTTTCTGCGCGGTCACGTCCCAGCAAATCACCTCGACGCCGACAACATCACCGTCGGGGCCGAACGTGGGCAAACGGATGACTTCGAGAAAGCAGGTGCCTCGGACGTCGCCCTTGAGCAGTTCGTCGTCCTGGGCATCGAGATCGCGAATATCACTCGCAAATGCCTCGATCACATGGTCGGGTTGGCCACACGTCATCACGTGCTGCTCGAGTACCCAGTCGGCCTCGGCAACCTCGGAGGAATACAATTCGAAATCCGTTTTTCCGACAATTTCCTCACAACTCAACTCGACCGATTCGCAAAACATCTCATTGGCATAGAGAATATGCCCCTCGCGATCCTTGCGTACGACGCATAACTCGCGCCGTTCGTGCAGGCTCTGTCGCGAACTGGCGGCTTTTTGGTGCAGGCTGTGCGACACGCTTGGCTTGGACTGATTCATGAATTATCGACTCAGGTGGAGTGTGATCCCCTTATTCTATCCCACCCATCGGGAAAAAACAGAAAACTATCCATCGACGGAGTATTGGTGGACAGTCCTTCAGCAAGACTAGTATCCGACGCCAAGAGGTCTAGAATGGGGCTCGGAGCATTCGCTCAACAACATCAATCAACGCCGATCTCATCTCCCACTCGCCCTCCCACCGGCATCGCCATGGCTCTGTACCGACACAGACTTTTCTCCGCTTGCCTTAGCCTCGCTGCACTTTCGGGGGCTGTTATTTCTTCTCACGCTGTCGCTGACCAACCGACCGCAGCGACCAACACAGCCGAGGGTGCCGCATCCACCCTCGGAATCGCGAGCGAAAAGCCCACTGCAGGCCCGTTTGTCGCGCTCGAGGACGGCAGGTTCATGGTACCGTACACGGAGCGGATTCCCGGTACGGACATTACCTTCGAGATGGTTCCAGTCCCCGGTGGCGATTTCACCTTTGGCGCGCCTGAAGACGCTCCCGACTTCGTCGAAGATGAGGGACCGACCATTCCGCTGACGGCCAAGTCCATGTGGGTGGCCAAGACGGAAACTCGCTGGGAAATGTATAAAGAGTACATGCGGATGTATGGCGTCTTCAAAGATTTCGAATACGAAGGCATTCGCCCCGTCGACGAGACCAATTTGGTCGATTCGGTGACCGCGCCGACCGAACTCTATGAGCCCACGTTCACTTTCGAATACGGTTCCGACCCGACTCAGCCCGCAGTGACGATGACCCAGTACGCGGCCCAGCAGTTCACCAAATGGCTGTCCCGCATGACCAACACGCAGTATCGACTGCCCACCGAAGCGGAATGGGAACACGCGGCCCGCGGCGGCACGACGACGGCCTACAGTTGGGGCGATAACCCAGCTGCTATCGACGACTACGCCTGGTACTTCGACAACTCACTCGACGGTCCTGGCGATGTCGGCACGAAGAAGCCGAATCCGTTCGGCCTGCATGACATGCACGGTAACGCCGCCGAGTGGACCGTCAACGAATACACCGAAGACGGTTATCAGTGGATGCAAGACGAAAAGCTAAAAGATGCGACCGCCGCGACGCGATGGCCCAAGAATCCCTATCCCTGTGTGGTTCGCGGCGGCAGTTGGGAAATGGAGCCACCGGAACTTCGCAGCGCCGCTCGCTTGGCATCGGACGATGAGGAATGGAAGGATGCGGACCCGAACTTCCCCCGCAGCCCATGGTGGTTCACCAGCGATCCAGCGCGCGGTATTGGCTTTCGGCTATTCCGCTCCCTCGAACCGTTACCGCCCGAAACAATCTCCAGATTTTGGGACACGTTGGTAGCCGAAACACTGATGGACGTTGAAAGCCGCATCAGTGGGGGACGTGGCGGTTATGGCTACGTCGATGAGGCGCTCGGCGATGCGGCCCGGGACAAGTAACCCTATGTCTAGTAATAAACCGTCCATTGGGTGGATCGGCACCGGCGTCATGGGGCATTCGATGGCGGGACACCTGCTCGATGCGGGTTACCCGCTCACGCTCACCACGCGGACACGCTCCAAAGCCGAGTCGCTGATCGAGCGTGGTGCGCGGTGGGCGGAGTCCCCACGCGAAGTCGCCGAACAATCGCAGATCGTGTTCGCCATCGTCGGCTATCCCGCCGACGTCCGTGAGGTGTTCCTCGATCCGCAGCACGGTGCCATTTCGGGCATTGACCGGAGTGGCATTTTGGTCGACATGACGACTAGCGAACCGTCGTTGGCGGTCGAAATTCAAAAACTCGCCAGCGAGCATGGAGCGGACTCCCTCGACGCCCCGGTCTCCGGAGGCGATTCCGGCGCAGCTTCTGGAACCCTGTCGATCATGATCGGCGGCAGCGACGAGTCGGTAGAGAAGGTCATGCCGTGCTTTGAAATCATGGGCAAGACGATCGTGCACCAAGGCGGGCCCGGTGCCGGACAGCACACCAAGATGGTCAATCAAACCTTGATCGCCAGCGGCATGATTGGTGTCTGCGAAGCACTCGTCTATGCCAGTCGTGCCGGATTGGACGTATCCACCGTGCTGGAATCGGTCGGCTCGGGCGCGGCCGGCAGTTGGTCGTTGAGCAATTTGGCACCCCGCATGATCGCGGGCGATTTTGAGCCTGGTTTCTATGTCGAGCACTTTGTCAAAGACATGGGCATTGCACTCGCCGAGGCCAAAAAGATGAATCTTTGCTTGCCCGGTTTGGCGCTCGCCGAACAACTCTATCAATCCGTGATCGCCAAGGGCGGCGGTCGTGCGGGGACGCAAGCTCTCGTTACTGCCGTTGCCGAGATGTCAGGCATGGAGTGGGGTTGAACCGGCAGGCTCGCATTCGCCTGGTCCGCTGGTCATCCTTGGTATTGGTCATTTTGATTGTTCGCGGCGGCTTCTTGCTAACCCACCACGAATCACTGCACGACGATCCCGATGCGTACCGAGTGATCTCCGAGACGCTGGCGAGAACCGGGGTGTTCGGGTTGCCCGTTGGTGTCGATGAAGCGAGACCGACCGCGTTTCGTCCGCCCCTCTATCCGTGGTTGCTGTCCTGGCTCGTCGATGAGACGGGCAAGCTCTCCAATTTTTCGGTCGCCATCCTCCAGCTAATATTGGGCGCGCTGACGATCGGACTGACCTGGGACATTGCCCGTCGCCTGTTAACGAAATGGGCAGCAGTATTCGCTGCGGCAATAGTGTTGATTGATCCCATTCTGCTTTGGCAATCCACACTCGTGATGACCGAAACGATCGCCACGGCGTTGGTGGCCATGGTGTGGTGGTGGTGGGTGGTGCAAATTTGCCGCGTGCGAGATTGCCCGCCGGAGACAACGATGGCTTCACCGGTTCGGTCTTACCTTCTTGATGCGTTCGTCCTGGGCGTGTTGCTGACGCTGTGCATTCTCTGCCGACCAACTTTTCTGGTGTGGGCTGCAATGATCGCAGCGTGCCTGCCGTTCTTAGGTCACGTGCACCGGACTGGCCGCATGGCGATGCTCGCAGTCACGCTCGGTATTGTCGCCCTGAGTGTGGGAGCGTGGACACTGCGGAATGTCGCGGCGATCGGACACCCGGTCTGGGGCACGACGCACGGCGGCTATACCTTGCTACTGGCCAATAATGAATCGTTCTACGACTATCTGGAAAACAAGCCAGTCGAACCACCCTGGCGTCGCCATGCTTGGCAGCCGGATGAATTCTTTGCGGAGTACCAGGCATTGCCCCGGAGCGGCGACGAGTGGGCTGACGATCAAGTCGCGTACGCCGCCGCTGAGACGACGATCGCCAGTCGCCCCAATATGTTCTGGCATTCGTGCTGGGTTCGCATGACGCGATTATGGCAACCGTTCCCGCATGCGGTCGCAGGCCGGTCAACGAGTTTGATTGTTGTCGTTGGTTTGCTGCAGAGTCTCGTCTACGCACTCATTGTGATTGCGGTCTTGAGGCATGTGCGTCAACTTCACCCACGACATTGGCGGCGTTGGATTGCCTGGTGGCCCGCCGCGGCGCTCGTGATCACGCTCAGCGGCGTGCACGCGGTTTACTGGAGCAATCCACGGATGCGCTCCCCCGCGATTCCAACCCTCGCGATTGTCGCCGCCGCAGCCTTTGTCCAGCGACGCGATTGATGATGCGCTTCCGGTGGCTTTTGTTCTTGGCAGTGATACGCAAATGGCTATACGTCCAAGGATCATCGTAGAGAAGCAGGTTTGGGTAATTCATTCCGCATCACTGAGTGCCACGCTTTCATAACCCGACGCGTAAGCGAGGGATGGCGGCGTGAATCACTCGCTTACGCGTCGGGTTATGATTGTCGATTCCACCGAAATGTTTCCCAGTATCTGCTTAGCGGGAACGGAGAAATGCAAACTCGCCTACTCAAAACCGAGCCTGGCGTTGCTGCAGGTATTCCGTCAACGCCTTGTCGAAAGGCATGCTCGTGTCCAACGCGACATAGTCGATCCGCATCTTACTGCAGCCTTCGCGGTAGGTCTGGCGAAAGGCCTCGACGCTACTGAGATATTCGTCGCGGAATCCTGTCGCATCGACCGTAACCACTTCACCGGTTTCGGGATCTTCAAACTCGACCGGGCCATCGTACGGAAAATGCACTTCCGCTTCGTCCATCACGTGAAAAACAATGACGTCGTGACCGCTGTGCCGGATCTTCCCCAACGCCGACAACACCTCGGCCGGATCGCCGAGCAGATCCGAGAACAGCATCACGAGACTGTGCTGCCGCAGCATGGCGGCGACGTGCACGAGACTGGCCGATAAATCGGTGGTGCCATCGGGAGTCATCGCCGACAGGGCGGCCATCACGTCGCCCAAGTGACCCCGCCGACTGCGGGCCGGCAGCACCGCACGCAATTTGTCGCGGAACGTTAGCAATCCGACCGGATCTTTCTGCATCGTCATCAGGTATGTCAACGATGCGGCCAAGCATGTCGCGTATTCGAATTTCGTCATCGATTGACGTTCACTAAAACCCATCGACTTTGACAGGTCCATAACGAGATAACCCGTCAGGTTCGTTTCCGCTTCGAAACGCTTGATGTAATGTTTGTCGGTTTTTGCGTAGACCAACCAATCGATAAGTTTCGGGTCGTCACCGCGGTTGTATCGTCGGTGCTCGCTGAATTGAACCGAAAATCCCTGCAGCGGACTCGTGTGCAACCCCTGGAGAAAACCTCGCACCACCATCCGCGCTCGCAGGTCGAGACGTTTGATGCTTTGCAGCGCTTCAGGAGAAAGGGGTTGCGACATGGCTAAATGGAGAGAAATGGGAGATTGTCGCTCTAGCAAGCTTCGATGAAACACTAAACTGCGGTTCGCTCGACGAGTCGTCCTTGGGCGAGTTCAAACTGGTACTGCATCGCATCGGCGAGTGTTTCCGAGTGCGTGACCGTGACCAGCACGGCGTTCTCGTCGGCTTGCAAACGCAGCAGCACATCGGTGATCGCCGCCGCGGTTTTTGCATCGAGATTGCCCGTGGGTTCGTCGGCGAGAATCAACGTGGGCCGCATCAACAACGCTCTCGCGATCGCCACTCGTTCACGCTCGCCGCCGGATAACTCTCCGGGTAAATGCGTGCTGCGATCTTTCAGACCGACGGCTTCGATCAACGATTGAGCACGTTCGGCATGAGCGTCGGTGGCCGCACCAACCGCCAACGCGGGGATGAGGACGTTTTCCATCACCGATAGCTGTGGCAACAGATGATGGTCTTGGAACACAAATCCGATCGTTTGATTGCGAAAAACGGCGCGCTGTTTTTCATCCAAGCCAAATGGGTCGGTATCGTTGATCCGCACGCTGCCCTGATCGGGCGTGTCGAGCGTGCCGAGAATTTGCAGCAGCGTCGTCTTGCCGCTACCGCTCGGGCCGACGATGGCCGCCGACTGCCCCGGTTGCAGGGTGAGTGAAAGATCCTCCAGAACACGCAGAGGTTGCCCAATACTCTCGTACGCCTTGCTAAGATTTTCGACTACTAACACTTGTCACTCCCCATCAGTTTTCAGTAGTGGACGTGACGACACGTCCCTCTTTTAGCGGGATCTTTAGCAAGATCCACTACCCTCAGTAAATCAATTCGCATCTCGCCGCGAACGCAGTCGTTCGCAAACACCATTTTCAGCTCGGACGGGCGGAGCCGTCCGGCTACTGTGTTTTTTCAGCTCGGACGGGCGGAGCCGTCCGGCTACAATGACCATGGTATCACGTAGACTGCGTCGTCACCTCCCCTGCGTCCCCGCCGCCTCTTCGATGAATTGTGTGGACATGCCGAGGTCCTGCAGCAACAGCCGTGAACTGATTCGGCTCGATTCATAGATCACTGGCAATCCGCTGCCGGGATGCGTTCCGCCGCCGACCAAGTAGACGCCGTCGAGTTCGTCGAATCGGTTCTGCGGTCGCAGGTGCAGCATTTGGCCGAGATTATGTGCCAGGTTGAACGTGGCACCTCGATGGATCGCGAAGTCATTGACCCAATCGTCGGGCGTGATTCGGTGCTCGACACGAATGCGATCGCGGATATCTTCCAACCCGATCGCGGCGAGTTGGTCGAGCGTCTTCTCCCGAAACGCATCGGCGTGGGTCGACCAATCAATGTTCTCACTCTGATGCGATACGGGCACCAACACGTACAACGTCGAGCATCCCTCCGGAGCCAAGCTCGGGTCCGTCACGCATGCGTTCTGCACATAGATCGAAGGGTCCTCACTGAGCACGTGATCGACTTCGATCTCACGGAGATTGCGGTCGTACGTTTCACTAATATGAATATTATGATGCGGTAGATCGTCGTAGCGGCCTTCGATACCGAGATACAGCATGAACGTGCTGCACGAGAATTTCTTCTTCTCAATCTTCTCATCCGTCCAACGGCGACGCAGGTCGTTAGGCACGGTCTTGGTCATCCAGTCCGCAAAGTCGGCGTTGACGACGAAGGCATCGGCGGTGTAGCGATTTTCGCCGCAGCGGAGCGCCGTCACGCGTTTCCCCTCCAGTTCAATCGACTCGACGGGCTCGTTGAGCCGGATGTCGACACCCATCTCACGAGCGATTTCCGCCATCCGCTCACTCACGCGGGCGCACCCGCCAATCGGATGCCAGACGCCGTACTCGTATTCGAGAAACGACAGAATGCTGAACAGGCTCGGGCAATTGAATGGCGACATTCCCAAATACTTGGCTTGGAACGCGAACGCGACCACGAGCCGGGGATCGCTAAAGTATCGCCCGAGTTCCTTTCCGAGACTGCGCAGCGGATGCAGCTTCGAGGCCGCCGCGAGCAGCGAGGGACGCATCAAATCCAGCGGCGAGCTGAACGGCGACTCAAGGATGGGCCGGAACTTAGCCAGCTTGGCTCGATTGTCATCCATGTATCGTTTGAGCTGCCCGACATCACGCGGTGCAAACTCCGCGATTTGACGGTCCATTTCATCCATGTCCGCGGTGCAGTCGAGCGAGCCGCCGCGCGGTCCACCAAACGTCAACCGGTACTGCGGTTCGAGACGCTTCATCGGCACCTCTTCCATCAGGTCCCGGCCCGTCGACTGGAAGATTTCCGCGAGCACACGTGGGTACAGAAAGAATGTGGGTCCGCAATCAAAGCGAAAACCCTCGAGTTCGATCGCCGACGTACGCCCCCCGACACGGTCTCGGCGTTCGAGCACGGTCACGTCGCAGCCGGCCTGGGCGAGCTGCATCGCGGCGGCGAGCCCGCCGGGACCGGCGCCGACGATCACGACCTTTTTAAGAGGCATCTGTTGCGTGTCTTTTGTTTTAATATGTCGTGAATGAAGCCTATGCCACGTCCGATCACGGGCTGGAAGCCCGTGCCACCTACTATTTCCCCAACTGATCGGCGAGATCTTTGGCGTTGTAGATCGTTTGGAGCGCTTGACGAATGCCGACGCCCGAAACGCTCACCGCCCTGGCTTGTTGGTCGGTGTAGAGATAGTCGCTCGTCAGACTTTGGATGTTGCCGTCGAAGATCAATCCGACCAGCGCGCCATCGCGATTGACGACGGGAGAGCCACTATTACCGCCGATGATGTCAGCCGTGCAGACAAAGTTGAGCTGGGTCGATAGATCGATTCTGCCATCCTTTTTGGCCTTGATCCAACTCTTCGGCAACTCAAAATCTTCTTGACCCTGGTGTTCAGCGGCATGTTGGAACGCACCCGCGAAGTCGGTCGTCGGTTCGATAAAAGATCCATTTTCGGTGTAACCTTTGACCGTCCCGAAGGCCAACCGCAGCGTGAAGGTCGCATCGGGGTATCCGGTCGTGCCTTCGACCGCCGTGGTCACGCGAGCGATTTTGGCGTAGGCCTGTTTTTCACGCTCACTGAGTCGATCGCCGACCAACCGCATTCGCCGATACTCCGGTTCAATCAGCTGCGCCAGCCGCATGGCGGGATCGTCGCTACCGAGTATCGCGTCGAGGTCGCCTTCGATCAAATCGCGGCGTGTTGAGAATTCATCGATGCGCGTGCCATCGATAATCTCGGCAGCCACTCGTTGGGGCGAACGCCCAGCCAAAATTTCAACGACGAGCGGATCATTCATACCTCGGCGTTCGAGCAGCAGGGCAATCTCGTCGGCTAGCTTGATTCGCTGCAAATCATCGTAAAGCGGCGCCGTGCTGGTCAAACGGTTCAGCAACGAATCGCGGCTGGCATCGGAATATTCCGCCAGCCGATCTGCGTTAGGTTTTTCATTTTCTTGCCCGAGCAACAGAATCGACAATGCATACTGGAACACTTCGCTATGCAGTGACACCGACCGTGACAACTGCTCCGCTTTTTCCTTTTGAATCTCGGCAATCTCTTGCCAAGCCTGGGTGAGCGGATTGAGATCCGGGTTCGAAGCCGCTGTGGCAACCAAGCGATCCTGTCCGTGGCGACGATCCGCGATCGTTTGCGGGTCTTGCAGCCCCGCGAGCATTCCCGCGTAGGCCTTCCGCGCGTTCTGGATGCCGAACAATTCATCTCGACCGCGCCGCGCCGCTTCGTCACTCTCGAGCCGGTACTGCTGGAACAGGATCTCTTTGCGCCGCAGATAGTCGAGCACAAACGGCAAGCGATGATCTCGCAGGTATTCCAAGGCTTCGATGGTGAAGATCCGCTGCGTGCGACCGGGATGCCCGCTGACGAACACCAAATCGTCCGCGGCGACCGGCGCGGAACTCCACTGCAAGAAATGATCGATCTCTGCGGGCTTGCCGTTCTCATACACGCGCATCAGCGCGGCATCCAAATTGTATCGCGGATACTCGAAATTATCCGCGTCACCACCAAAGAACGCTGCCGCCGTTTCCGGTGCCCAGACCACTCGCACGTCGGTGTATTTCTTGTAGCGATATAAATGATACCGAGCGCCGCCAAAGAGCGTTACGACATCGCTTCGCAGTCCCGTGTCGTCGAACGATTCGCTTTCGAGTGCGTTGAACGCAGCCTGGCGTTGCTTCGCTGCTGCCTCAGCATCATCTTTGTTCGTCACCGCCTCGTCGACGCGCTGCGTGACATCGACAATTTCAATCAACACATTCAGTTCGAGATCGGGTGCCTTGATCTCGTCATCGAGTGATTTGGCGAGAAACCCATCGCGAATTAGATTGTGTTCCTTCGTACTGACCTTCTGCAACATGTCGCTGGCCACGTGATGATTCGTCAGCACCAAGCCATTGGAGGAGACAAACGAACCCGAGCCACCGGAATTGAATCGCACCGACGACAGCCGCAGGTCATCGGCCCACTTCTGAGA
This sequence comes from Rhodopirellula sp., assembly GCA_041688415.1. Lineage (GTDB taxonomy): Bacteria > Planctomycetota > Planctomycetia > Pirellulales > Pirellulaceae > Rhodopirellula. The sequence continues at coordinate 4,323 of JBDNIG010000076.1, read as the reverse complement.
CGGTTCGAAATCGTAACGTTCCTTCAGCAGCTCCCGCGGCAAATCGTTGAACAGATACATCCCTTCATCGGCGTGGACACGGGCGGCGGGCGAGGAAAGTAGCGATGGTGCGATCACGGTAAATGCCAGTGACAAGGCTGCGAACAGGCGGCAAAACATTCAAACGACTCTCTTTTTGGGAACAAAAATTCATCATCAGAGGAACGGCTCAAAATACCGGGTCCACCTCAATATGGAACCGCCCCAGCGGATGTCGTTTGAGCGGGTCGAATATTCTGCCGTAAAAGTAGTTACCGGTGGTTTTCGCTTCGCTCGACCACCGGCTAAATGCCGCAACGCCTTCGGCGCAAAGACATGGGGGTATCGCTGCGTTTCACGCCCTTTCCAAATTTCTGTCTCACCGCCTCTGAACAGACCTCGCCAGAGGCGTTAGGTTGAATGATCCGACGGATCTGACCCCGACGCGTTCCGCGTCCGCGAGAGCCCCCCAGAAAAATTCTGCCATGAACGCCATCATTCCCGCCGCCGCATCCGACTTGGCCGCCGATGGGACGATCAATCCACCCCGCCCGTTCGTTCACCTGCACTGCCACAGCCACTACAGCCTGCTCGACGGTGCCGGCGACATTGGCAAACTGGTTACGCGGGCGGTCGACCATGGCATGAACTCGCTGGCGCTCACCGATCACGGCAACTTGCACGGGGCGCTCGAGTTCTACCGCAAAGCCAAGGACGCGGGCATCAATCCGATCATCGGTTATGAAGCCTACATCGCTCCGGGCAGCCGGTTCGACAAAGGTGGCGCCAGCAGCAGCAAGGCGGCCAGCTATCACCTAACCCTGCTCGCCCAGAACCGCACCGGGTTTAAAAACCTGATCAAACTGGCCTCGGCCGCGTCGCTCGAAGGTTTTTACTTCAAGCCGCGGATCGACAAGGAGATCCTCGAAAAGCACAGTGAGGGCATTATCTGCCTGTCGGGCTGCGTCAGCAGCGAGTTCAGCCGCGCGATCCTCAAAGGCATCGCCACGGAAGAGCACGAGCGAGAAGCCAAAAAAATCGCCGGCTGGTTCCATAACGTCTTCGACGATCGTTACTTCATCGAGATCATGAATAACGAAATCGATATCCAGCGTCAACAACTCGAAGGTGCCGTCACGATCGCCAACCAGATGGGACTGCCGCTCGTCGCAACGAGCGATTGTCACTACGTCGATCCCGACGACGCCGAAGCGCAAGACATCATGCTGTGCATCAACACGGGTCGGTTCCGTACCGATCAAACGCGGATGAAGATGGAGAACGACCAGTTCTTCCTGCGCAGTCCCGAGCAGATGTACGAGAAGTTCCCCGGACTCGATGATGCGGTCGCCCGCAGTCAACAGATTGCCGACACGGTCGATATCGAGATCGAGTTCAACAAGTACTTCTTCCCAGGTTTTGAATGCCCCGACGAAAAGACGCCGCTGCAGTACCTCCGAGACTTGTGCGAACAAGGACTCATGGAGCGGTACGAAGGCGATGATGAACGAATCGTCGATGGTAAACTGTCCGACGAGGTGATGGCACGATTGGATCGCGAACTCGGCGTGATCGAAACACTCGGTTACCCAACGTACTTCCTAATCGTGTGGGACTTCGTCAATCACGCCCGCAGCGTCGGTATCTCGGCCACTGCCCGGGGCAGCGGCGTGGGCGCGATCGTGTGCTACGCGCTGTACATGTCGCACGTTTGTCCGCTGCGTTATGACTTGCTGTTTGAACGGTTTCTCGACGAGAGCCGCACCGAGCCGCCGGATATCGATATCGACTTCGAAAAAGAACGTCGCATCGAGGTCATCGACTACGTCAAGGAGCGATACGGTCACGAGATGGTGTGCCAGATCGGGACGTTCGGCACGCTCGCGGCCAAGGCGGCGATCAAGGACACCGGTCGCGCCCTCGGGATCCCGCTCTCGCGGGTCAACCAGATTACCGAGATGGTGCCCGATGAACTGAAGATCACGATCAAAAAAGCACTCGACAAGAGTGCGGATTTGAAGATGGCCTACGAGGGCGATCCCGAAATCCGCGAGCTGCTCAACCTCGCGATGAAGATCGAAGGTTTGGCGAGGAACGTGGGCACGCACGCCGCCGCCGTCGTGATCGCCGATAAACCGCTGACCGAATACGTGCCGCTCGGCCGCGTCCCCGGCAAACAGGACGTGATCACGCAGTGGGCGATGACTGACGTGGAAGCCTCCGGGCTACTGAAGATGGATTTTCTCGGGCTGCGAAACCTCACCATCCTCAGCCGAACGGTCAAGCTCGTCGAGGAGACAACTGGGCAAACGATCGATCCACTGAAGTTCCCGCTCGATGACAAACCCACCTACGCGCTATTGCAACGCGGTGAGACCAAGGGTGTCTTTCAGCTCGAATCAGGCGGGATTCGCGATCTGTTGCAGCGGATGAAACCGGACACGTTCAACGACATCATCGCGACCGCGGCACTCTATCGCCCCGGACCACTCGAAGGCGGGATGGTCGACGATTACGTCAACATCAAACACGGTCGGCAACAACCTGAATACAAACACCCCGTGCTCAAGGAGATCCTCGAAGAGACCAACTCGATCATGGTCTACCAAGAGCAAGTGATGCGGATTCTCAATCGCCTCGGTGACGTGCCGCTTGCCAAAGCGTACACGTGCATTAAGGCGATCTCGAAAAAGAAGCAGGCATTGATCGACGCCAACCACGACGTCTTCATCGTCGGGAGTGTTAAGAATGGCTTGGCCGAAAAAGATGCCGAGGACATTTGGAATCTAATCGTTAAATTCGCGGGCTATGGTTTTAATAAAAGTCACAGTACCGCCTATGCACTCGTCGCCTATCAGACCGCGTACCTCAAGGCTCACTATCCCACCGAATTCATGGCGGCGTTGTTGTCGAGTGATATTTCGGGGCGAAACTTCAAACGCAAGGACGCGCTCGTCGAGCACATGGAGGACTGCGATCGGATGCAGATCGAAGTCATCCCGCCGGACGTGAATAGTTCCGCCGCAGATTTCAGCGTGACCGAGAACAAGATTCCCTTCGCACTCTCGGCGATCAAAGCCTGCGGTGGATCGACGGCGGTTTCGATCGCAGCCGAACGCGCCAAGAACGGACCGTTTCGCGATATTTTTGATTTTTGTGAACGTGTCGATCCCCATGACTGTAACCGCAGCGCGATCGAAACGCTGATCAAAGGCGGTGCGATGGATAGTTTTGGCGCGAAACGCAGCCAACTCGCGGCCGTCGTCGAACGGGCGCTGCAAGCCGGTGCGGCCGTGCAGGCGGATAAGAAGCATGGCCAAGCCAGTTTGTTCGGCGCGTTTGACGAGGAAGAAGAATCATCCGACAGCGGAGCGTCGGCGGGCGTGCCGTTGCCCGATATCGAAGAGTGGCCGGACCGCGAAAAACTCCTCGCCGAAAAAGAGGTGCTGGGCTTCTATCTACACAGCCACCCGCTGGCGGAATTCGAGCACAAACTGGCAACGTTCCGCACGCACACCACCGAAACGCTGGCCCAGTGCGGTGATCGTGACGAAGTGATCCTGGGCGGCATGCTCAGCTCGATCAAAATCGCCCACACGAAAAACCCGAAGCCGGGCCAGCCCAGCAAGTACGCGAACTTCGATCTCGAAGACATGCAGGGCAACGTCCGCTGTATCCTGTGGCCGCGAGGGTTCGCGGTATGTGGCGAGCGGGTCCAGCCCGATGCCGTCGTGCTGCTCAAAGGGAAAGTCGATCGGCGCGGTGGCGGTGACGATGTCAACTTGATCGTCGACGAGATCACGCCGCTGGAGGAACTCGATAACAAGTTCACCCACGGCATGCGGATCCGGCTCGACGAAGCCGACCACGACGAGACCACCGTTTCGAAAGTCCGCGAGATTGTTCGCGGCTACCCGGGTGCGAAGGAGCTGCACCTATCGATGGTTTTACAAGAAGGCGAGACGGTGCATTTTCGCGCCGATAAATTCAAAGTCGACATCTCCCCACAACTCCGCGAGCGACTCGACGACCTCCTCGGCCACGGCCACTACAAACTCCTGATGAGCAAACCGCAACGATAGCGATGGCGGGGTATGGGCGCACGCAAAGACGTCGAGCCGCAAAGTTCAGGTGTTCCGCGTCCGACCATCTGCCAGAACTTGGTCTTGGAGCGAACCAGTTTGAAGAAGACCAAATTCACAACTTCGGGCACGTCGATTCCCGTATCGAGCATGTCGACCGAGATGGCGATTTGTGGCATTTCATCCTTGTTCGAGAAACTGTCGATCAGCGACTGGGCGTACT
>JBDNIG010000075.1:0-2439 GCA_041688415.1 Rhodopirellula sp. | reverse complement strand
TTGCTCAGTGGCCGAGTGCTGGGCGTCGACGACACGACAGTACGCATGCAAGACGCCAGTTTGCCGGGAAAGATGCGGACGGCACGTTTCTGGTTGTACCGTGGTCGCGAGGATCACCCTTACAACGTGTTTGACTTTACCAGGGAAATAGGGCCACCCACTTTTTCGTCCCCACTTTTTCGTCAGGGCTGCGGCTTAGTTTTTGGCCGATCCGGCTTCCATCCATTCCCCGCAGAGTGCGGCCACCGATCATCGGGCTGATTTTCATCCGAGTTTCCGATGTCGGCGCAGCAGAGACCCCGGATGGGATCAAAACTGGGGATTTCCGGAGAGGGTCAGGCCGAAGATAGCCCGAGTGGGTTGTCACGGGCACAAAGCCAACCTTGACCGCGACGACCGGCTTCCTCGGCGAGATGTTCGGGGCTGCCCGCTGCTCGCTTGAACACCCGCCCAAATCTGCTCACGATGTCGCACCAGCCATGGGTATCCAAGCCAATGCGAGTCAGGATCGGCTGCAAGTGCGAGGGGATCGCACCGACCTTGTCACTGCGGAGCTGACGTCCCGTCCAATCGAGCAATTCGAGATAGCTCGCTAACGAGACACTTAGGAAACCTTTCAAGCTGCCTCGTCTGCCCGAACCGTCTAGGTGCGGCCCGATGGGATCGTTCTGCTCGTCAATTTCGATCGGACTCATCCAGCCGCTATGCTGGCGGCCGCGGCTTCGCTCCCAGTCATGGGTGCTTTCGCGGGTCCGCTCTGAGCGTTGAGTGAAATCGTCAATCCGATCCTTGGCTCCGGTGTACTCGCTCGATTCAGGCGTTTCAGCCATGGCGGCACGAATCGGGTTGAGGTCAACGTAGGCCGCACACGCCAACAAACTCGCTTCATCGAGAAGAACCTGTGCCCGAAAACGTCCTTCCCAAAAGTGGCCGCGAACTTCGTCCTCGGCGTTACTGCGGCGGGCAATATTCTCGGCGACACACCGCATGTACCAGCTCACGTCAGACAATCGCTGACGCCGCTCGACCATAATTTCCGGCTGATTCAGGATCATATTCAGTTCCGGCGTCGTCGGCACGGCAGGACTGCCGTCGGGGTTGCGACGTTTGGGGAACAGCCGCAGCCAACGCTGGGCGACCTCCTCGTCCGACCAAGCCGCCACGACGTCCGGGCGACTTCTTAAAACGAGGTGCAGGTGATTGCTCATGATCGAAAAAGTCAGGCAATCGATGGCGAACACCGATGCCAGAAACTCCATTCGGTCGCGGATCCAGCCCCTACGGTGCTCAAAACACTCTCCAGTAACGGGATCCGTTCCACAGAGCCACGCCTTGCGTACGCACCTCTGGATACAGTGGAGGATCTGGATCTCATTTGCATCGATCACTTCCCCACGAGCTTGCCTGGGCATCTTCATCACCTCCATCAGCGTCACGGTTTTGAGCAGCTAACCCATTGCAATGGTATGCAATCCACGATCGAAGGCAACTATTCATTGCCTGTCCCTAATCTCTGCACTAATCTCTGATTGCCTGTCCCTAATCTCCTAATCTCTGCTTCCCTAATCTCTGCTAATCTCTGCGCGCGGTGACGCAGGCGTTCGTCGATGGTAGAATGTCGCGATGGATATCGTATACGTTGAAACGACCGTAATCGGCCACGTTGCTGGCAGACTGCATCCGAATCCCGATACTGCGTCGCATCAGCGGATCACAAGAGATTGGTGGTCGACCGCGCACTCGCGTTACCGATTGGTTTCGTCACGACTCACAATCGACGAATGTGCCGAAGGTGACCCATCTGCAGCAACTGAGCGATTGGAAGTGCTGCGGGGAATTCCATTGCTAGCCGAATCGCTTGAGGCAGAATCGCTTGCAATGCAATTGGTCGCTCAGTTGGCCGTGCCCGCCTCGGAACCTCGTGACGCGTTGCACATCGCCCTGGCTGCGACCAATGGTGTACAATTTATTGTGACGTGGAACTTCAAACACATTCTCAATCCACATCTGCAATCCCAGATCGCGGCGACCTGTCGTGATGCTGGCTTTGTTCCTCGGTGATTTGCACTCCGGAACAACTGAAGGCGACTGAAGATGATTCCTGATCCTAACGACGAAATCCTTGCCACCAAACGGCGCTTAGCTGCAAAGTTCGACAACGATATTCACCGAATTGTGGAGGATCTTCGGAAACGACAATCCGAAGGTGACTACGAGGTGATATCGCTACCGCCTCGCCGATGCAGCGTGACGACGAACCATGCGATGCAACGGAGCGGCGGTGGCGACGTTTCTGGTGATGGAGAATCAACTCCCGCCGCCCGCTGATCGCCAACGTTATGCGGCGGAGGGCGTCGGCAGGACAAGCATGAGTTTCCTTGGCGGGAGTATAATCCATGAACAACTCGCTTCACTCGGGTCAGCCAAACCGTTCCCATG
>JBDNIG010000521.1:0-3965 GCA_041688415.1 Rhodopirellula sp. | reverse complement strand
GCGTTTCTAGCTGGACAGCGCCAACTACGACAACTGAAATTCTAATCATCTGGGCGTGAAACTTCGAGAGACTTGATTCGATCGGGGTCAATGCCGAGTTCAGCGAGTCGTTTGCGGCGTGTCTTTTTATGCGACTTGGCCGCCGCCGCATTGCGACGGGCGTAGTAGTTTTGTCGTCTTACTTCAGCCGATAGTTTGCGTTCACGGTCGCAACGATTCATCCCAATCGTTTCGATTGCCACATCGGTCGCTCGGCGTACCTGTTCCATCGTCAACAGCTCACCGCTGAGGACGTCCTCCGATGGTGAAAGCTCTTGCCGTGTCTTCGCACAGAACAGTTGGCTGAGGATCGTCGTGTAGAGATGTCGATGGATGCAACGCCAGCCTCGGCACTCGAAGTGATCCAGGCCGAGTTCTTCCTTCGCTTCGCGGAAGCAACCTTCCACCGCCCATCGCCCAAATGCCACCCGTAAGATTCGCCGAAGCGTCCATCCGTCGCGGCCTGGCACTCGATTGGAAAGAAAATATTTCACCTCGTCAGTCAGGACGTTTCGTGCGACGATCAAGGTGCATTGGTTGCTGACCAGTTTCGATGTCTTGGTCTTCCGCCAACAGGTGTGCCACTTGATTTCCCAGACTTCCGGGCCTCGCGACCCATCACGCGTTTTGTATTGCTGGGCTCGCTGCTTGGTGAAGCCCGGTGAGTACTTGGCAAGGTTTCGCACTTCGCTCGGATGGGCGTCACGACGAAGCAGACGAGGATATTTTTTGGGGCGTCTTCGCTGATTTTCAGGCGGCTTTCGCAGCACTTTGGGCTTGGAGAGCCAAACATGAGCGTCCGGCGGAATCTCGACAACGAATGCTTCACCACGCTGATCCAGACCATCGAGAAACGGACCGCTGCGGCCATACAGTTCGTCGGCCGTCCACGCTTCGACTTCGATCCCGTTGGCTTTAGCTCGATCGATCAAGTCCAGTGCGATTTGTGGCTTGGTTTTGAAAACCACGTCGTCGGGAATGTAGTTTTTTTTCGACGTGCGGGATCATCGATCCATTCTTCGGGCAAGAACAACTGGGCGTCGAGCAAACAATGAAAGTCGTCGCACGAGAAGGCGATCGCGACATTGTTGATACAGTTTTCGATCTTGCCCCGGTTTCCGTTGTACTGCCGCTTGACTCCCGCAGTGTGGTTGCCGCTCTTGGCCGTGCCCGTCTCGTCAATGCATCCAATCGCTCTGGGATTGGCATGTTCGGTGGCGATGATCGTTTGGCAACGATCACGAAGTTTCTGTTCGTCCCAAACGATTGATTCGAGAAAACGTTGCAATGTTCTCGGTGCCACTCCCTGCTGTAAGGCGATGGCTTCGGCGTTCTTTCGCTGCACGCTCGAGAGCAGTCCGCGAACATAAACGAGCAACAACGCCCGGCCTTCGGCGCGAGCGAAGCAGTCTGAAAAGCGAGCGAGAAATTGCCCGAGCAATTTCCCCAGCTTTGCGATATCCTGTATCGACATGAGACGACCTTCCGTGGTTTCGTCGTGAAACAAAGTACACACGGAGGGTCGTTTCTTTTGGGTCTCGGTGTCAACGGCGATAAGTCTCGGCGAGCCATCGACTTAACGACCGTCCGCCACCCGAACTTGGCGCTGTCCAGCTAGGCGACCTGTTAAACATTCCTTGCAGCCCGGCGTGGACCGTCAAAATCCAGAACCGTGTTTCAGATGCGCTCGCGGAACCTTATGAGGAACTTCGTAGCGAACTGTCCAAGCAGAGCCAACTCTTTGTTGATGAATCGCCGACCAAGGAAAACAAGCAGAAGGCTTGGTTGTCGGTGGCGGTAGCACCGTTGATAACGGTTTTTGGAATTTTCGCCAATCGCTCTCGTGAATCCCTGGTGTCGCTGGTTGGCAATTATCAGGGCATCATTCTGAATTGCGATCGAGCGAAGATGTATCTCGATGGCAAACGACTTCAGTGGTGTTGGTCGCATCTGAAGCGAGCTTTTCAAAAGCTGATCGATTCAACAGACAATCAAGTCAAACGAATGCGTTACGACTTGATGCGACAGGAGCGAGAGTTGTTCCGCTACTGGCGACAATACAAAGCCGGTGAAATCAAATGGAGCACATTTCAGAAGTATGTTTCGCCGATCCGAGAAGAGGTGCGACGCTTACTGCTTCGGGCGAAGTTCAGCGGAAACAAGAAGCTGTATGGGTTTTGTAACGAGTTGTACGATCGCCGCGAGCATTTGTGGACATTCACGAGAGTCCAGGGTATCGAACCGACCAATAACACTGCAGAGCGAGCACTTCGTCCGGCGGTGATCTATCGAAAGTTGAGCTTTGGAACCCAGAGTGCACAAGGCAGTCGATTCGTTGACGCATCTTGACGGTATCGGAAACCTGCCGCTTGCAGAATCGAAATGCGTATCAATACTTGATCGAGGCGACGGAAGCAAAGTTTGCCAGCGAGTCAGTCCCCTCGCTCCGGCCTGCCGATTGCAAATCGAACGCAAAAGCGGCTTGAACCCTCAATCCGGCCCGTGAACGGTTACGGCTAACACTTACCCAGACGGGAGTCACACCCGTTCGTCTTCAAGCTATTTCCAGTCCGCACGTGCACCGCTTTGTTCGTAGCGTACCCTGGATCACGCGCGTCGCTACACGCCACATACGGTTGGCGACACCGCAATTATATCGAGTCATCAAACGGGACGCGAGCAATTTCGGGCGTTGGATTTCAGGCGTCGGAAATGGCGGACGTTGGACAGTGTGCCGTGAAATCCAGCGATGATCAATTCTCCCTACAAACGCCTCCGATCAGCGCGCCGCAGTGAACGACACTGACTTCAGAAACGACGGCGCCCGCCGCTCCGTGTACAACACATTGCGATGTGCCGTTGCGAGTCTGGAGTATACGGAAGCGGATCAATTTGGTCGAGAGGTTCCATGTTGCGAGAATTAAGCCAGGCATCCTGCAGTGCTTCCTGACGTTGCGCGGCCCATTCCATTACAAGCCCCATTGCCCGAGGCGGGAGACGGCCACCAATCACTGCGAGTGTATTCACGTCAACGACCATCTGGGACGAGCCATATTCAGCATGAAAATGCGGCGGATTGTGATCGTTGTAGTACATCTTGATGACGATACCGTAAAAACGACTGAGTTCAGGCATCGACATGAGCCCGGAGATTTGGAAACAAATCCTCGACCGATTTTCCCGAAATTTTTAAATACTGGGCGTCCGCACACAATTCCAAATCCTCGGTCCAACGAAGCTCGCCATGTTCGCCAATCGTTACCGCTTCGAAGACGGGAGCATAGTTCCACGCAGTGAAAACGCCTTTGCCGACCAAATCCGAAAGATCAACGTCACCTATCACGCCATCGTCATATTCGAGGTGGAGGTTGTAGCCAGGGCGAGGGGTCGCCTTCATGAGCTTTGCCATCGCAGCGTTCCTTTCGGGTGTTAGAGTTGGCAGCCATGCATCGGAACAATTAATCGCTGTCATATCGACGAACACTGCTCGTCAAAATTTTTCGGTAACCAAAGTAGTATCGGTGATCGACACGGAACCGCTCCCCGTGAGTGCGATACCATATACAATCATCTTATCGAGTCGCCAAACGGGACGCAAGCAGTTTCCTGCGTATGCACCTTCTACCTGATGTTCCAGGTACCAGTCGTAAAAAACCTCACCATTGGCACCGTCCCAAAACGCACGATCCGCATCTTGCAACGAACCGGCGTACCATGATGGCATCGTTTCGCTGCCACGCGAGAAAATCTCTCGCCACGATGGACGGGGAAATGTCGACACCACTCGCAGCGTGCCCTGCTCGCAGCGCGGGCAACGTGGCTGGGTCGATCGAGATTCCGCTGGTTCCGGTTCGACCGGTGGGAACTCCAGGGCGTCCGCAGCATACGGCAGATCAGCCGCGTTGATGTCGTCGGCGCAGCGTTGC
>JBDNIG010000074.1:0-5160 GCA_041688415.1 Rhodopirellula sp. | reverse complement strand
TGAGTCCGCTTTGATCCACTTTGGATTCCGGCTCGAGACTGCGTGATTCGACTTCGTGTCGTTTGCGACGTCGCAGAAATTGCAATGCCTCGTTGGTCGCTACTCGATAAACCCATGTTTCGAGACTTGATTGACCGCTGAAGCGATCAAGTTTGCGAAAAATTTGCATGAACGCCAACTGCACTGCGTCGTCGGCGTCTTGTCGACCCACCAGGCGAATCATCAACGCATAAACGCGACTGCTACACTGCTCGTACAGTCGTCCCATCGCGTCGTGATCTCCCTCGATACACTGGCGAATCAGTGCTTCGGTGGTCGCAGAATCAACGGTAGCTCTAACCAGTTCTTGGTCGTTCTTTTTGCGTGGATTGCTCAACAAGTGGCACTTTCTGACTAACAACAGCGTGCCGACTTGTCTGGTACAAGGAGCAGAACCGCGAATCAGTTTACGGCATACCCGACAAGGGTATCAAGGGCGGGTTGCGGGAGGCATCGAGTCGACTATCGGATCGTTGGTATACCGCCGACATCGACTTGCTGTGTCTTTCGTTGATTCGGTTTGGGCGGCCGATCCGTCAAGCCACGCTGCGGTGCTTTGCGAAAGTCTGCGCAGACTCGCTGCCCAGTGATCGACGAATACGAGCGGAAAGCCGGAACAGGTCGCCACCGTACTCGATCAGTTGTTCGATCCCCAGGAAGTCGGCCATCGCGTAGTCATGGATTGCGATTTCGACGCCATACAGGATGACCCGCGTATCTCGATCGAGCGTCGCGAGTTCTGGAGCCAGTTGCCACGATTTTTGGGGCGCAAATGCAAGCGATGCCACGACAACCCGAGGCTGATACTTACCGCACGCCTTGAGTGCATCAGTTGCTGACATCGCTCGAACGACGCGAAAGCCAGCTTCGATCAAGTCTCCCGCCAAGCGAGCGTAAACCTCATCGCGTGGTTCGATGACGAATGCGACGGGCCGCAAGTTTGATTGGCCACTTCGACCAGGTTGAGGAAGCGGTTCGCCGGTGTGCTGCGTCGGTGTTGAACGGCGCTGTGTTGCCGATTGCTTCGTCTGGTTCGCGGTCGATGTTGATCGTGCGATCCTGATTCTATTCATTGACTCGCTCGCGACGAAGGTGCCGTGGCAATGGCCGCACGCTATTTTCTTACAGACGAGTTGATGTCGAATCTTGGCTGGCCGTCCGCATACGGGGCAGCCGACCAACAGGGGCGAGGGATTTGACAGTTGAAAACTTTTGCTTGCTGTCGGCGCATATTGTTCTTGCATGAGCATTTTGAAATCACTTTCCACTTGTGAATGTCGTTGTTGTTGTTGTCGTTGTCGTTGATGTTATGAAGTTGGATCGAACGTCGAGTTGACTTTCGTTACAAACAGAAACGACAGAGAGCAACGCAGAGCGGAACCCCCGATAGCGGCGGTGGTGACGCATACGCAACGGCGTGAAAAAGTGAATTATCGCTCCAGTGGGAAACGAGAACTCGTGCTGTGGCCAAACCTGGTGACGGCATTTCGGATTGGCATAGCAGCCCTTGGCTAGGCGGAGCTTGCTGGCACCCACAGGGAGATGGCCGACCGGGCAACGAGCACTCTGTGCCACAACAACAATCCAAAGCGGGCTCGGAAGGTGAAACCGACGGGCCGATTATTGACGGGCTGTGCGCGCAGGTGCAAGTGGAAGACTGAAGCGTCCCAGCCGAGAACACGATGACGGCGATCAGGGCAGTGCGTTTCATCAATCCAAAGAGCATCTGGTTCATGGGATCGTCCGTGATCGCGACTGGTTCAACAACCTTGAATAGGCCTGCTATGTCTGCTTGGATGCTCGACGAGCTGGTTTCCTTCACGCAATTCCGAAGTTTTTTGAAGCATTTTCTGTTGCCGATTTGCCACTCTTCAACGCAAAGAAACTTCAGAATGACTGCGAAAAAAATTTCGACGGCAGAATCGGCGTCGCCTCAGGACTCACACTCGCGATTGCCATCGCGGTGGGATGGTTCGTCGTCACTTTTTGCGGTAGATGTTCAGATACCGCTCAATCACGCCGCGCCTCCAGGCTCCCACCTCATCTTTTCCAAAAAACTGATCGGATTGCGTGAAGGAACGGGCAGCCAGCCGCATCTGAACGGTCAAGCACTCTCTGCCCATTCAACCCTCACGGATTCGAGGAAATCATGTCGAACGGAATCGCATCGTTGCTCTGGCCATTGGCCGCCTTTTGTGTGTTCGCACTTACAGGCTGCGCGCGAGATCGCGCCAGCCAAGCTGGAATGTCCGGCAATCACGATTACGGCAGCGTGGCCATGGCCCAACATCCTGCCGCAGAAAATGGCAGTCATGTCATTCCGAACAAAATCTGCCCAGTAATGGGTGAGCCACTCGGCGCGATGGGTGACCCCGTGCCGGTTACCGTTGGAGGAGAAACGCTGTTCGTTTGCTGCCAGGGCTGCGTGAAAAAGGTGAAGGCCGATCCCGCCAAATACTTCGCGATTGCACGTAACGAGTGAAGAAGGCTTGGCGAATATCGTGAAGAAAGCTTGGCAGCCATACCGAGTTCCGGAGTATTTGTGTCCGGCAAACCCGAAGGCAGTCGTACGATCGCCCCGGATGTCGATGTGACTCGGCGTCCGTCTGAAACGCCAAGGCAAGCGGGGGGTGCGTTGACGATCACCGAACCTATCGTCATCGAACTTCGAGACGACCCCATTACCGAGGCCTATCTAGAAATTATTGATACGACCTCCGGAGAGAAAGTTGTCACAGCGATCGAATTGCTGAGCCCCACCAACAAACTACCTGGCGACGGCAATGACCTGTACACTCGCAAGCAACGTGAATATCGAGCAGCAAAGGTGAACCAAGTGGAAATTGACTTAACGCGTAGCGGTAACCGCGACTTGGTGTTTCCTATGAATCGCATTCCCATCGCACACAAAACGACTTATCTGGCTTGCGTGCGTCGTGGGGATGAACCGTTGAAAATAGCCGAAGATATCGATTCGCACGTCGCACAGTGCGATTCGTGTCGTGCGGAGCTGCTTAGTTTTGGGCGACTCCGTAACTTGGTCAGTGCAAGCAGCCTGGATGGCGCGCAGCCACCGCCGTGGGCCGCAATCGCCGCACAATTGCAAGCCGAGCAGGTCACGTTGCCGAGCAAATCGCCCTCGGCGCGTACACCGCAATCGAATGTCAAGGATGTCCTCGTGATTGTGGCATCTCTGGCTGCGTCGTTCTTGATTTTCTCGTGGGCGCGGCGAGCGTCTGACGAGTCGACACAGGTGGCTGATTCGGGGCGTCGACATCACGCGGACCACTCAGATCATGCGATGAACGCGACGGCCATCAATTTTCAAGACACTGTTTCGCTTCAACAACAGGACACGGGACTGGCGATGCAGGCATTGGTACAGAAGTATGCTGGCCGCGAGGCATCGGTCGACGAAGTGGTCAAGAATGTTGGCTTCCGACCGATGGTACAGTCGCCGCTGCCTGGCGGCGCGACGTTGGTTTCGACGCAGATCCTGACACTACCGCAGTGCAATTGCGTCGAAGGCGAGTGCATGTGTGGCCCCAGCGATTGCAATTGCGTCGCTTGCGTTTGCCAGCGCCCCGATGGATCGACTTTTCTGGTCATCGAGCAGTGCAACGGACAGAAAGTTAACTTCGGTGAGTTGCCCGTACAGCTCGTGCATCGTGGTAACCATGAACTGCAGGTGACCGGCAATGAGAAGGGGCTAGCCGTTGCATGGACGGCCAACCAGACGCGGAAGATCGCCTTCGGCTTGCGCGATCTTAGCGAAATGGATCAGTTGTTAGTCGCTGATCGCTCCGTCGATCAGATGACTTTGCGTCAACCGGGAAGTTGAATCCCCTGGATTCGCCAGGCACCAAACAATGGATCGACAAAGCGATCCAGGACTATCATTGAGAAACCTGTGAATGGTCTCAGAAAAGATTCCGGATTTTCGTGAAGAAGCGGCCGTGCAGAAGCATCTAATTTGCAACGTTACACGCTCCACGCGTTTCAGGAGTGCGTGATTTTGGTTGGTAACTCAGATTTTCCAGCTCCGCAAAATGCACCGCACTCCATCAGTTTCCCGATTTGAGGACAATTAAAAGATGATGATGGCACGATTTCCTATGATGGCCTTGGCCTTGACCGTTTTCGCAAGCGGTTTCAGCACGATGTCGGTATCCGCCGATGACGGCCACGAACATGCTGCCGGTCACGATCACGCTGACCACGATCACGCGGCGATGCAGAAGGCCGAGAAGAAAATTACCGAATCCTTGGCGAGCTTGTCACCGGAAGACCAGAAGCTTGCTGTTGCTCAACGATTCTGTCCGATCATGATTCACGATCGCCTTGGTGCAATGGGCACGCCGCTGAAGGTGATGGTCGAAGGCAAGCCGGTATTCCTGTGCTGCAAGGGTTGCATTGATGATGCCGTTGCTGGCGGTGCCGCGACGGTTAAAACCGTCTCGAAGCTCCGTGATTCGACCGAAGCGCTCGCAAAGTTGCCGATGGAAGAACGAGAGGCGGTAGAGGCGCAGAAATATTGTGCCGTTGCCAACACAAGTTTGCTCGGCGCGATGGGTGCGCCGATTAAGTTGGAAATCGACGGAAAACCCGTCTATCTGTGCTGCGGCGGATGCACCAAGAAGGCACAAGCGAACCCTGCCGCGACGCTCGCCAAAGCTGAGGAACTGAAGAAGGCGGGAATGCACGAAGGCCATGATCACGCTGCACACGAGCACGGCGATCACAAGCACTAGGAAAAAGAGGAGAGTCGGGGGAAGAGAGTTGGGAGACGCAGTTGTTTGCGTTTTGCCACTCCCCTCTGAGACGCCGCTGCTCCGATTTCGTTAGACCGCATCGACACGTACCAAAGCGGTGCGTGTCGCTGCGGTTTTTTCGTGCAAATGATTTCACCTCTTATCTAGTTACTCTGGCCCGACATTTGTGGACAGGTTAGATGACGAGATAGAATACTTCAAAGCAAAAGACTAGCTGGACAGCGCCACTTCGTGGCTTGTCCTCGCTCTAAGTCGTGACTGTGTCGTCATTTATCGGGCTTGACTTGGGAGCCAAAAAGAAACGACCCTCCGTGTGCTAATTGTTTCACGACGAAACCACGGAAGGTCG
>JBDNIG010000520.1:0-13949 GCA_041688415.1 Rhodopirellula sp. | reverse complement strand
GATCTGGGAAGCGGCAGCCTGCACACTGATCGCGACCCCCGCCCGCACGAAGCTCAGGTTCCCATCGGAGGCGACAAAGGTGGATCCGGCAGGCAGTGCGGCGGCAATGCGGGCGGCGATCTCGGCGCGACTCTCACCGGACAGGGCGACGATTTGGATGTCGCCGCTCGTGTCGGTGGAATCGACAACGCGGACGTAGCGCACGGTGACCGGCGGTGTCCCAAAAACGTTAATGGTAACGCGTTCGCCGATCGCGGCGTGATCCCCATCGGGAACGAGCAATTGCCGGAAATTGCCTTGGAACTCGATCGGGTTGGCTTCGCCACCGAGCAGGTTTGCATCGATTTGAATATTGGACGCGGCCAATAGACTGAGTCGACCATTGTCGCCGACACGTGGTCGCATTGGGCCGGGGACCGTCGCGGCAACCGTGTTGGCAACTTGGTTGGCCGTCGCGCTCGGATCGATCAGGATCTCAATGTCGGTCGCCCCCGGCGTGAGCGCGTCAACAAACGTGACTGTTGCGGTTTGCTGCTGCGGCGTCGCGACCGGGTCAAGGTACGTCACGGTGAAGGAATCGCCGTCGACCAGATTCGCGCCCGTCGGCAACACGACATCGCGACCGACGATCGTTTGCAGTGAAGAGACGCTACCACCAAAATTGTTGCCGTTTTGAATTGTTGTGATGTCGTTGTCAACGAGCTGTTCACCGTCGACGCCGACAAGTTCCACGGATCCAAACTGGGTTCGCATCGATCCGGCGGTACTGAAGTCGAACCGAATACGGGCGTTCCGGCTGCCAGCGAGCGGCGAGAGATCCACGCGGACTTGACGCCATTGGTCCGCCGCGTTGTCGTCGAACACCGTCTGCACGGCGATGCCGGTCTTGGCATACTCGTCGTATTCATCGCTATCTGACAATCGGCGAAATGCATCATTGGTGGCCAACAGCCTCCACTCACCATCGTCACCGGCGGCAAAAACGCGGAAGCTGTCGCGTTGTTGTATTTCGCTGCCTGGACGATAATCATCGTCGTCTTCGACGTCGATGTTGTATGAGAAGTACAGTGTCGGCTTGTCGGCGGAGCTGTACTCGCTCAGATCGATCGACTCCGAGATCACCGAACCGTGACTTCCACCGGGCGAAATCTGTCCCAAGTTGCTGCCCTCGGGGCGCGCGATGGTGTTGTTGTTCGCGTTGTCATCAAGTTCGAATCCAAAATACAGACTCGAGCCACCTGGGGTGTTCACTCGGCTGCGATCATACGGTGCCACGTTGCCGTGGCCAGCGTCACCAAAGCGATCGAGCGTATCATGCCAGGGATTGACTTCCAGGTTGCTAAACGCCAACCCGCTTGTTCGCAGACCGACCCCGCCAAAACCAACTGCGTTTCCTAGGAACCGAAGGTTGATGGCTGAGTGACCGTTGTAAAAGACATTGGCGGGCTTCGTCGTCGGCAAACCCGCTGCATCGGTATCGAGCGTGAAGGCATAGATCCAGCCATCGACGGTCGTCGCAAACAGCATGTCCGCATACCTGCGTCCTTCGACGACTTGCGGGCCGAGAGTCAATCCCGTGAACAGCGGGTAACGCTCGCCGGTGGTAGGATCGAAACCCAGGTTTGCTCCACTGCTGGCGAGGTGGACGGGATCAACCGTCAACTGTCCGTACTTGGTCGTCGGGATTACGCGGTTGTAACCGTTTGCGAAGACACCTGCGGGGGCAGATTGGGTGCGGTTCGGATTGAAAACGTGAATGCCGCCGGCATCAGTGACGCCGACAAGGTTGCCGTTGAGATTATTATTGAGCGCCGCCAGCCCCGTGATCGTGCCGCCATCGCCACCATTGTTCGTGTCGATGAACCCCGTATCGACGATCCCGTATTCTCGCTCGTCCGAGGCCGGACCCATCGTGGTGCTGTACGGAGCCGTTGCCCCGTAATCGACATCGGCGTTTGAATTCAAGCTGCCTCGTGAGGTAATTTCACCGGTTCCCCCAGCGGCTTGGTAGAGGATGTTCGTGCGGAGTTCGATCGGCACACTATTGCGTCCACGAGAATCACGATCACCGATCACCCAGAATCGTTCATTGTTGTTATTGATGGCGTTTCGATTGACGGATCCGTCCTGCGATCCATCGTCATTGCGATCGAACGTCAAGGCATTGACGATGTATTGAGCGTTGGCATCCACCTCGGTATTGCTGCCTGCTTCGTTGTCTTGTCGGAAAGCGATGCCGTCGTCGCCCGCGTTCGTAACGGCTACGTCGGCGGGACTGATGTTGAGGAAGTTACCCGTATTGCCGTTGGTGGGCACATTGGGTGGCAAGTTGTAGGTAAACAATTCGCCGTCGCGACGAATGGCAATGTCTCGTGTTCTCGGATCGTATCCACCGATCGCCCGCTCGATCGTCCCCGTGAACGGATTGAAACTCGCTAGCGTGCTATCGTTGCTACCTGATCCGCCAATCAAGTTGACGAATAGCCGAATATCGTCGAGGGTGTAGGGAACAGCCGAGTCGCCGCTAAACGCGGGCTCGATGACCGGGCGGTCGGCGGTATAATCATCGCCGCGGGAACTAAAGAAGTTACCCTCATTAATGTCATCCCGGCTGATGCGGCGAACCGAATTGACGGGCATCAAACGCACGTTGGGATTGACCGGGTTGGCCTCAAAGAACTGATTGAGCACCGCCGGTACAACCGCTTCGTTGCTGACGGCGACGAAGTAGACGCCTTCGGGCAGTTCCACGGGACCGATGAAGGCATCGAGGGAACCCGCCGACCCCGCGGCCAGATTGCTCATGTCGACGCCCTTCAGCGGACGACCTTGATCGTCGGTGACGTTGCTGTCGCGTCCAACCAGAATCAAACGTCCCTCCGAATCGTAGACCGATAATACCGTATTGGCCCGTGCCAACTGATCGGCGTAATCGATGTCAAACGTGGTGGAAACGAAGCGATTTTCGGAGAACGTGTCCGGTTTGAGCTGTTGGGCGCGAAGCTCGACCCGATAAACGTCGACGTCCTCGAGCCGGTTATTGAGCTGCGAGTTGGCGAAGTTGCCGAGCTCGCCGGTGACGGTCAACGCACCGCGATCCGTGGTCAGCAGATTGCCGAGGTCTTGAGCATCGCCCGGATCCGCCGAGAGCCGGGTTTCCGGCTGCTCACGCGTGCTCTCGTCCCCGCTATTTTGATCATTGGGCGTCGGGTCAACATAAACCACGGATTCACCAACGTCGCCGACCAATGGACTGTGCATTGGTGTGCCGGTGACGGCGATCGCGTTGGTTGCGTAACGAATGTCGGCACCGCGAACGGTCGAGCCAGCAACCTCATCGGTGCCCCGCAACCGGATGCCGAGCTCATATTGTCCGGACGTTTTCGCATCGGCGCTATGAACACGAACGTAGTAATCATTCTTGGAGTTGAAATTACCGGGCAATACCACTCGGAAACCCGCGTCGAGCACGTTCGGCGATTCCACGTTGCCACTCGTCAATCCCGTCGGCAGCGAGCGGACGTCCCTCGGCAGCACTCCGTTTTGCAGTCCGGTGTTGACGTAGATGGTCTCGGTCCCATTCGCTTCGGCGAACGAATTATCGCTGCTGGCGATCACCACGCCGCTATCATTGACCAGTTCGACAACCGTATCGAGCCCAGGAGACGTTTCGTCGATGTCGAAGTAAACCGCCGTACCACCGGCCGCTTTGAACCGGTACGTATCGATATCGTCTTGAGTCGCCAGCGTGCCGCGGATCGTGAACCCGAGCCGTTCGTTGTCGTCACCGGTGGTTTCACCGGTCGCAAGCGCGCCGAGGATTTGTGCATCGACAGGATCACGGTTGGTCGTGATCGCGCCCGCATCGCCACGTTCATTTTCGTAGACGTATGCGACGTTGCGATCGTTGATATAGGATCGCAATTGCAAACCTTCCCAATCGCCCGCCGCTGCGGTGACGATCTCGTTGCCGTTGGCGTCGACCGGCAACCCGGTGTTGTTGGTATCTCGCTGCGAACGACCATCGGGCGTGAACCCGGCACCGATCGTGCTATCGTTGAGGCTGGTCAAAACGACCGGGAACCCGGGCGAACCGAGGACTTGCAGGGTACCGCCGACGCGGTCATCGATATCGAGTGGACGCCCGCCACCGACGAGCGATCCGCCGGGGCCAAATTTCACCACGAGCGATTGGTCAGCGTCACTGCGCAAACGAATCGCTCCGTAGTAGTGCTGGGTCAACGAGTAGATCGAACCTTCGACCACGTGGACAATATCGGTATCATCCCACACGCTATCGGTGGTGACGATCTCACTACGGACGCGCATCCCGTTGAGGGAATTTCCGGTGACTTCATTATCGAGCAGCAGCGGTCCCTGGTTATCCGGACGATCGACGAAGCGGTCGATCATGCCGGTCGACCGTCCGGGGTCCGTCACGGCTTGGAAGGTGAGTGAGTCGGGGTTGATGCTGATCGCGGCGCCTTGACCGTCAACGATCGAGTTGCCGATCAGGATCGGCTGGGCACCTCGCACGAAGATTGTCGATGCGTCGTTGAAACCGCGTCCCACGCGGGTGGCAAACGAACCGGAATCGGCACCGATGCCGTCGACATCTTTGCCGTCGGCATTCGCGACAAATCTTGAATTAACGACCCGCACGTCGGCTTGCAAAATTTCCAACGCGTTAAATTTGGTCAAGCCACCTTGGACCGGAGCTTCACCACCCCCGTAGCGAGCGTCGACGTGATCCAAGCTCGCGGTCACGCCTTGGCGCAGTTCAATCCCGCCCCAGTCGCCCGAGGTACCCTGACTGGCACCGTCATTGTTGGTGTCAAAGGTGCCGCCCACCCCATACTCATCATCGGACTGGGAGGTGAAGACGATCGGTCTTCCTTCGGTTCCCTCGGCGTAGAAATCGGCACCGAAAGTAGCTTCGATTCTCGCCGTACCAAGCTTGACGATGATGCTGGGATCGATCGTCAGTCGCGCGTCAAATCGAGCGAGCAGTTTCGAGCCGTTGTCGGCAGTGGCACCGAGCTTCCGTCCTAACAGCGATCCATCAACGCTTTGGTCGCGACCATCGTCTCGCAGAACCGTTTCACCCAAGCGCAGTTCGGCAACCAGGAAATAATCACCGCTGCTGGGATTGCGGCGATAGACGTTTGTACCGATGAATCCAGCAGGAGCGAGGGGGATATTGGTGAGCCCGACGGCCGCGTCTTGGCCCGTCACCACCGTGGTCGTCGCGTTACTGGCACGGGTTTCCCCGCCGTACACGTCGGCAAAAGTGATCCGATAATCGAAGGATTGATTCTCGCTAAAATTGCCTTGACCGTTGAGCGCAACGACCCCGATGCCCGTTGCTTCGGGAACGGCTTGGATATTCGGCGCACCCTTTTGCGATTGCCCCGAATCGACGTACATGCCGGTGCGGCGATCGAGCTGGTCGACCAATTGATACTGGATCACGCCGGCCACGAGTGTTCCGCGATACAGCTTTCGACCAATGTATTGTTCGGGAGCGGTCGGCAGACTTCGCAGCGTCACCGAGCCGCCCGCCACCGTCACGGAACTGGTCGGCAGGCTGACCAAGGATTCGTGACCCTCGCGGGTGACGAAGGACAGCACATATTCATGCTGCCCCGCGGCGAGGTTCCCGGTGGCCGAGGGCGTCAACGTCACGCTGCCCACGCTCGGTCGGCTTTCGAGCAGGATCGGGCCGCCTGGTGCACCGGAGATTGTCAGTGCTTGGCTGACCACGTGGACGATATCGGTATCATCAAACCGCGCACTTTGAGTGAGAGTCTCCAACGCGCCGCCAGCGGGAGTCGTGACGCTAATGAACAGGCCGTTGGTCGTGTTGTCGGCTAACACGTTGCCGGAGATTTCGGGACCGACACGGTCGTAGTCGCTCGTGAAGAGTCCCGCACCCTGGTACAACGAGGTGTTGAAGTTGTCTTCCCGGAAACTGTTGGGGTCGGCGCTCATGGCGGCACCGGCACTGAAGGAAATATTGTTGTAGATCAGCGTCGGGCGGCTCTCATTCATCTGAATCGGTGCCACCACGTCGGCGCGCAGGCCCGCCCGACCGCCACCATATTTCAGGTCGGCGTGGGAGACGTAGTTGAGGAAGATGCCTCGGCGTTCCCATACTTTGCGGCCTTCGGCGTAGTCAACGTCATTGTGCAGATCGATGCCGGCCCAATCGCCGCTACCGGGCGTGGTATTGATCGGGTTGGTGTCGATACCGACGTTTTGGTCGTTGTAGCTGGTGAAGACCACCGAGGACGTCGGCGTGCCGAGCACCTGGATCGCGGCGAGTTCGCGGTTGGGATCAATCGATTCGCTGCCGACGCCGATTTTGGCATCCTGCAGTTTGAGCAACGCACCGGCGTCAATCATCACTGTCACGCCGCGCGGCACATCGAACGTGGCTCCGTCGGCGAGTACGCTGTTGGTGGCACCGCCACGACCGAATTCGAAAGCTCGGTTGTCTTTCTGCGCGTTGAACGCTTCGTTTTCGGGCGTATTCGGATCGTCAACCGCATTGACATTGCCATCGAGGCCCGCCGCTGGCAACAGCCGCACAATGTCGCCGGGTTTCGCCACCGCGAGCGCCTTCGACACGGTACCATAGGGTGAGGCGAGGGAGCCGTTATTGCCGTCGCTCCCGTCGCTGTCCTTGGTGACGAAGATCGTGCGCACGGCGCTGGCATTCGTCGTCGCGGGCGCAGTGCGGAACCAGAAATTGAAATCGCCGCCGGCTTCCCCGTCGGCGTCACCGTCCAAACGTGTGCCATTGGCGTCGACCAACGCATCGCCACTGGCCACGCCGAAGGACGAATCGAACGTCATTCGCAGTTCGTAGTTGCCTTCGCTACGACCGCCGTTTCCGGTTCCGGCTTCGGCACCATCGTACGCATCGTTGCCCGTGCTCGATACACCAACAACGTAATCACCCGCCGCCAAATCGACTTGTAGGAAAGAATCGTCACCATAGGAATCGTCGTTTCTCGCGATCAATTCGTAATTCGTGGTGCCTCCCGGTCCTGGGGTCACCCGGTACAGTTGCACGAGGGTATCGAGCAGACTAACGTCATCGAGTCGCTGGGCGAATGTCTCGAGTGACAGGCGACCGAGGACAGCATCGTCGGGGACATTGTCGTCGATCGGCGGATCAAGCGTGAACGAATAGAAATCGACGTCGCTGCTCTCAGGACGGTGCAGCGATTGGCCGAGCGTGATGTCGCTCTGGCTGAGGAAATCCGCTTCACTGGGCAGCGACGGGAATCCGGCGACACCGCTGGGTCCGCCGTCGTCGCCATCGTTGCTTTGCCTCTCGCTGTTGGGTTCATCGGGGCTGCTGCCACCGGCGGCCACGCCGTCGGGCAACTCGAACAAATCACCGACGCCGAGCAGATTGCCGATCCCACGGAGTCCCTCGACAAACCAACTCGGTCGCGAGTCCGGTGACAAACCATAGCCGTCGTACCATCCTTCGTCGGCTTCGAGCACCAAGATCCCGCGCGACGGATCGCGTTCGTTTACGCGGTACAGACTGTACGGTGTGCCCTTGCCCGCACCGGTATCGGCGGTTTCCTGAATCCCCCGCAAGTCACCCGTGACGATCTGCAGACCCGAGTCCTTGGTCTCGACAAATCGCACCCCGAGGTGCTGTTCATACAGATCGAGGATCTCGCGAGTGCGCTGTTTTTGCGCCGTCGTGATCGCGTTATTTAACGGGTTATCATTGGGATCTTCACCGTAAAGAGTGGAGAAATTGTACGGAAAAATGTCAATCCCGGTGTTGGTATCAATCCGTCCGACAACGCTCGCGTCGCGTCGTTGTTGGCGCGACCCCGGCGCATCATACGCGCCCGGCCACGGTGGCACGTAGGCACCCGTGTTTTCGATCGAGCCACCGCGCAGCAGCACGCTCTGCAAACCGTCCGATGGCGAGAAGTTGATCGGCTTTTCGGGCGATTGCCCCGCATTGGCATCAGCGACGAAGACGCCCGAGGTGGCGAACGTATCGTTGGACGGCACGCTGATGGGGTTGCCGTTAGCGTCAACGACGGTCGCGCCTTCGGCCGCGAGATTGAAAACCGAAGGTGCGTCCGGCAACGAATCACCGCTGCCGACTCGCAAGCGGAACGTGCCCACTCCGTCGGTGCGTCCGGTGAGTACGGACAGGTCATCTGAAAAAGTCAAAATCGCCATCGACTGCGACGGATCGTAAATCACCGTTTGTGGCTTCAGACGCAGGTCGTCGGTATTGTCGACGGTGTCCTTCGTCATGAACAACTGATAGAACTCCGGCCGGACGACCGGCAGCCCTGACAGGGTTTGCCCCGCAGGCGGGTTGGGGTTGTTGGTGATGACGCCCGCGTTCGGGTTCGACAATGGATCCTGATTGAAATAAACACGGATCTCATCGCGCGCCTGGACACGATTTCCGGCCGTTCCCGTGATCGGCTGAGGAACGACGGCCACGACGCGCGCGCCCACTTCGACTTCGAAATCGATATTCAGCGACGGCGTTGCCGAGTTGACCTGATCGGCCGGCAAGATGGGGTTCCCATCGGTGTCCCGCAGCGCCGTGATGTTGGTGTCGACGGAATCTCCGTTGGCGAAGACGTCGTTATTGTTGACGTCGTCATAGCCAGCGATTTGGATCCGGTAGCGATCATCGGGCAATGCTTCGACAAAACGAGACACGACCACACGGTCGCCGACCTCGTCATCGGCGAATCCCATGAACCCCGGCTGAATCAGGACTTCGTTGCCGTCGTCGAATGTCCCGTCACCACCCGAACCGATGACGCGGATCCCACGCAGCGTGTTTCCATCAAGCTGCGAGGTGCCGTCGAAACGGAATGTCAGCTCGCGCGGCGCCGAATCGAGCCGATTCTCCACGCTCGTGCCATCGAGTCGGATCTGCGAGACCGCCCCGGCCTCGACGCTGACCAACCGCGGCCCGCTGATGATCTCAGCGGCGAGCAACTCTCGGCGTTCAAGGGTTTGGTGCTGCAACCGTCGCGACATGTCTGTCGTTGCGCGGCTCGATGAGCCAGTACGACGGGCATCTCGCCGAGCATCTTTACGAGAAATACTGCGGGCAGCTCGCGAAAGTGGGTTTCGTCGGTGGGTCATGGTTGACCAATGCCTTGAAGGAATAAAATCGATGGGTGGGAAGTAGGTGGCCGGGCAATCGGTACTCTAAGCTACCTGCTGCCCGCCCATAGCGGTGAACTTATCCAGTCTAGTCAGTCTCAGATTCGTCCGAAAAAAGATCCATCAGGGCCGAATCGAACGCTTGGATCGCCGATGCCGAGTCGTCGGATTGTGACGATCCGAATCCGGTTGCCAGCACGTCGACTGCCCGCTGTGACCTGGCTTCACCTCCGGTTTGAAGGTCAATGCCGCCGGTCAAAATATCGTCGAGCGAACTCGATGATTCTTCGATCGTGGAAACCGCGGGACGGGCAACTTGATCGCTTGGTCGTGGTAACAAGTTTGCCGAACCCAGGTTTGCCGTCGAGACGCTCGCGAATGTCTGGGTCGATGCAAACGAAGCTTGCATACCCTGCGATCGATCGGTGCCAGCACTGGCCAGGCTCACGCTGGCCATGTCGGACAACTCCGCCCGTGGCGAGATCGGTTCACCCGAGACGATGGCACCGCTGGTGCCACGCTTGTTGAGCTCGTCGATCACCTTCAGGACGTCATCGGCCGTAATGAATCCGTTGCCAGTGACGTCGTAATAGTCCGGCGGCTGCGTGGTCAGTTCCGACACACTGAATGGTGTCGAATTGTCCGATCGAGCGTTAATCAGGTTGAGGATTCGCAGTGCGTCAAGGGCCGTCACGTATCCGTCGCCCGTGACGTCGTACTTATCCACCGGGTTCTGATAGATCGATTGATTGAAGGTGATCGTCACCGGGATTGGATTGCTGAGCCGTCCGGTGTCGTCGATCAACCGATAGGTGAACTCATCGGTCTGGCCGGGCACCGGTTGGTTGTTCATATCCGTGGTCGCGGTGAACGAGAACACACCGTCGTCCCGACCGAGCAAATCGACCGTGCCCGTGCCGCCGACTGGCTGCGTCAACGACCCCGGAGCGATCTGGATCGTTGAACCGGGATCGGGATCATTGTCGTTGCGAAGCAGTCCGAGCGCGGGATCGGTGATCCGCAGGCTGCCGCCAACCGGTACCGAATACGCATCGGGGCCGGTGACATTGCCGCGTGGTGCATCGGGAACCTCATTGACAATGAAGTCGAATGAGTACGAATTGACGAAGGTACCATCGAACGCTTCGATCTCGATCTGTGCCTGTCCCGATTGATCCGGTTTCGGTTTGATCTGCAGGGTATCGCCGATGAAGCGAATCGATTCGATCAACGGATCGGCCGCAATATCAGCCGCAGTCGGATTGTTGATCGAACCAAGCCTGCGGACACGGTAGGTCAGCGTGTCGTTGTCGGGATCGAAAAACAGACCATCGGAATCGACCTGCAGTCGACGCAAGCGTGCCACGGCCAGGCCGTCTTCGTCGATTTCAGTTGGCTGCAGACTGCCCGCCACAATCGGCGCGTCGGGTGTGCCGATCACGTTGACATCGACCACTTGACTGACCGTCAATCCCGAATGGTCGACGGCTTTCACCGTCAGCGTGGTGGACCCGAATCCAAACGGGGTGAAGTTCAACGTCAACATGTTGCCGCTGACAGTTGCTTGGATCAAGTTGGTGTTGCCAACGTCCGGTTGTGGGAATGTGAGTGCATCCCCGTCGGCGTCGGTGAACCACGACGTGAGGTCGAACGAAGCCGTCTCGTCGACTTGCTTGCGTTCTTGGAATTCGAGCGTCGTCTGGCCCGGTTCGCCACGCACGCCGACGAACTCGGGCGGATTGTTGACATTGCCAACGACAATCGTCGCGGTCGCGGTGGCTTCCGCACCGAGCGAATCACGAACAATGTACGTGAAGCGGTCGACACCACTGAAATTCACGCGGGGCGTGTAGACCAGGTTATCGCCGACTCGGGCGATCCGTCCGCCACCGCCGTCGGTGCGGCGATACTGGACGACGGCTCCGTTCTCGATTGACGTGAATTGATCCGGCACCAAACTGATCGTTTGATTCTCGGGCGGCCCAACTTCGTCGGGCGGACCGGCGGTATCGTTGTCGAGAATTCCATCGATGTTTTGCCCATTGATGACCACCGGTCCGTTGATCGGAATCGTGAGCGCCGGATCGCTGGCTGAGGTTCGCTCGGACGTTTGATAGGTCTCGTTATTCAGCCGCGGGTTGTCGTTGATCGGATCGATCGTGATTTCGACGCGGCCGTCGACTGCTGCGGACTGGCTGACGATCGCACCGGGCAACGTGCTCAACAATCGATCGGCCACCGTGTAGATAAACGAATCGAGAGTTTGCCCGTTGTAGTCCGCCGGTGGCGTGTACAGGATCGTGCGTCCACCCGCACCGATGGATAACGATCCACCTTGAGCGGTACGGAACGCCGTCGTCTCGGTTCCGACCTGCTGGAAGAAGAGTACTTGCTCCTGCGGTTCGCTGCCGGGGCCGGCGACGTAGTACGGATCAATCAGTTCGCTGGCATCGAATACGACCGGGCCGAGGCTCGTTTGGTCCTCTTGACTGACCACGTTGTCTTCATTGATCGTCCTCGTCGTGATCACATCGCTCGCATTGACGCCGACCTGCAATGTCGGCGGATCGTTGACGGGAGTGACCGTGATCGTGGCCGAGACGCGTTGCGCGCTGACCAGTTGATTCTCGGGTGCCCCTGGGACGACATCGGTCACGCGAGCGTCAAAGACGACTTCACCGGCGAAGTCATCGTCGGCAGCGAACGTGAACGTGCCGTTGGGCATCAACGTGAGCGTACCGGCGAATTGTCCGGACGCGCCAAAGAGATCCCGGGTGCCGATGTCGTCGGCGAAGATCTGCACACCACCGGGGGTGGCCGTTGTGACGCCGACGAGCAAGCCGTTGTTATTGTCGAACGCGTCGTTGCCGAGGTCATCGCTGGCCTGCAGGAAGCCGCCCTCGGGAATGCTGTATTGCGGATTGGCATTGCCGATCACGGGCGGTTGGCCACCGACCAGTCGCACGCGGTAGTCTTCCACTTCGCCGCTCAACGCCAATCCCGACGGGGAACCGGTGCCGGTCCGCGAGACGCGGAATCGAGCGTAGGAGTCCGCTGCTTGCCCGGCCGGCAGTTTCGGCGTGGTGGCAGGAATCGTAATGCTGAACGTACGCGTCGTCGTGCCATCACCAAAAATGGCAGGATTCGCCACGGAACCATCGGTGGCGAGGTCGGGTGAAATCACCAACTCGCCAGGATCGTCCCAATCACCGTCGGCGTTGAAGTCGATCCAACCTTCGAGCACACCCGCGCCGGTCACGACCACGTTGATGGACGTCGTCAGGTTCGGGTTGAAGATGCCTTGCGGGTTATCTTCACTGGTGAACGTCACGCCGTCTTCATCGTTGCCGCTGACTTCCACAACCACCGTGCCGGCGGTCGGACCGTCGACGGTCTTCACGCTGGCCGGATTGATTGGGCTCAACTGGATCGCTTCTTCGATCGCCGTCGCAATGGCCGCTTTGGTCAAGATGCCCGGAACGGCAACGGCGTAGTTGTCTTCGTCAAAGATCCCGTCCGTATCGAATTCAAACGTGGCGATCGCCGCACCCGTATCGATCGTGAAAGTCTCACCATCGAACTGGGTGAGGTCTGCCACATCGTTTGGATTGATGTCGATGCTGACCACACCGGCATCCAATTGAGTCGCAAACACGTTTCCACCACCGCTAACCGCGATGGTCAGATCGTCGCCATCGGCGGTTCGCACGGACAGACCATCGGGTTCCGCGTCGACAGTCGTGCCGAGCACCGGACCATTGCCGATAATGTGCCGAGCACCGTTATCCCTCAGGCGGGTAGGGTACCGACCGGGAACCGAGCCGACCGGATCAGGTGCATCGCCATAGTCCAACCCAACATTCGATAGGATGATGGTGAACTGGGTCGTCCGGTCGTCCCGATTCGGTTGCAACGGGTTGCCGACCAAGTCTTTGATCGCTGGCAAATAGTAGTTGTCGACCGGTCCCGCGATGATCGACGCGTTTTCAATAAACAACGTGTTGCCGCCACGATCTTCGGCTGAGAGCGTCGTCGTTGGCAATTCACCGGGTTTGTTGACACTGTTGAGCTGACGCAACAACACTTGCTTGACCGCTTCGGCGCCGAATAGTGGTGAGATCGTGACCGGAATCGCTCCGCCGGGGACACCGATGACGTTGAGCGTCGGTGCCGCGGACGTATCGACTTGGGTGCCCGGCAGATCGTTGAGGATCACCGCACCGGTGGGAATACCATTTTCGTCGCGTTGAGCGATCGGATAGACGGTGCCATCCTCGCCCGGAGTGAATCGCAGTCCACCTGGGTCGTTACGAATCGCGGCCGCCAAGCTCTCGGCGATATCGCCGGGTGTGCTCGTCGGTTGGAAGGACACCTGCACATTGCCTGGCTGAACGCCACCGCCATTGTCGACCGAGTCGAACTCGTAGGAGACCGACACATCGCCCTGACGGATGCGAAGAATTTCGCCGTCGCCGACAATGCCGCGGACGATGCCAATCGCCGGCGTGCCACTGATGCCGGGCAGTCCGGTATTGCTGACACGATTGCGATCGGTACGACCGAGCGAAATCTGGGAACCGTTGACCACCGTTGCTTGCAAACCGGCCGTCGAGGCATTGATCGCCGCGGTGAATCTCGCCGCCAACACATCCGCGCTATCGGAAGTACTGTACGGGATGATTATCGCACCGGGGACCTCCTGACCAACCGGTGGCACGCCGCCGATATCGAACTGGAAGACAACATCGTTGCCCTCGGGATCTTCAATGACG
>JBDNIG010000519.1:0-38830 GCA_041688415.1 Rhodopirellula sp. | reverse complement strand
TTAGCGTCGCCCACATGCTCAACGACGTCATTCAGTCGTTGATCCCCGCGACGTATCCGCTACTGCGAGACTCGCTCCAGCTCAGCTACGGCGACATTGGGCTGATCACGTTTGCGTTTCAACTCACCGCGTCACTGTTGCAGCCGTTCGTGGGCATGTATACCGACCGCAAACCGAAGCCATATTCGTTGGCGATTGGGATGGGGTTGACGCTCTTCGGCTTGCTGTTTTTCTCCCAGGCGCGATCGCTGGTGACCCTGATGGCTTCGGCGTCGCTGATCGGCATGGGATCGAGCATCTTTCATCCCGAAGCCTCGCGGATGGCTCATCTGGCGGCGGGGGGACGACATGGGTTCGCGCAGTCGTTGTTCCAGGTCGGTGGAAATTTTGGGACGTCGATGGGGTCACTGTTGGCGGCGGCGATTATTTTCCCATTTGGCCAGAGTTCGATCGCTTGGTTTGCACTGATCGCCTTGGTGGGGATCATCGTGCTGACGAAAGTGGGCGTCTGGTATCACCGACAGCTCGCTAGTCGTGCGGAGAAAGGCATTTCGTCGAAACCACAACGACACAGTTATCTCAGCCGCCGCCAGGTCACCGGCGCCATGGGCGTGTTGGTCGCGCTCGTTTTGTCGAAGTACATTTATCTGGTGAGTTTTACGAGCTACTATGCTCTCTACATGGAGGACAAATTCGGCGTGACGAAGCAGCAGTCGCAGCTCTGTTCGTTTGCGTTCCTATTCGCCGTGGCGGTGGGGACGTTCGCCGGTGGTCCGCTGGGGGATCGGTTTGGGAGGAAGGTCGTGATCTGGTTCTCGATTCTGGGTGCCGCTCCCTTTGCGTTAGCGCTGCCGCATGCGGGGTTGGTCGGAACGATTGTGCTGACGGTTTTCATTGGAGTGATTCTGGCGTCGGCCTTCTCCGCAATTCTGGTATTCGCACAGGAGTTGTTACCGGGACGCGTGGGCGCGGTGGCGGGACTCTTCTTCGGATTTGCATTCGGGATCAGTGCGATCGCGGCGGCCGTGCTCGGCGCGTGGGCTGATCACACGAGTCTGGAACACGTCTTTCAGATGTGCGCCTATATCCCGTTGATGGGGATCATCACAGCATTTTTGCCGAAGATAGAACGGTTAGGAACTGAATAAATATCCGGCACTCTTGATGCTGGAGGGATCGACCATGAGTGCCCATCCCACGTTCATTCAATCGAAGTTCTGGATTGAATCAACAGCCTGCTACGCCACAATCCGTTGTCGTGGTGCGACCGTTTCTTTGACCGCTTCGACCGAAAATCGATCGACGAGCAAGCCGTCTTGCATGCGGTAGCAACGGTCGGCGCGCTCGGCGATTGTCTCATCATGCGTGATCATGACGATCGTCAGCCCGTCTTCGTTATTGAGCTGACGAAGGAGCTGCAGGATCGATTCACCGGTCTCGGTGTCGAGGTTTCCGGTTGGTTCGTCGGCCAGCAGTAATTCAGGTTCGCTCATCAGCGAGCGTGCGATGGCGACTCGTTGCATTTCGCCGCCCGACATTTCCGAGGGCTTGTGGGTTTTCCGATCGAGTAGCCCGACTCGATCGAGCATCGCTTCGGCGCGGTGGGTCAGCGATTTTCGATTGCGGAAATACCCCATCACGCTGCGTGAGATCATCGCTGGCGTGAGCACATTTTCGAGTGCCGACAATTCTGGCAGCAGATGGTAGAACTGGAAAATAATACCGATTTGGCGGTTCCGATAGGCATCGCGTTGCCGACGTGAAAGATTGTCGACGCGTTGACCGGCGAACCAGACTTCGCCCGCATCGGGTTGATCGAGTGTGGCGAGCAAGTGCATCAGCGTGCTCTTGCCACTGCCGCTACGACCCACCAGGGCCGAGACTTCCCCGGGCTGGAACGCCACATCGACGCCCCGCAAAACGGGCAATTCAATCTTATTCTTGTAGTAGCTCTTGCAGACGCCACGGGCTTCGAGAATTGGATTCATGTTGGATTCTTTGATCGTTAAGAACACGGAAACATATCGTGGCGTAAGCTTCCAGCTTGCGATTCGAGAAACGCAAGCTGGAAGCTCACGCCACGTCAATCGACCGTCAATCGTTGTTCCCGCGTTCCTTACTCAAAACGCAGTGCGGTAACGGGGTGCATCCGGGCGGCGCGCATCGCGGGCAGCACGCTGGCCGTGGTGGCGATCGCCACCGCGCCGGCCATCACCCAGGCGAGTGTGAACGGGTTGAGGATGGTGGGGATTTCGGTGAAGTAATAGACGGTAGGATCAAACACTTCTTGACCCGTCACTATTTCAATCAGGCCCGCAATTTCGTTGATGTGATGGACAAACAGGATCCCGCCGAGCAATCCCACACCGCTTCCGACGATGCCTAGCAGCAACCCGTAGCTGAGGAAGATGCTCATCACACCACCGCCGCTGGCCCCGAGGGCTTTGAGTGTGCCAATGTCGCGTGTTTTTTCGACAACGATCATGAAGAAAGTGGCGAGAATCCCGAAACCGGCAACGGCGATGATCAGGAACAGGAGAATATTGAGAATGGTCGTTTCCAGACGCACCGCCGCCAGCAGCGGGCCCTGCATGTCCCGCCAGGTCTGGATGCTGTAGGCAAACGTGTCCGGTGGAAAGCGACGGCGAAGGGCATCGCGGACGGCATTGAGGTCAGCACCCTCGACGAGTTTGAGCTGGATCGTCGTGACGCTTTTCACGCCCGAGATCGGGTCGATCATGCCACGGGAATCTTGCAGTTCATCCAGCCGCACGAACGCAAACGTGCTGTCGTATTCGCTCATGCCGGATTCATACAAATCGACGACGGTGAATTTTTGGTTAAGCACTTCGGGATTTTCCGAGGCGCTCGGAAACATCATCCGCACGTCGTCACCGGGACGGCAGTAATAGTGGTCACGAACGTTGCCCGCATCATCGCGAAGTTTGTTGCTGCACGTCGAGATGCCCAAGATGATGCCGGGGTATTGCTCAGTCGCAGGATCAAAGGTGGCATTCTTGGTGGCACCCACGCCACCGCCGAGTTCCGGAGGCAGCAGACTTCCCATCGAAGGCCCAGCCGCGGCGAACGCGTTTGCGTCTTCGTTGCTTTCGTCGTCTTCGATCAAACCCACGACGGCTTCATGCCCTTGCAATTGTTCGCCCGTTCCCAGTTGGGTCGGTCCGGATGCCTCTGCAACACGGTGTTCTGATTGGGCACGCGGCGGTTTGCCGGTGCTGAGCTTTTCGGCTTCGCGATTGATGGCATCCACTCGCCCCCGTTCTTCAACCAAGGCCCGCTCATAAGCGACCCGGGCGCGGCGGTAGTGCCAGCCCGACGCGGGGAAGTTCTCGCGAGACTCGGCGAATCCCGTCTCACGCAGATTAAAATCAACTTGCTTTTGATTTTCCGGATGAAGCAAATAGCGGCCGAATTGGCTGACTTTGTCGTAGGTGGCCGCGTCGATCCCCACGAGGTTGACGTGCCGCGTGATCAGTTGTCCGTTGAAATCAATCCCCAGCATGCTGGGCACGTGCACGCTCACCGAGGAGCCTTCCAAGTCATCACCGACGATACGTTTGATCTCGTCCAGATGGGCATCTGGATCGGGCATCCCACCACTGGCGTGGCACTCGATCAGAATATCCGACGCCAATCCATGGAGTCGCTCGTGCATTTCGGCGGAAAACCCCGACATCACGCTATTAACGACGATCAGCGTCGCCACACCAAGCGTGACGCTGATGATTGATGCGAGCGCTATGTAGCGGGTGCGAAGATAGCGAAAACAGAGCAGCAGGCGGTACATCCGAGTCCCTGGGGTGGCCGGGCGGTATCGATTTTTGCCGTAGAACGTTGGATCCGTAACGGCATCGGCAGAGTCTACGCGTGCGGCCACACCGACAACAATGTCAATCTGGAAACGACCGTTAGGATGGCAATGCGAGTAGCCGCTCGAAGAGCTGGCGGTTCGAAGCGCGGACCTCGTCGCAACGGCGAATGATCTCCGCAGGGTGGGATTCTCCCAGCAGGGCTGCGAGCTGTTTCATTTCGAGCGTGTCGGGACTGCCGTCGGTGGACAGCGGTAATTCATGCCGGGCGGAGGTGTTGATCAGGTGCAGTTTGGTTTCGACCGTCCGCAAGTAACGATAGTTTTTGATCAATATTTTGGCGTCGCTCTCGTCGTAGACTCCGGCGGCGGCGAGGTCGGTGAGCGCGGCGATGATGCCGGTGGCGATTTCGATGCCCAGATCGACTGATTTCAGAACTCCGGCCGCCACGATGTACTGCACATCCACGGTGCCACCGACACCCCATTTCAGATTGCAGGGAGCGGTGGTGGATTCTCCACGCTGACGCAGCGTTTGAAACTCAGCCAACTGGCTCGTACGCCACGGGGTTTGCCGAGTCGCCTTGGCAATTGCAGCGCCTACGAAATCACGGGTTCGCCGCGATCCAGAAATTGGTCGAGCTTGACACAACGCCGCCCGCCGCCACAACGGGGCTCCGCCAAAGCGAAACGGTTTGATGAATTGCTCAATGGAATAGGCGAGCACGGTTTCGTCAGCACCTTGAGCGAAAGCCAAGTTGATTTCGTAGAGGCGATCGCCTGCCGAATCAATTTTGCGGACCACGTTTTGAGCGAGTTGATTGAAAAACTGGCGATTGGATAGCGTCGCTTTCGGTCCGCCAACCCGCCGCCGGGTTTCGCCTTCGTCCGTATATAGGAACGTGAGGCCGAGATCGCTGTGATAGCTGGGTGTTCCTCCGCCAAAATCTCCCAATGCAACGGCAACCATTTCAACGGGCTCGTTTCGCTCGTTGACCGGATCACCGAACCGCGTGATCAAGCGTTCGTGTTCACGTTCGATGACGCGTCGCAAGCAAGCGTCGGCGGCGTCGCTGAGCGATTGACCAATCGCGTCAACGCTCTCGTTGCCCAACAGATCACGCGTGCCGATCATCAGGTGGCAACCGTCGCGGAAGGCTTGCAGAATCGGCCCCAGATCATCAGCGGATTGGCACAACCGAATCGACTGAGTATCGAGACGCTCTGACGATGGTAAACGATCCATTTGCAATGAGTCGGTCAGTTCGTCGATCATGCCCGGGTTCTCGGTCAGAATACCCGTCAGGAAAGGAGCCAGCGCACAGAGATTGACCATCAAGGACAGCATTGCCCGGTTCGTCCGCAGCAGTTCCCACAACGTCGCTTTGGCACCGATTGAATCGGCCAACTCGACGAAGCGACCGAGCGTTTGGTCGGGAGCGGGCGTCTGAGCAATTTCGCGCAACAGGTCGGGAGCCACCCCCGCGAAAAAATGACGGCACCGGCGTGGTGAAAGAAACGAGACCGTTTCGTGACTGAGCAACGAGATTTGATCCATCGCGCGGCCGAGGTCCGTGAAACCATGGCTTCGCAAAACGTCCGCGAACGTGTCGGGATCGGGCTCGGGATCGAGAATCAGTTCCGACTCGATCGCGACAAAATCGACGTCCGGTGCCGTCGTCGGGCTCGTAGCGACGACCTGGGCCATCAGGTGATTGATAATCTTGCGGTCGACATCGAAAGTTTCGTCGAGCAGCTTTTCAAATCGCTCGCGGTCGCCGACTGCCACCGTTGCGTCGTCAACCGCATCGCCACCCTCACCATGCCGATCAGGTGCCTTGCGCACGCCCAAACGCCAAGCCAACCGTGTGCGGATCGCGTCGTCATCGGGAAGATGCGTGACGCGGTGTTTCAACAGGATGGCGAGATGATGTTCGAGGCGGCATAGTCGCGCGTGATTATCCGACAGGATGGAAGCGTCCTGCTGCGTCAAACAACCGTGACGGTTCAAGGCCGCGATCGCGTCGAGGGTGCACGGTAGGCGAACTTCGGAAAGTTCTCCACCATGCAATAACTGCAAAAACTGGATCGTCAATTCAATATCTCGCCGACCACCGGGACAATCGGCGATCGGGGTTCCACGCTGCGTGTCGGTGGACAGCGCACGCTTTTCAAGTTTCCTTCGCAACACTCGAATATCGGCTATCTCGCTGCAATTGAGAGTGCGATGATAGACCCAAGGTTCCAAGCGTTGGAGAAACCCATCGCCCAAACCACGGTCGCCAGCAGCGACGCGTGCCTTGACAAATGCGAGTCGTTGGAAAGTTTGATTTTCGCGTTCGTAGTAAACTGCGGCATCACTGGCGGAATGAAAATCAATTTGCCGAGACGACGAATCGCCCGCGTGAATAAGATCACTGAAACGGTGGGGGTCGGTCACAGCAAACTCTTCCCCGGGTTGTTGTACGAAACGCAGTTGGATGGAAACCACTGGATCGCGATTGGATCCGAATAGGTGAAGCAATCCCATGACGAGATGCCGATTGAACTGGAGGTGACTTTCATTCTTGCGATCGATTTGGTCACACAACAGCAATAGGTCCGGTGGCGAGTCGTAGCCTATTTCTTCGCCGCCGTAGTTGCCCAACGCGATGATCGCATATTTCGGTTTGCTGGCATCGACCCGCTGTGGGAAGTTGAACTGTGCGGCGACCTGTTCGACCGTGAAATCCAGGGCGGTCGAGAGCACGGCGTCGGTCAGGTGACTGATCTGCCGCGCGACGCGATCGGGAGCGAGGCCATGAACAAATTCTCCGTAGGCGATCCGCAATATTTCCCGACCCACGTACCGCCGAATGGCGACCGTGGCGAGGGAAGCCGGCGCCGTCGTGCGAAGTTCGCCTGACAACTCGTCACGGAGCACCTCTCGCGATGTCGGGCGACCGTCGCTGGCACGGATCAAGTCGAAACTTTCCGGATCGCTGATCAATAGTTGCGCCACTGTCGGACTGGTCGAGAGCAGTTGTAAGAGCGCGGGCAGGGCTTGTGGATCACGTTCGAAGAGTGCCAACAAAGAGGTCGGACTGCGCGAGACATCGATGAATTTGCCGAGCAAATGCACCGCTTCGTCGGGATCGTCGATCAAACCAAGGTGTTCATGCAGCGCCGTCCACAACCCCGTCAACAGGTCCGACGCAACGCCACTGACGGCAATATTGCCGAGTGAATCGAGTACCTGCGGCGCATCAGCAAAACGATTTTCACTCAGTGGATCGTAGTCTTCGAACGAATTCACGGCAGTTGTCATCGGTTCGTTTGGAGCATGGGGGGCGTGCGATTCATGAATCAACGGGTCCGTGAGCGGGAACTTTCCCAACCCACCCGCATCTAAGTGTGCTGGAGCAGTGTCAAAGTCAAAATTTAAGTTTGCCGATGTCTGTCGTTTGCGCGCAAACGGCCTGTTGATTTGGTAACCCGACGCGTTCGCGAGGGATTCAATTTGATTCCTCGCTGACGCGTCGGGTTACCATTTGCCGCAAAAAATCGCGAACACGGAGAAATCGACAGGCCGTTAGCCCCGGTTATTACGCGGAAACCGTGGCTAACGCCAAATCGGCTGGTATTGAAAAGAGAGTTTGAAGCTGCGCTAGAAATGTCTCGCCTCGAGTTTACGCCGCAGCATTCACTTGGTGTAGCGGAGTCTATTGAGGGGCAATTCATTGATTTTCTGCGTTTTCGCCGCGAAACCTAACCTAGGTTTGAACATGCGAACGCGGGGAAACGTCGGATCAGTAGAAGGATCGGACGTTGTTGGACGAGTTGGCTAGATCCATCGGATGTTGCGTGCGAGCAACGCCACGGTGAGCCTCGTCCACACCCCACGCCGCAGCGTTTCTCTGATTTCAGGCGTTTTCCGTCGCCTAACCTCTTGTGTGGCAATGACTTGCTATGATCCATGCGTTACCTGATTTCTCCGCTGGCACCGACAGTGCTTGGTTTTCCTGCCCGAACAGCTTTGATGATCAACCGGGAGACGAGGAGCACCTGATGGGCAAAAAGTTTAGCAGTCGCAGTTTGCAGGATGACGCCTTTGGCGCCGATGACTCCGTCTCCCGCCGCTCGCGAACGATGGGTCAAGAGTTTGCCGACGCGATTTCCGACGATTCGGAACCGGGTTCGCTTGCCGACGATGACATCGTTGTTCGTCGCGACGAAATGCCGACCGATCCGACCGAGGATCCGGTGCGCATGTATTTGATGCAGATGGGACAAATTCCACTGCTCACCCGCGATCAAGAAGTCTCCGCGGCGGTGCAGATTGAAGCCACCCGGGAACGCTATCGAAACTGCATGCTAGCCACCGATTTCATGTTGCAGGCGGCCCTGAAGCTGTTGCAACAGGTACGCGATAAACAATTGCGACTCGACCGTACGATCGAAGTCAGTGTGACCAACGCGGTTGAGAAAAAGGCGATTATGAAACGAATCGTCCCGAACACCCGCACGCTGGCGTATCTCCTGGAGAACAATCGTGGCGACTACCTGACGGCGATTAATAAATCGTTGCCCATGCGTCGTCGTCGCGCGGCGTGGCGCAACCTCGTCGTTCGCCGCAACAAGGCCGTGCGACTGGTCGAAGAGATGAATCTACGGACCAACAAGCTGCAGCCCATTTTCGAAAAACTGCGCCGCAGTTCCATGCGGATGAACGAAATTCGCCAGATTTTGGCTGAGCCTCATCGGCTGGCTCTCGCGGGGATGCCGAGTGCCGATGAGCTGCAGAGCGAACTGCGAGATTTGATGCGGTTGACCTACGAAACCCCCAAAACACTATCACGCCGCGTGGATCGCTGCGACATGCTCCGAGACGACTACGACGCGGCCAAACGTGTGTTGTCGGCGGGTAACCTGCGGCTCGTTGTTTCGATCGCCAAAAAGTATCGCAATCGCGGGTTGTCGTTTTTGGATTTGATCCAAGAAGGCAACACTGGTTTGATGCGTGCGGTCGACAAATTCGAGCATGCTCGCGGTTACAAGTTCAGCACCTACGCGACCTGGTGGATTCGCCAAGCCATCACGCGAGCGATCGCGGATCAAAGCCGTACGATTCGAGTGCCGGTCCACATGATCGACACGATGAACAAAATTCGTCAAATCACGCGAGACCTCGTGCAGGAATACGGCCGCGAACCGACACCGGAGGAAGTCTGCGATCGCAGTGGATTGTCGCTGGACGACACCCGCATTATTTTGAAAATGGCCCGCCAACCCTTGTCGCTGGATCAACCGGTGGGCGATCACGAAGACAGTGCTTTCGGCGAATTCCTGCAAGATCACCGGGACCAAGACCCGTTGCTCGAAACGAATCGGGAGGCGTTGAAGCATCAAATCGACTTGGCGATGGAAACGCTCAATTATCGTGAACGCGAGATCCTGCGGCTGCGGTATGGCTTGGCCGACGGTTACACCTACACGCTCGAAGAAGTCGGCCGGATTTTCCAGGTGACGCGGGAACGAGTGCGGCAAATCGAGAGCAAAGCGGTTCGTAAACTGCAGCAGCCCTACCGAGCGAAATCACTGGTCAGCTTTCTCGACGGTGCTGAATTGATGATGTTCGAGAACAGCGAAGCTGTTTGAACAGTCTCGGCATTGTCGACCGACGGCTCCGCCCGTCGTGAGAAACCAGCGCGTATCAGCTCAGACGGTCGGAGCCGTCTGGCTACATTGCCGACACCACTCCCGACACCTATGCTGAGCAGGTGGTCGATCACCGCATTTGGACAACAAATTGCTTTTGCGGACCCGATCTCGTTCTTCGTCTTCGCCCTCTCCTGAGCTAGCGCCATGCCTTTGTTTGAAATTGAAACCGACGCACATATTATTATCACGTGGTCGGACGACGAAGTTTCAGCGCAATCGGTCGTCGACGATGCCTATCCCGAAGATGAAATCTTGCGGATCACCAAGCGTCCACGTGATTCATGGGTGATCAGCAAGGGAGCGTTGGGATTGACCGACCGTACCCTCGACCCGTGCATGATCGCGCGGGATTGTCTCAGCAAATCGGCAGGTGACAAAGTCAATGCGATTCGTTTGTACCGAATGGAAACGGGTTGCGACGTCGACCAAGCCCGCCGCGCCATCGAATCGAACATGGTGATGGGATGGTAGCCCCGCTCGGTCGAGCGTGGTGGTGTTTTCTCGTCTGTTTGCCATTGGTCGTCGGCTGCGACGGCTGTCGGTTGACAAACCAACCTGACGAAGCAGCCGAGCAGAGCGAAACGCAGCAGGCCCCGTTCACGTCGCGCGCCGCCGACGCGTATCCCGCATCCCGCCCCGATACGCAGAGCGTCGGATCGCCCAACGGGTCGGTTAAACCGGGACACTGGACGAGCGCCCGGTTATTCCTACGCAGCAACCTCGAGGACCGGCGTGGGGTGGTGCAAACGCGCGCCGTCGTGGGTGATACGCAAAGCGGTTCCCTCGACGAAACGTCATCGGACGCACCCGAACATGAATCGGCGAGTTCATTTCTTGTCCGCCGCCCCGCGGTCTTGCCCAAGGGACAAATGCGGCGGTTGGAGACGCGATTCCTCGCGCCCAATCGCGGCAGTCAAATGATTGGCAATGTGATCATGGATGGGCAGTTTTTGGGGCGAGGTTCAACCACCCGATTCAATCTCCAGCCCGCTCGCTTTGCCGCGATGTTGCCGCAGACCTATTTTTTGGTCATTCTCACCAACCGTCCCGAGCGATTCACTCGCTGGCAAACGTCCGCTTGGTTGCATCCGGTTCAAGGTGCAACTTCATTCAAACGAGCGCCCGAAAACTACCGCATCGTCATTCCGCCCACCCAAGGTGTATTGCCGATTGCCGAAACAGCCCTGGACTGGACGTCGACGGCGGTCGTGCTGTGGGATGATTTGCCGGTGACGTCGCTGACGCCCCGGCAGCGAACCGCCATTTTGGATTGGCTGAATTTCGGTGGACTGATCATCGTCAACGGCCCGGCGGGAGTCGACTCGCTCACCGATGCCGATTTCCGGGACCTACTGCCAATCACACCCGGCGGGGCTGCCGAATTGTTGGCAAACGACGCACAGAGTTTCATTCGGTCGCACAGCGTCACCACCGATTCGTCCGCCTCCACGGTAATCGCTGACTTGGACGGCAATTCCTCGCATGTTGCCGCCGCAGGCAAAACGCGACCGGACGCGATGGAAATCGGTGGCGGTGGATTGCTCGTCGAGCGACGGGTTGGCCGCGGGCGAATTGTTCAGTGCCGTGTCGATTTGATGAGCCCGTGGCTGATGCCTTGGAAATCGTACGATAGTTTTGTTAACTCCGCCGTCCTGGCTCGACCGCCGCGTGTATTTCGGTTGGACAGATCGACCGCGGAGCTAACGCAGTCGACCACGATCCCACCCTCGCCAGGGCAACCAATCGCCTCACCCGACGAGGCCGTTGAACTCGACACAAGCATTGGAATCTCGCCGTGGGTGCGTCAGAACTTTGTCGGCACCGAGAGCGATTCGATTTCGCCCGCGATCAATACCGGCGTGCGATTATTTTCGCGGGATGCAAAAATGCGGAACCGGCTCAGGGCTCCAGCGGCGAGCGAGCCGCAGACGACGGAATCTGGTTCGGATGCGGACTCGCCATTCGCGGCATGGCAAAGCGACGATGTATGGCCGCACCCGGTTAGCGGTCTTGGTGCCTGGACGAACGAGAGTGATCTACTGACGTGGAGCCGGGGGCAGTTGCGTCAAGAAATAGGCGTCTCGATCCCGGAATCATCATTGGTGTTTCGCAGCCTGCTGATTTACTTATTCGTCTTGATCCCACTGAACTACATTTTTTTTCGTCTGCTCGGGCACCTCGAGTGGGCTTGGCTGGCGGTCGTGCCGGTGGCGATTGCCGGCGCGTTTTGGGTGGCGCACGAGGCCCAACTCGATGTTGGATTCGCCCGAAGCCGCAACGAGCT
Source organism: Rhodopirellula sp. (assembly GCA_041688415.1). Classification (GTDB taxonomy): domain Bacteria; phylum Planctomycetota; class Planctomycetia; order Pirellulales; family Pirellulaceae; genus Rhodopirellula. The sequence goes on along the minus strand of JBDNIG010000519.1, from coordinate 27,017 downwards.
GGCACTGCTCGAATTGCCGGTGGACTACTCACGCGGGCATCTCACGCGAGTGATTGGTTTGTACAACTCTTTGGCGAGCCGCTACCGAATCGATTTTTCTACCCCCGACGCGGCGATCGATGTCATCCGCTCGCGTGGTCGGGATCAACAGGAGGCGAGTTTGTTTGGCTCCGTCAATGCGGAGCTGGAACTTGGTATCGAGGCGGGACCCTCGATGGACAACATCGGCGTGGGCAGCAACTCCTACGGCATCGTGCATGCTGAACAAATCATCGACGTCGACGGATCGGTACACCTACAGAACGCTGCGCAGGAGAGAGGCTCCCGTTCGCTCGACGGAACATCCATCGTGAATGATTCATCGTTGGAATTGCTCGATGCGTTTGTGATCGAGCGAGACGCCGCGGGCGATGTCCGTATGGCCGCGATGGGGACAATCGGTAGCGGCGCACGAAAGTCAATTCGCTTGCAAGCGGTCGGACGCGTGGTCGTGCCGGATGAGCTACCGATGGGCATGACCGATGCGATGGATCGTCTCCTCGCTCCCGGTGCGATACCGGCCGGATCGGCCCGGCTGGTTGCTCGTCTGGATCAACCGCTCGGTGGGATGACGATTTCTCCCGATTGCAAACGGGTGCGGGCACAAACGCTCGTGCTCGTGCATCTGGCTCACTCGCCGCGCCCCCCCGCGATCGGTGACGAGAATCTCATCGGCGATGTGCTGCCTTAGCTATCTGAAGCAAAATCGTCCAGCTCACTTTCACTTCCTTGGACATCGAAGTCACGCCCGCCATGCTTACCTACGAATCCTCTTTCGTGATCATGTTGCTGGTGTCGTGCAGCTTCGCTGCCTGGTACGGCTATCAGCATGGTAAACAATACGTGCTCGGTGCCGGCATGGCTGTCTCGATGTTGGCCGGTACTTGGTTCGAAGTGACGCTGCTGAACACGGAGATCAATGTTGCCATGGCGACTGCGATCGTGTTGCTGGTCGTCTACTGCACGCACTCGTGGCGCGAAATTTTCAAGTCACTCAATCTGCTCGATGTGTTGGTCGGTACGCTGATGATTTGGCACATCATCGTCGACGTCTCACACGAAGGACAACCACTCGCCTTCACCCTGCGGGCCTACGGACAATGGATGCTACCCTACGCCGCCGGTCGCTATGCGTTTGTGCATCCCGGATCGCTGTCGAAACTCTCACCCGTCTTCGTCGCGGTGGCCGGTTTCATTGCCGCGGCTGCGATTTACGAATCGTTCACGTCGGTCAACCTTTGGGAAACGATATTCATACACGTCGACGATAAGGTGACACGAGCCATCGCGCAACGCTATGGCCTACTCTTTCGCTCGATCGGCCCGGTCAGAAATGCCATCTTTCTCGCGGTCATGCTATTCGCCATGCTCCCGTTTGCGGTGGAGATGACGACACCGAGAGCGGACGCCAAATGGCGGCGTGTGGCGGGGATTGCTGGGCTGATTCTCATCGTCTTGGGTATCGTCGCCACCGTCTCGCGAGGCCCAATGCTCTGCGTGCCACTGGCGGCTGCATTCGCCCTCGCGTGCGTTTCAAGGTCCGCGTTATGGGTGCTGATTCCGGTCGCGGTAGCCGGAGTTCTGTTCACCGCATTCCAGTTCGACACCGTCGCTAATTTTCTTGAAAGCGGTGGCGACGAGCACGTGCGCAGCCGGATTCTTGATGTTGATCACCAGGGTGATCTCGAACTGCATAACAACACACGTCATCGCCTCTTGATCCCGAAGGTCTACCTCCCGATTGTTTTCAAAGGTGGACCGCTTGGTTACGGCACCACGGATTCATCCGGGTTCCCACCACGGAACATCCCTGGAATACCAACCGATCCCGCAGTCAGCTCAATGCTGCGAAACGTTGATAACACCTACGTTAATATTGGACTCGCATTTGGCTGGGTTGGTCTCGCCCTATTTGTCATCCTGCTAGTTTCAGCCATCGTTCAGGCGGTGCAACTCGCGTCGGTGGCGAGCACGTATCTCTACCCCAGCGATGCCCGGGTGATGGTGGCGTACGCGAGCATCCTCTTTGCCGTCATCTTTGAAATTTGGACCGTCCATTGGTCCTACGATTTCAGCTTTTGGGTATTGTTCCAGATTGGCGTGATCGCTGGCCTGACGTCACAGTGCGCCCGCGTCCGCCAAGGGGGTGCCTAGTCAATCACCGCCCTGGCGGCCGCCGGTCGCGCCGCATGGCTTTGGCGACGTCGTCGACGAAGCGGCGTTGGTAGTGGCGAATCCATGGCGTCCCAATGAGGGCGGCAAAATGGCGGGCGCGGGAGAACGAACGAATCGAAAACCGCACTGTTTCGGTCTTCGGATCCAGCGCAACGGTGAACCGTTCTTCCCCAATCATGATGTGCTGAGGCAGCGTGCCGAGGGCAATTGAAAAACGGAGACCACGTTCGGCTTCCGTTGGCGTTTGCACATCAACAACGCGGCAACAATTGAGAGTCCACACCCGCATCACACACGCCACGATGGCGGTGTTTTGACCAACGAGCGGTGGCCCGTCGCGGAACAGTGATGCCCATTCGAGCTGCAGGCAGCGACCGTGCCGCAGATTTTCGTGCGCCGCGGCAAAGCAGCCCTGACCGCGTCCCAGCTCCACCGAGTGTTCGTTGTGAAAGTAATTCGATGGCATCTGACCGCGCGTTCCGCCAACCTCCCGGTATGTGAGATCCTCACTGCTCTGGCTTCGCGTGAATTTCAGCAGTTCTACCTCGGTGGGTCTACGCAGAGAAATCATGCGTCCTCTTGTCCCGTCTCTTCCCCGGCAAGAGCGGTGGCGATGGCGTCGGCCACTTGCATCGCGTCGATCTGAAAACGCGCAGCCGAGTTGTCGGTCACGACCGTTGGATTGGCCAGCCCTGTTACCATGTCCGATCCAATGCGAGCGGTTTCAGGTGTCACCAATGACAACCACAGACCGGACAGACGCGGCGTCAAAAAAGGCACGGGAATGAAGAAACGCCGTAGATTTTTTTGCCTCGAGTACTCGGCCAATATGTCGCGGTAGGTTGTCGTATCGGGAGTGCCAATCTGGACGATTTCAGACGCTGACATTTCGATGTTCGCTGCGGTCATCAGGTAGCGAACCAGGTCGATCGTGCCGATCGGCTGGGTTTGCGTCGAGAGCCATTTCGGGCAAATCATGATGGGTAAACGATGGCAAAGATTCTTTACCATTTCGAACGAGAGACTTCCCGCGCCGATCACCATGGCGGCCCGGAACTCGGTGGTCGGTACCCGCCCCTCCCGCAGAATCCGACCGACTTCCTGGCGGCTGCGCAGATGTTCCGACAGCCCATCTATCTCTCGACCGAGACCGCCAAGATAAACGAGACGTTCCATTCCAGCGTCGGCGGCGGCATCGCGGAAATGGACCGCCGCCTTTCGATCTCGCTGAGCAAAATCTCCATCGCCGGACATCGAGTGCACCAAATAGTACGCCAAATGACACCCGTCCATGGCGGCCCTCAACGTGTCGGGCTGCAGCACATCGGCTTCGACGATCGAGACCCGCTCATCTTCGTCCATTTCAGCCGCACTGCGATCGCGGGTCATGCAGCGGACATAAAACCCAGCCTTTCGCAATTCAGGTAATAACGCACCGCCCACGTGACCGGTCGCGCCGGTCAGCAGAACGTGTCGTCGTTCGTGAGCTGCTCTTGATTCCATTGCTTTCTAACCGCACGACTTTCTCGCACTTAACTTACTCGCTTCGCTCGACCGACGGCTAATCGCTGAAACGCCTTGGGACGTCGATTGAATTACTGCGTAGCGAAACTCGCCAAGAGTTTCGGGAATGCTGGAAAACGAAAGTCTTGGCGACTTCCGCTACAGGTGGATTCGTCAATAATTAAATCGACGCCACTCGGCGTTGTGAGAAGATTAGGTAATCCGCAGCGAACTAACCACCGGCAATCATAATTTCGGTGTCTTCGAGAAGAGTCCCGGTTTCAAACTGCACGTTTTTCAGTGCGACCATGTACTCGGTCACCGCGAGATAATAGCGGACTTGCGATTCACTGACCCGCCGCTGCGTATCGAGCAACTGGACCAAACTAATCGGCAATCCCGCCTCCCGATTAGCTTCCAAAGTATCCAATGCATCCTTCGCCGCGAGGTAGCGGTTCAAACTCGTTTCCGCGAGCGTGTAGGCTCGGTCGGTCTCGGCGACGACACCGAACAAATCATGAATGACTTGGCGTTCCTGTTCTCGCAGTAAGGCTTGTTCTCGCGCGATTTGCAATTTCGCATTTTGGACTGCCGCATGGGCTTGGCGGAACCCCACCGGCATCCGGAATTCCAGTCCACTCTGATATTCTTGGAATCGCCCGTCGCCAATTTCCTCGAACGCCGAACCCGGTCCAGCCAGATCTTGACCCAAGCCACGAATGCGATAAGTCGAGGTCAGGTCGAGTGTGGGCAGTAAGAAATTCTTTGCCGCGAGCAGCTCCATCTCGCGGCGTTTGACGAGCACACGCTGTTCCTGCAGCTCAGCACGCATCCGGATCGCTTGCGCGGACAGCGAGTCGGTGTCAAAAATGACTGGCGCGGTGATGGGTTCATCAACCGGTCGCAACAGCACGCCTTCACTGACGGGCAATCCGACCATCAATCGCAACCGACGCTCGCCCACCAGGACGCCGCCGACGCCGGAGAAGGTGCCTCCCGAGGTCGCATTGTAGACCTGAGTGCGCTGCACTAACTTCCCCGCGACCGCATCCTGGTACTCACCTTGAAATCGGTAGTACTGTTCACGGGCAAGTGCTTCGGCGGAACCGCCGCGGCGGTTCGAGGTTTTCTGCGCGTCGTAGCTGCGCCACGTCAGGCGGCTGCGTTCGAGTGCCTCGGCCCGCGCGTCGGCATCGCGATAGGCGAACGCGAGATCCCAATACGCATTGGTCACGTTGCTAATGTAATTTCGCGTGTTGCGGCGGAATTCGGCAACCGACATGTCGTTGTTCGCCTTGGCGATCAACACACCGTTGTAGACCCCCGGTAGCGCCGCGGCACCGGCGATCCGATTGAACGTCAAACCGCCACCGCGCAAGAGCGGTTGACGTATTTCAGCTTGAAATTGAGATTGCCACGCGCTCGGCACGAGGTTCCCCGTCGCATTGTTGGCATTGTAGTCGGTAACGCTGCGCAGCGCCAACTGAGCTCCCGTCGCCGTTCGTTTGGACGACTGGAACACGTAGTCGTGCAAATCTTGTTGGAACGCATTGGCACCACCACCGAAGAACCGGTTATTGAACTGGCGATCGTTTTTCTGCCATTGTCCCATCGCGTAGAGCTGAGCATCAAACGCCGAGAGCGCCGCTTCAATACCAGCCTGCGGGTCCGTCTGTACCAACGGCAAGGATTGCTGGGTCGAGAGTTGCCCAGGGGCGCGCAGCACGGTGGCGTTGAGGTCACGCAGTACCTCGGAATTGGTCAACGCAATTAAGATTGTTTCGCGAAGCGTGAGGTCGCGGTACGCCGCGTTATCGAGTGACGTGGCATCGCGAATCGTGATGGGCGGCAGCGGGGCGGTGGTCAACGCGATTGCTTCGGCCGCCTGACTCGGCGGGGCTCCCGCGTCAACGTTGGCCATGATCGCGTCGATGCACGCGGTGTCGTTACCGACCGTTTCCGGGAGACTTTTACAAGCACGACATCCGAGCAGACCCGCGAAGGCGGACAACAACGCACCGGTAACGAGTGACCACACGAGTATTGAGAAAAACGGCCAGCGGTGCAGCGAATTGCGCGACCGACCGGACTGCTCGATTCCCTCACTTGCCAGCACGACCGGAGACGAATCGGACGGGAGTCCGTTGCCCAATGAATCCCGTAACCCCGGCACAGTGTGAGGGTTCGGTTGATCGGCCGATTTCGATGATGCGATCAAAGTGCTGCGTAATAGAGTCAACGTTCGACAGGTGTCACAATCCGTACACCCGTCTTTATTCGACGATTCCCTGTGACCGTATCCAGTGAAATCGTTACGAAACGATGACGGACCGAGTTTCACGGCATAAAATCCCAACGCAAGTGTAAGATGTTGATCTAATCAAACCTGACGCGGTCCAACTAAAATACATCGATGAGTCGTCCCCCCCATCCCAACGCCGCCGATCATGCCGCTGACGACTTCGAGCTCGCGTGGTTGCGCCGCACCGATGCGTTGGCCGATCCGATGATCCGTGCGCGGAGTCTGTGCGGCGAGATCTCCCAGTTGGTCGCCGCCGACCGCGTGAGCTATCTAACGACGCACGACTGTCGATCTCAACTCATTGCGACTTCCACGACGCCGACGATCGATCCGCGCGCGACCGAGACAGCCTGGCTGAGACAACTCGCGGACGAAGTTTGCCGAACAGGTACAGATTTCTTGACCGATCGCACGTCCACGGACCGAGCCACAACCTTGGCCGATGCGACCGAGACGTTGGCAATTCCAGTCATGACGAGCGAGTCAGTCGATAGCGTAGCGGCGGTGATCGTGCTGCAACGTTCCACGCAAGACCCACAATCGTTGTCCACCGCAATGACCGCGATCCGCCCGGAGATTGATGCGGCGGCAACGGAAGTCGCGACGGCATTGCGGTCGCGAGCGATGATGGTCGAACGGCGCGGCGCTACGTGGTGGCGGCAAGCTCCGAACTGGCAACGGCTCGGCATGATCACCGCGATTTGCATCGGGACAATCGCACTGCTCAACGTACCCACCTCCTTTCGACTGCCGGTTGAGGGCCGCCTCGAACCCGCCCGCTCGCTGGGTGTCTTCGCGCCCGCCACCGGCACACTCGTGCAACTGCACGTTGAAGATGACGAGTCCGTCGCTGCGGGGACCGTGCTGGCCGAACTCAACAATGTTGACATCGAACTTCAACAAGAGCGTCTCACCGGTGAACTCGCCACGGCCGAAACCGAACTCGCGACGTTGCGGTTGAGGCAATCTGATATCGCCGCATCCGATTCCGCGAATCAGTCGCCGGCAATGCGGTCGCCAGAAGCCGGTAGTGGTCGAGCCCGGCAGATGGTACTGCGCGCGAGAATCGAATCCCTCCAGGAACAAACCGACCTCGTCAATGAAGTCGTACGATCACTGACGATCCGAGCACCGATCGATGGACGCGTGGTCTTACGTGACGAACAGGCCGATTTCGTCGGCCAGAGTATCAGTCAGAGTCAATGGTTGCTGCAAATTGTCGATCCCGCCGATGGCTACCAAACGATCATTGATCTGCCTGAGAATGACGACGCTTATCTACGCCACGCCCTCAACATCGATGCCACCGCAGTAGTCGGTTCTCTGCGGTTGCTGGCGTCGCCCGACGTCCATTTCAGCGGGAAGGTCACGCACGTTACCGATACGGTCCAGCTCAACGAGCGCGGCAATGCTTCGATCGAAGTCACGATTCCGGTCAACGATCGACTCCCCGATGATGTGCACGTCGGCGCAACGGTGGTTGGAACCATTGATGTCGGCAAACGCGCACTCGGTTTCGTTTGGTTCCGCCCCATTATCGAGTTTCTCCGGAGTTACGGATGGTAAATAGCAAACCGAACTTTATTGAAATTAGCCGTTGGGGACTCAGCTGGGTTGCAGCATGGTTGGAATTGAGTCAATCTTCCCGTGCCGCACGTTTGCGTCCTTCGCAGCTCTCGACTACACCTCTCCCGACGAAGTTGGGGGAGGTCGAGGAGAGCCGTTCAGGCGAATCCGAGGGAGGGGGCCGATCTCTCGTTTCAAGCGTGGTTGGTGGTTGGCGCATGCCCCCTCTCCCGAACGTCGCTAAAGGCTCCGTTCGACCTCTCCCCCAGCAAAGCTGGTGGAGAGGTAAAGAAACTTTACTGAGACGCCTGTTCCCAACAACCCAAAACTTTGTCGGTCGCGTCTTTGCCCCGGTTCTCACACTGGTTACCACGGCCAACGCCGTGCGGCTGATGTGTCTATTCCTAGCTCTGCTACGGTGCGCCGACTCGCGTGCGGACACGACGGCACCGACCAACACCATTGGCGGTCTCGTGGTCGTATTAGTAGACGAAGCGTCCATCGCCGCCACGATTGAGGGATCGGTTAGCGAAGTCGTCATCGGCGAAGGGGACACGATCGCCGCTGGCGATGTGATCATCCAACTCGATGATCGCAAGGCTCGGCTGGACCAATCCTTGGCCCAGCGTGCGACTGAAATCGCGAATCACCGACAAACCGAGACCAGCGAAGTGGACGCGGCCGAGGTGGCCGTCTCCGTGCAGGAGCAACTGATTTCCGAGCACGAAATTCGTAGCGAACTCAACCGTCGCCGCGCCGCCAATGAACTCAAGATCAATGCCGCTGAAAAGGCGCAACTCGTTGCTAAGAATGAGTGGCAGCGCGCCCAGGCAGCGCGCCAGAACTTTGCTGACGCCGTGTCCGATTCCGAGATCGATGGATTGCATTTGGCCTATCAACGCAGCCAGTTGGAAACTCGCGAAGCGACTTTCCAGCTCGAAATGGTAGCGATCGACGTGCGGCTCGACCGAGCCATGGGGAAAACACTCCAGTGGCAACTGGAATCCGCCCGCGTGGCTCTGCAAGCCGCTCGTTCGACCGACCAAGTGCGGAAACTCGAAGCCGAAATCCAAAACCTGAAATTGGAACTCGCACGCGTTGCCAGTGAAGAACATCACATCCAATCGCCCATCGACGGCACCGTCGTGTCCATCTCAGCACGTGTGGGAGACTGGGTGCGCAGCGGGCAAGTCGTCGCCCGAATCATCGATCGAAAACGGCTCCGCGCCGAAGGCTACGTCACAACCGAACACGCTGACGCACTGCGAAACGCTGACGACGTGCGAGTCGTGATCACGAGCAGTGACGGCACCATGATATACCGCCATAGCGTCAAAGAATATGTCAGTCCGGAGATGGATGCGGTAACGGGAGAAGTCCGGGTCTGGATCGAGTTTGAAAATAGCGATGGCGGGGTCTATCCCGGATCGAAAGCGACCGTGGAGGTTCGCTAATGTCGATCCCCCGTTTGCAATTGCGTCGTGACTTGATCATGCGGCGGATCGCCCTGCGAGATCGCTGTGTGTGGGTGCTGAAAGATCCTCTGTCGACGACGTTTCACTTTTTCGATGAGGCGGAATTTGCCATTCTGCGTCGGTTGCGCGACGGTGGTTCTTTCACGACGCTGTCGGGCGTTTATCGCGATCGCCTACCGCCAACCGTCTTGGCTGAATTTCTCTCCGCCGCCACCCGTGCTGGCATCCTCACGACGCCCGGTGGCATCCCAGCTTCACCGGCCTGGCGGACCGCTCGGCCGCTTCGTCACGCCGCCTGGTGGAAGAACCCGCTGGCGATTCGGTTGCCTGGGATCACGCCCCATCGTCTTGGTATCTTCACCAGAACTCATCAGCAAACCGTGGGCGGTGCGAATGTGGTGCAAAATGGTTTATCGAAAATCATCATCATCGCCGTCGTGGCATCCGTCTGCCTTGCGCTCGTGATTCTCGGCCTGCATCAGCAAGACTTGATCGATGATTTCGCTGCTGCCGGTTCGCGTCTGGTCGCGCCCATGACGGCGTTAACCAGTCCCGTTGCCAGAACAACCATCGGTAGCACGCTGTTGGTGTTCGGAATCGCGATTGCCGTCACGAAAGTTGTCCACGAACTCGCTCACGCTTGGGTTTGTCAGAGACTCGGCGGCCGGTGCCGAGAAATCGGCGTCCTCTTGTTATTCGGTATCCCCTGTTTGTACTGCGACGTCAGTGACGCGTGGCTGATGCCTCGCCGCCGGGATCGGATTCTCGTGTCCGCTGCGGGTGTGATTGCCGAGTGGATCGTGGCCGCCGTTGCCGTCATCGTGTGGGCGTCGACACGGCCGGGGCTCTTGCATGATGTCTCCGCGCTGATCGTGGTCGTTGCGTCGGTGAGCACGTTCGTCGTCAACGCCAATCCACTGCTGCGGTACGACGGCTACTACATCCTTTCCGATGCCGCCGGCGTGCCGAATCTCGCTGCCGAAGCAAACTTCGCGATGCGGCAAACGTGGGCGAAATGGACCGGAGCGAGCGGCAAGGATGCATCGTCTCCACGGACGTGGTTGGTGGTCTATGGCATTGCCAGCAATCTGTATCGTCTGTTCGTCTTGGGAGTGATCGGATGGGCGGCGTTCTCATACTTGAGCGTTTCGATCGGATATGGCGCGGCGTTACCGATCACGCTCGTGCTTTCGTTCGTTGTTTTGCGACAGCGTTTTCGCAACCTCTTGGCAAGTGGGCCACGCGGGGACGCGCCGCTGCAAGATCGCTGGCGAGGCAAGTTCGTCACCGGTGCGATCGTGCTCAGCCTTCTTTTGCTGGTCTCGATACCGCTGCCGCATGGACTGCGAGTTGGCTGTTTGATCCGGCCACTCGGCGAGCGACCGATCTTTGCCGCGAACTCGGGGATCATTCTGACGCGCGAGTCGGAGACTGCGGTTCGACTCGACGATTGGCGACTGCGATTGAAAGAGCTCGCGTCGCGCGGTCGGATCGCTGAATTGCAATCGGAGTTAGCCGCCCTCCGGATCGATCGCATCGATCGGCCCGCGATGTCGTTGATCCAACCGATCCTGGCCAACCAAATCACCCGTGAGCGGGAAAACCACGCGACGCTGGCCCGTCGACTCGATCAGCTCACGCTCACGATCGATCCCGAGGAGAAACTCTTCGCCCCACCACCACGCCGAGTCTCGCGGCGAGAACGGATCGTGGGCCGCTGGGGATGGACCGGCACGCCACTCGAGCCCGGCAACGTCGGCGCGACGCTGGCACAAGGCACGCTCGTCGGTCGCGCCGGCAGCCCGAATCGCCGCACAGCGTCCTTGTACGTTCCCGAGCAATCCATCGACGAAGTTCGTCTCGGACAAACCGTGACACTGGGTTATCGCGGCTTGCCCAGCGGTTCGATTCGCGGCCAAGTTGAATCCCTCTCCGCAGACCCCGTCGACAGCGTACCGGACGAAATATTGACGGCGGGCTGGATCAACGCCAATGGAAACGAACGCGGCGGAACGATCCCAACCACGGTCCACTACGAGGTCATCGTCATGCTCGACAACAACGACGCGGATGTCGTGCTTCCGCCGCGGATCGTGACTCCTGCAATAATCGAGTTCCCCGCGACGTCGCTCTGGTCCCGCTGGCGAAAATGGTTCCGTCAGTGAGTGACTGCTGGAATTCACGATTCGATAGCGTGGATGGCGAAAGCAAAGACGAGCGACCGAGATTCGGAGGGGGAGTTTAAGTAGCCACGGATGAAACACGGATTTACACGGATCACAAACGAATTCTTCGCCAACGATCACCACCCATCCCGCAACATCCGTGAGAATCAGTGTTTCATCCGTGCTTCATCCGTGGCAAACATTGAACCCCACCATCCGTCAAATGTGGGCTAACGCGCCTACAACATGGCGTCGATATCGGACGCGATTTGCTGCAGCACCGCTCGGTCGGACTCGGGACGTGTTGGGCTGGCGGGATGCGTTTGGTCGGTCTGCAGTTTGCCTCGCATCTTTAAGAACATCGCGGCGGAGTGTTTGTAGGCGGGGACGGGAGCGCGGAACGTGAACATGCCGAGATACTGCAGCAAATCGTTGAGCTGGTAGAAGCGAGCGTCGCCGTCCATCCACCACTGGTCCCGCTGCGCAAACGCGGCGGGATGGAACGTGCTCAAGCCCAATAGGTAGTCGCTGCCGTACATGACCATGTCGATCGCCAGGTCATTGCCGGTAAGCACGAGGAAGTCAGGCCGCACTCGATTCCGCAGCTCAATCCGTTGCCATTCCTGAACGCGATTCAGTGACGAATGTTTGGCACCGGCGCAATTGCTGATCCCCAGTAACCGCTCGTACAGTTCGAGCAAATAGATTCTGCCAAAAGGAGCAAACATCTGGCCAAGTTCAAACGCGTAGAACGAATCGCATTCCTGGGCGAGCGTTTGATAGGCGGCGAAAATTTGATCGTCGTCGCCCGACGTCAGCCCGTAGGATTGAAACAGGATCGGTGTGCCGCCACTCGTTTGGACTTCGTCGATACCGCTGCGATACGCGTCGGCTTGGAATGCATCGCCCGCCTCGTCGGACACGAACACGCCACCGAGGAACGCGCGCCCGGAGGCGATCGACGCGGCGCGGCGAAGTGCTTCATGACGGACCTCCGCGGTGATCAAATTGGCGTACCCGGTGTCCATGTTGATCGCGGGTGTCAAACCAGCGTCGAGCGTGGCGACGGTGTGCTGCTCGAAACTGTTCCAGTCGATCTGGCCGTCGGCGAGGAAGGGTAGCAGAATCGCGGACATGCCCGTGATTCGCCGACGCGGCGCGATCAGGGTCAGCGGATCAGGCGATGAAGTGGATGCAGACTGGTTCATGCGTTTTGGTCCAATGCGTGCGTGTCATGCGGGAGACGCCCTGCCACTAGTTCTGGTACGAGCGTGAACCGGAGTTTTGTAAAATGAAAAGGTTAAATTGACAATTTAAAAATGCAAATTGTCTCCTAGTCATTTCGCATTCTTCAATGATTCTCGCGTTCACTACGATTCCGTATCGCACGACGCAATGAGTCTTCAACATTTTTGACTGTCCACCGGCAAGATGCCTATGCCACTACTTGTTCTTGATCGCTTGGAGAACGGCGTCGCCCATTTCGGCGGGGCTGGGGGCGACCACGATGCCAGCGTCTTCGAGAGCCGCGACTTTTTCTTCGGCCGTTCCTTTGCCACCACTGATGATCGCGCCGGCGTGGCCCATGCGTTTGCCGGGGGGTGCCGTGCGGCCGGCGATGAAGGCGGCGACGGGTTTCGTCACGTGGGCTTTGACGTACGCCGCGGCTTCTTCTTCGGCGCTGCCGCCGATTTCACCGATCATCAAAATCGCTTCGGTTTGATCGTCTTCTTGATACAACTTGAACAAGTCAATGTAATTGGTACCGACGATGGGGTCGCCACCAAGACCGACGCAGGTGCTTTGGCCGAGCTTCAGGTTACTCGTCTGCCACACCGCTTCGTAGGTCAGCGTGCCCGAACGGCTCATCACGCCGATTTTCCCAGGCGTGTGGATGTAACCGGGCATGATGCCGATTTTGCATTCGCCGGGCGTGATCACCCCAGGGCAGTTGGGGCCGATCAGGATCGAGTTGCTCGCTTTGACCTTTTCATAAACCCGCACCATGTCGATGACCGGCACGCCTTCGGTAATCGCGGCGATGATGCGGATGCCCGCATCGACGGCTTCGAGGATCGCGTCGGCGGTGAAGGGTGGCGGTACAAAGATCATCGTCGCGTCGGCACCGGTTTGCTCAACCGCTTCTTCGACGGTGTCAAACACGGGCATGCCTTCGACGTCTTGGCCGCCCTTGCCTGGCGTCACACCGCCGACAAGCTGGGTGCCGTAGTCGCGGCAACCCATCGCATGAAACTTGCCCGCATTGCCCGTGATGCCTTGGCAAATGACCTTGGTGTTTTTATCGACCAGAATACTCATGAGGATAGCTTTTGGCGTTTTGCTATTAGCGACTCGCTAACAGCCGAGGTGAGATGAAATGAGTTGGAAAGGAGCAGTTGGCAACTGGCGTTGGATGGCCGTTAGCTAGCAGCTAATAGCTAATAGCTACTAGCGGCAACGCGGCTACACCGTGGCGGCAACGATCTTTTTGGCAGCGTCGGTGAGGTCAACCGCCGTGATCACGTCGACATCGCTGTCTTCGAGCATCTTGCGGCCCTCTTCGACTTCGGTGCCTTCGAGCCGGACGACCAACGGGACGTTGAAGCCGACTTCCTTGCTCGCTTCGATCAATGCCGCGGCAATCGTGGTGCAGCGTGCGATTCCGCCGAAGATATTAACCAACACACCCTTGCAGTTCTTGTCCGAGAGCAAAATGCGGAACGCCTCGGTGACCTGAGCCGCGTTGGCGCCGCCACCGACATCGAGAAAGTTCGCTGGCTCGCCGCCGTGGTACTTGATGATGTCCATCGTCGACATCGCCAGACCCGCACCGTTGACGAGGCAGGCGATATTGCCGTCAAGTTTGACGTAGCTCAGGCCCGCTTTGCCGGCCCGAATCTCGCTTTCCTCTTCTTCGCTGAGGTCACGCAGCGGCTCGAGATCCTTGTGGCGGAACATCGCGTTTTCATCGAACGTGATCTTCGCGTCCAAGGCGATCATTTGTCCGTCGCCGGTGATCACCAGCGGGTTGATTTCGGCGAGCGCGCAATCGTAGTCGATGAAGAACCGGCACATCGCCGTCATGAACTTGAACGCATTCTTGGCCGCGGGGCCTTCGATGCCGAGCTTCTTGCAGATTTTGCGAACTTGGAACGCTTCCAGTCCGATCGCCGGATCGAAACCTTCCTTATGAATCAGTTCGGGGGTCTCCTCAGCGACCTTTTCGATTTCGACGCCGCCCTCGGTGCTGACCATCAGGACGGGCCGGCACGTGACGCGGTCGACGACGATGCCGAGGTAGAGTTCACGAGCGATATCACAGCCAGCTTCGACGAAGACTTTGCCGACCGTTTGACCTTCGGGCCCGGTTTGAATCGTGACGAGTTTCTTGCCGAGCAGACCAGCCGCAGCCGCTTTGGCTTCGTCGGCTGACTTGCACAGCACGACGCCTTTCTGGTCGGGATTGTCGATCACGTTGCCCTTGCCCCGACCGCCCGCATGGATCTGGGCTTTGACCACCGCGATCTTGCCGCCAAGTTTGGTGTACGCGGCTGCCGCCTCCTCCGGCGAGGTCACCATGTGCCCTTCGAGCACGGGGACGCCGGCGGCGCGGAAGAGTTCTTTGCCTTGATACTCGTGAATTTTCATCAGGACGAATCCAGCAGATCGGGTCAGAGGGTGAAATTATTTGAAACGTGAACGTAAAACGAGGCGTCGGCGGGAATGTACGTCTTGGTCAAGCAACTGACCACAGGGGAGTGGCGCAGCGGGCGTGAGTAAAAACCTCGGTACCAACAAGATGAGCCGGTGGGTGTGCACCCGGGGTTGTTTCGCCGAAACCACGGTGTGTGTCCGAGCATCCGCGGCTTGACACACGTCGGTCGCACCCCCGAGGGTGGGAATTCAATGTGGCTTCAATGTTTCTCGACCCGTGTGGTTGTGTCCCGGCGCAGGTTGAGCCAAGCTCCGCCGAATGGCGTGGACTTAGTGAGCCGACGGCGCTAGCCGCGGGTTTCCACGCCGTTAATGCAACGCAATGCCCGAGGCTAGCGCCTACGGCTCACTCAGATTGCTTAAGTCCACGCCATTCCTCCCCACGTGTGCTGACCAGGCTGATCGGCGACTACAATGATGCGAGTCTCCCGTCACCATTCTTTCAGCACGCCTGTTTCGCCCCATGTCCATGAGTTTTTTCCAGCCCCAAGCCAAACG
This sequence comes from Rhodopirellula sp., assembly GCA_041688415.1. Taxonomy (GTDB): domain Bacteria; phylum Planctomycetota; class Planctomycetia; order Pirellulales; family Pirellulaceae; genus Rhodopirellula. The sequence goes on along the minus strand of JBDNIG010000519.1, from coordinate 11,580 downwards.
CCCGGCAGTTGTCCCCGCGTTGGTACTGAGCGCCAGCCTGCTCGGATTCTGCTTGATCGTGCCCGCTCGCTCGACATTCGGACAAGATGAAAAGCCTGCCGAATCAACTGCAGCGGCAGCCGATGAAAAGCAGAAAGAGGGCGCCGAGGCGTCGTCGGACGCGGCTCCGGCTAAGTCGGATGCGAAGTCAGCTGAGTCCGCCACGGCTCCGGCCAAGCCCGACGCTAGTCCGGCCAAACCCGACGCTAGTCCGGCCAAACCCGACACGGCTCCGGCCAAGCCCAACGCGACTGCGGCCAAGCCCAACGCTGATCCGGCCGACAGCGACGCGGCTCCGAAAAAAGCCGACACGGTTCCGGTCGAGCCCAAAGCCGATCCTGAGTGGGTCGCCAAGGGCGTGTGGACGCTGCCACCGACCAAGGGTGCCGCAGCGATCGATTTTTCGCTGGTCGGTGAGTACGTTGGCGATCTGAAAGCCACCGCGGCGCAGTCGGCGGACGATTCCACCGATGACGCGGCGAATTCGTCATCGAAAAATCGCTTGGGTGTGCAAATTCGCAATCTCGGCGACGGTGAATTCGAAGCGCGGGTCTATCAGGGTGGGCTGCCCGGACAAGACGGATTTCAAAACGACAAGCCGATGATATTGATTGGGCGGCGCAGTGGTCAAACGCTCGTGCTCTCGGGCGGCCCGTGGGCGATGTTTGCGGGACACGACAATTGCAAAATCATCGATGCGTCCGGCATCGCTCTCGCCACACTCGAGCGTGCCGAGCGCCGGAGCCCGACGCTCAAAGCGGCGCCGCCCGAAGGAGCGATCGTCCTCTTTGACGGCAGTGACACGTCGGCGTTCACCAACGGCGAGATGACCGCACAAGGGTTGCTCAAGCAAGGGGCGGACGTGCGTGAGATGCTGGCCGATTTTGACTTGCACCTGGAGTTCCGGATCCCTCACATGCCGAAATCTCGCGATCAACAGCGTGGCAATAGTGGCGTCTACCTACAGAGTCGTTACGAGTGTCAGGTACTCGATTCGTTCGGCGACGCCAACGTTTTTAACGGGCTCGGTGCCTTGTATCGATTCAAAACCCCAAAAATAAACATGGCGTTTCCGCCGCTGACCTGGCAAACCTATGACATTCACTTTACGGCCGCCCGTTTCGCCGCCGACGGCGGAAAACTGCGGAACGCTCGGGTGACCTCGTGGGTCAACGGGGTGATGGTTCAAGAGAACGAAGAACTATCAGGTCCGACGGGGTCTGGGAAAGAGGAATCGACCACGCTGCTGCCGACGAAAATCCAAGACCACGGCAACCCGGTTCGTTTTCGCAACATCTGGGTGATCGATCGTGGTTTGACAGGCGGAATCGAGTTTCCGCAGATGGCACCGCCTGCCGCGAAAGAGTAGTCGGCACAATCAACCACCCCCAAAAATGGTCGTGCGGCTTTTAAGTGCTGTGGAGGGTAAGAAGTGTAATTAGGCAAGAGACTCAGGTTCCGTCGAGCCCGGCAATTTCATTCGTGGAATTTGGCTTGTGGACGAGTGGCTGGCTTTCGTAATGTCGCGTGCGGACGGTCCACCCCTTGCGTGGGTCATCCGTGAATTGTGTGCATTTCGACCACCATTGTATTGCAAAGTTGCCAGTTGGCCGCTGCTGTCCTCCCCATCGTTTCGCCACCGCGGCCCAAGCAAAAAAATAGATTTGCATGGACGCGGGGTGCCGCTGCGCTGCCGACAGCCATGTGGTTGTTCCTGATTCTTTCGTCGCAGTCGCCGATCTGTCGCGCCGAGGAGCCGTCTCGGGCGCCTCCGCGCCCCACGCGGATTGCCGCCAGCGACGGCGATCAAGTGATGCGAGTTCGCGGTGAGACGGTGTACCGCTGGCAACGCGAACAAACGAAGTCCGCGCCCACGCCGCTCGCCGCAACCGCAACGACCATCGCGACGAGGGATAGCGCGCCGACCTCTCAAGACTGCACGTTGCTACGCGGTGGTTGCGTGCTGGAGTACCGGGGCAAACGATTCGAAGCGGAATCGATCTTGTTGGTCGTCGATGGGCTCGGTGATGCCATCAATGTCAAATTGTTAATGGATCGCGATGGGCTCGGCTCGGGAAAAACCACGCGTGAACCGATCGTGGCCAAACTCCAGTTGTCTGCGCCGCCTGAAATTCGGGCTCAGCGGTACCGCGGGAAGACCGAAGTTCCGGCCCAGTGGTGGGCCAAGTGTGGATTGACGTCGTCGAGCAAGATCGAAGCGGGTGGATCTCAGGTAATCGCACCGGTGCAGTTCAGCGAACCGATCCCTCCAGGCGAACCCGTCGAGCTGGTCCAGCCACAGCCGGTACCCACGCCGGATCCGAACATGCAAACCGTGCCGCCGACCGGATTGATCTGGGATGAATCCGGTGTGGTTTCGGATCCCGCGCTGCGTTCTCCTGGGGAGCTGAATGGCCCGATAACGAGTTACGCGTCGCCCTCGGTGGCCGCCCCGCCTGACGCCAGCCAAGTGATGCCACTGCCCGAGCCGCCGATCACGACGGACGATGGCGGCACGACGGGCGGATGGTCCTATACGATCGGTGGAGGCACCAAGAGCATCGAGCTGCTCTCGCGTGGTACGTCGCGACCAACCGACCTCCGAACAATTGATCGGGCGACCGAAAATGAAAACATCGTGGTCGCTACCGGCGGGGTCACGGTACTGGTGCGCGATGTCATGGCGCAAACACCGACCGGGCTGCGCGTGCCGATTGGAACGGTATCCTTGTCGGCCGACCGAATTGTCGCTTGGACACCTCCGATCGGTGATATCATCACGGGGGCGGCGAACGTCGCAGACGCCGAAGGGGAACTGTATCTCGAAGGCGACATTGTCGTTCGCCAAGGTGATCAGATCATCTATGCCGATGCGATGTACTACAACGCGGCCCGCGAGGTCGGCGTGATCCTCGATGCGGAAGTGATCGCGACGATTCCGCAAACTCAAGGCACAGCGCGAGTCAAAGCGGAAGTGATGCGGCAGGTCGCGCGGGGGAACTTCGTCGCCAACAATGCCGCCGTCACGAGTAGCCGGATCGGCGTGCCCCGCTATTGGCTACAAAGCAACGAGCTCTCACTGACCCAGCGTCCGACTACGCGAGTCGATCCAGACACGCGTCAGGTCGTCGCCGACACCGAACCGTATGTTTCTAGCCGGGGAAATTTCGTGTATGCGGGCGGGGTACCCGTACTGTATTGGCCGCGTTTCTCCACACCGCTACGAAAACCGACAACCTATCTCAATGGAGCGAGCATCAAGAGCGACAAGATTTTCGGTCGACAATTGATGCTGGAATGGGATACGTTCCAGCTACTCGGCATGAATACTCCCGACGGCGTCGAGTCCAGTTTGCTAACGGACTATTTGAGCAAGCGTGGGCCAGCCCTCGGAACTCATACCCGTTACACCCTGCCGAGTCTCTTTGGTGTCTCGGGCCCCGTCGTGGGTGACTACGATAGTTACATCATCAAAGATCATGGCCTCGATAATATCGGCAACGGGCGTAACAACTTGGTGCCGGAAACCGACGTGCGCGGGGTCGCGATACTGACTCATCGACACTACTTGCCCGGCGACTGGGAGTTCATGGCCGAGTTAGGATACCTCAGCGATCGCAACTTCGTCGAACAGTATTTTGAAAACCGATGGGACCAGCGCGCCAATCGAAACACGGGACTGCGACTGCGAAAATACGACGGTTCGCAGTTGTTCGATTTCAACGCCAATTTCCAAGTCAACGACTTTTTTGAGGAAACCGAACGGCTGCCGGAGTTCAATCACTACGCGCTGGGTGGTTCACTCTTAGGCGATCGGTTGACGTGGTCGATGCACAATCAAGTCGGCTATCAAAAACTCAACCCCGCCGACGCGCCACTCGATCCCGCCACGGCCGCGGTCACGGCGACGCTACCGGGTGAAATTGCCAGCCAGGGGATCGTCGCTCGAAGCCGCCAAGAGTTGGCGATGCCGGTCCAAGCGGGCCCCTTCAAAATCGTGCCGTTCGCGATCGGCGAAGCTGCTCAGTACGGACAAGACATCAACGGCGACGATTTGACGCGACTCTGGGGAGGCGGCGGTATTCGAGCGAACCTACCGCTATCACGGGTCGACCCAACGATTCAAAGCAGCCTGCTCAACGTCCGCGGCCTCGCTCACAAAATCGATCTGTCGGCAGAGTATTTCTATGCGGATAGCAACACCGACTATCAAGACCTGCCGTACTACGATCCACTCGACGATCATACGCAACAACAGTTTCGTCGGTCATTCATTTACACGACGTATGGCGGAACCCTGCCCATTCAATTTGACCCGCGCAGCTTCGCCCTGCGTCAAGGCATCCAACGCAACATCACCAGCCCGAGCGATACCGTTGTCGACGATCTTCAACAACTGCGTCTGAGCATGAACCATCGCTTCCAAACGAAACGCGGGCTGCCGGGTCGTGAACGGATCGTGGACCTGTTCCGCTTTGACATGCAGACGATTTTGATGCCGCAAGCCAGTCGTGATAACTTTGGTGAGAACGTCGGTCCGACGGTCTTCGACGCACAATACAACTTGGGCGATCGCGTGACGCTGCTCGGTGACGGCTATATCGACTTCTTTGACGACGGATTGCGGTCGCTCAGTGGTGGTGTCCGTACGAGCCGGCCCGGCCTCGGTGACTTGTATGTCGGTTTACTGTCGCTCGAAGGTCCGATCAGCAGCACGGTACTCCAAGCCAAACTCAATCATCGTTTGAATGAAAAATGGATTGTCTCGGCGGGCAATACCTACGATTTCGGACCCACCGGCAGTAACACCCAGTCGTTTGGTCTGACCCGAATTGGCGAGTCGTTCTTGTTCCAACTCGGTGCTAACGTCGATGCGGGCCGCAACAATACGAGCTTCGGGTTCTCGTTCGAGCCACGCTTCTTGCCCTCCTCGCGACTGGGACGTTTGGGCGGGCAGATGATCCCACCGCCCGGTGTCGAAGGACTTGAGTAAAACGCCATGCCTCAGACATCGCCGTGAGTCAGACACCGCGGAAGCACAGTTGGTCCAACAAATTCCGCGTCGCCTTCTCGGGACTCTGCTGGGCCCTGCGTGACCAGGCAAGTTTTTACGTTCACCTGAGCGTTGCCGCGACCGTGATCATCGTGGCCGCGTTTTTACCACTGCAGTTGTGGCAGTGGGTCGCCCTGATCTTCGCGATCGGCACCGTGTTCACCGCCGAACTGTTCAATACCGCATTGGAACAGCTCGTCGCGGTCGTTCACCCCGATCACGACCCGCGTATTGGCCGTGCACTCGATGTCTCTGCCGCTGCCGTGTTAGCGGCATCCCTGGCGGCCGTTGCGATCGGGATTCTGATCCTGGGCCCCGAGATCTATCGGTGGTTAGTAGCGTGGTTCACTTGACGCAAAACCGGCCGGTCGATTGAGTGAGCCGAGACACGTAAGCGGCCGGGCTAAGCAGATACTGGGAAATATTTCGATGGAATCGACAATCATAACCCGACGCGTAAGCGAGGGATTCACGCCGCCATCCCGCGCTTACGCGTCGGGTTATGAAAACGTGACACTCAGTGATGCGCAATGAATTACCCAAACCTGCTTAGCGACGTTGACCGGTGCCTTACGGCACTTGGCTCACCGTTGCGACGCTATCCTCGTTTGCGGCTGGATGGGGCGCGAGGAACGCTGAAATACGCAGCCGTTACATGCTAATCCCATTACCCCACGCACCCCATCCAGACGCAAATCAAGGCGAGCTCGTCGGTTCCCTATGCACGATAGTGTAACCTGGACTGCTACGGGTGAAACCACGAATTGCCTTAAAATCCCCAATCTGCGCAGACTGCGTGTTCTCACCAACGATTATGATAGTAGTGAGTGAACGTAGGTCGCAAAATCCGTCATGGCGGCGGGCGGTTCACCGGGCCCGATGACGAGTGGGCCGCTCCTGGGATCGCTCGCGAGCAGTCCGTGGCTGCCGCGAATGAGCGTCGCATCGAGCGGGATGACGTCCATTTTGTAACGCATGCCGAGTTTCTTTTGCAGCAATCTCGCGGCGGCCCGCCCCCGGCTGGTCATGAATAACTCGACCGGGTCGTAACCCGGTTTGCGATGAATGTCGACGGTGTGAGCGAAGTCAGGAGCGTCGCGGTCGTCATTCCAGTAGTAGTACGTGAACCACGCGTCTTGATCCGCGAGCACGATCAACTCGCCACTGCGGGGGTGATCGAGTTCGAGGTCCGCTGGTGGGACAACAGCGGCGACGCCCGGTACGCCACGCAGGACTGCGGCGACCTCGTCGACGAGTTCGGGCTTGTGTACGTAAACATGAGCGACTTGATGATCGGCCACCGCCACGGCGTCACAGTCACCGACCAACAGCACCTCACCAAACGGCCCCATCCGAGTGCGCAGGAATCCGCTTTTTCGCAAGACACGATTCAGATGGACGGGTCGTTGGACGCTCGTCAGCCCATACTCACTGACGACGACCACCTGAGCACCGATGGCGTCAGCGGCATCGATCACGCGGCCGGCGGTCGCATCGACTTCGGCGACCCGCGCCGGGTCTTGATGATCCAGCCGCTGGAAATCGTAGTCCAAGTGCGGTAGATAGCAGAGCGTGAGTTGCGGCTGTTTCTCGCGTAGCACCATTGAGGTGGCGTCGGCGATCCAGTCACTCGACGCGATGCCGGCGCCCGGTCCCCAGAACGCAAAAAACGGAAACGGGCCGAGCTGTTTCGTTAATTCGCAGCCCGTCCAGTCCAACACGTCAAACACCTTGCTGCCGTCACATCCATAGTGCGGTTTGGGCGTGGCACCATACTTCGCGTTGGTCGCTTGGTTAAACCACCAAAACATTTTCGCCGTTTCATAACGCTCGTAAAACAGCTCGCCCTGGATCAACGTACGTGATTGTTGCCAAAACCGAATTTCCTGCGTGTCGCGGTACAGCCAACCATTGCCGACGATTCCGTGATCACGCGGCGGCAGGCCGGTCAACATGGTTGCCTGGCTCGTTGCCGTGACTGCGGGCACGGGACTCGTCCATGGCCGCGCCGCACCGACCTGCGAGAGTCGCGGTGCGTGCGGCAGCAGATCCGGGGTCAGCCCGACGACGTTGAGGATGCACAGCCGCTGCGTCATTGGTCGCTCTCGGAGTCGATGGTGGGTCTCGTGAGTTCCTCGTCGTTACCCTGTTCCGAGGGGCCCTGTTCCGAGGGGCCCTGTTCCGAGGGGCCCTGTCCGGCAGACGGCAACGAGAACGTCATGTACAAGCAATAACTCAACAGGGCTAGCACCGCCCCGATGGAAATCGTCATCACGAACCACCCAGCCGTCGTCATCCTATTGTCGGCTATTTCCTCGGGCGACAATCCGAGTGCCAGTAGGCAGCCCAGGGGAATCATCATTTCTTGTCTCCGGAATCATTGGGAAGGTCTGCTTGATCTGGGTCCGGGTCATTGAGGAAATCAAATTTACCTTGACGAATCCAGTTTTCACCGGCGAAATGAATCAGCACGAGCAGCAAACCGGTCACGCCCATGATAAACAGCACCGACATCATGACGACGGAATCGTTCATGATACGATCCCAATAACCGGGAACGTATTCCCCGGTCTCCGGGTCGGTCGTCCCAAGAACGTTGAGATAACAGAACGCGATGAAGATGGCACCGAGATAGACGGGAACGACGTATTTTAACAGCAGTTGCACGAAGTGTGGGATGCGAATGTGTGCGCCCACATGAGCCGCACGCTCACCCCGGACGATCCCAAAGACCCAGCCGTAGATCACCGCTTGGATCATCGCGAGCACGAAAATCAGCACCGTGCCGACCCAGAAATCGAGCGTATCGAGTGCCTTCAGTTCGGCCGAGAAATAAATTACAAAACACGCACCCGACAGCACGATGATGCCGAGCAGGGCGGTCGAGGCGTGCCGCTTCAAGTTAAACCCATCTTCGAAGAATGCGATCACGGGCTGCAGCATCGATAGACTGCTGGTGATCGCGGCGAGAAACAACATGAAGAACCACAGAAAGCCGAAGAACTGGCCCGCTGGCATCTGAGCAAACACGTTGGGCAGTGCATTGAACCCCAACCCAAAGGTACTGAATGTCGCGACACTGGCACCGAGGAACATGAACGCGGCGGGCAAGGTGATCAAACCGCCCAAGCAAACCTCGAAAAACTCGTTCATGCTGCTCGCGGTCAATCCGCTCAGCACCACATCGTCGTTCTTCGTCAGGTAGCTGGAGTAGTTAATGATGACGCCGAAACCGACCGCCAAGCTAAAGAAAATCTGGCCGGACGCCGCCAACCAGGTTTTGGGATTGAGTAGTGCCTCGGGTTGCGGATTCCACATGAATCCGAGTCCCGCGATGACCTTTTCGCTGGGCAGCGTCAATACTCGCACCAGCACACACAGTGCACAAACGACTATCAATGGAATGGCGATTTTGCAAAACGTCTCGATGCCGCTCGCAATACCGCGGTAGATCAGGATGAAGTTCACGACAAACGTGATGCCGACGAAGACGAGCAGCGAGGAACCTTGGCCGAACACGTCCCCGTCCTGTTTTTTCCCGACGGTGCTGTCAAAGAACTCGTTGTAGGCATCGGGATCGGCTCCTAGCATCAAATCACCGGTGACGTAGCTCCACGCGTAGCTCAAACACCAGGCCTCGATCACGAGGTAGTACATGTAGATGACCAATGGGATCAGCAGCGCGAACACGCTCAAGTAGCGTGCTTTGGGCGTGCGGCAGACGACGCTAAAGATACCGGGGGCGGAGTGGAACCCACGTATTCCGGCAAATCGTCCCATCGTCCATTCGGCCCAGCACAGTGGGATACCGAGGACGAGCAGCGAGATGAAGTACGGCAACAGGAAGGCACCGCCGCCGTTCTGGGCGGCTTGACCGGGGAATCTCAGGAAATTCCCGAGCCCCACGGCGCTACCGGCAACCGCCAAGATCACGCCGATACGGCTACCCCACTGTTCGTTCGAAACGTTTTCCTCGTCGGACGCTGCATCGCTCGACGGCGCAGAATCAGCCACGTCCGGCGAGGGGCGTGACGCCGCGTCAGCGGGCGGCTGATCGGGATCTTGGGCGTCGGGTGACTCGTTCATTTCGGTGACTGGGTCTGCGGTGGAGGCTTCTGAATTCCCTTACCGTTGTAGGGATTGCCGCCGAATGAATCGACCGTGGGGACGGCCCTTCAAAGCGAAAGATCCAGAAAAAAACGGAAAAATCGTGAACCCCTGTTCCCCCTGCTTCCCTGCGCGTTCACCTTGCGCGTTCACATCGTGTGGTTGGGTCGATGATGGTATCGGGAGTTCGCGCCTCTGCGGAACGCGAGCCGTGTTTATGTTATCCTTCGGCCCATTGAGCGGCCCCGACCTCAATTCAGGCCGATCCGATTTGCATTTACCACCTTTTTCGCGTTCGCACATTTATGTCATTTCCCTTGATTGAAAGCCGTCGACCTTTGCTCGTGTTCCTGATGATGGGGATCCTGCTTGTTGTCGGGGGCCAAGCGGGTTGGGCCCAGTCCGGTCCGTCCGCACCTCCCACTGAGGCAGTTGGCGAAACGAATCCCGCGGACACGGATCCCGCGATAGCGTTGAGCGACGAGGAACCCGCCGCGACGGGGTTGGATCAGACGATTGATGAGTGGTTCAAGCCGGTGGCGGACACGTGGGGCGGGATTGTGTTTTTTGAGGTGCCCGTTCCGGGCGTCGGATCGCTGCCGTTTGTGCTGATTCTGTTGGTCGGCGGGGCCGCGTTTTTCACCCTCGTGTTCGTATTTCCCAATCTGCGTTTTTTTTCGCTAGCGTTTCAGGTTGTCAGCGGCAAGTTTGATGACATCGAGCAAGCGAGCCCAGAAAAGGTCAAGGAGATCGACGAGGGTTTGGTCGACGAGGGTTTGGTCGACGAGGGCGTGCTCGACGAGGGCTTGGTCGACTCGAATCATGACGAGTGTATCGGCGAGGTGACGCACTTTCAGGCACTCGCGACGGCCGTCTCGGGCACGGTGGGTCTCGGCAACATCGCGGGCGTGGCCGTCGCGGTGGCGACGGGCGGCCCCGGCGCGACGTTTTGGATGATTGTCTGTGGCCTGCTCGGGATGTCGACGAAGTTTGTCGAATGCACGCTGGGGGTGAAGTACCGGGATGTCGATAACGAGGGGATCGTCTATGGCGGGCCGATGTACTACCTGCAACGGGGGCTGACCGACATGGGCGCGGGGCCGTTGGGCAAGGTGCTCGCCGCGTTGTTCGCGCTGTTTTGTATTGGAGGATCCTTTGGCGGCGGCAACGCGTTCCAATCCAACCAAGCCACTCAGCAAATTCAATCGCTGATGGGACTGCCCGATACCGGGTCGTCGGGGACGCTGATCGGGCTCGTGATCGCCGTCCTGGTGGGTTTCGTGATCATTGGGGGGATCAAGCGGATTGCCCAGGTGACGGAAAAAATTGTGCCGCTAATGGCGATTGTCTACGTCGCCGCGTCGGTTGTGATCATCGCCATGAATTGGGACAAGGTACCGTGGGCGTTTGGCGAAATCTACCGCGGCGCGTTCACGCCGAACGCCGCGTTGGGCGGTTTGATCGGTGTGATGATCCAGGGATTCCAACGTGCCGCGTTCTCCAACGAAGCGGGAGCGGGTTCGGCTCCGATCGCCCACTCCGCCGTGAAAACCCGCTACCCGGCCTCCGAGGGCATCGTCGCACTGCTCGAACCGTTCATCGACACCGTGGTGATCTGCACCATGACGGCCGTGGTGATCGTGCTTTTCAATGCCGACGACTCCTTCACGTGGGGTGCGGTCGAGTCGAAGAACGTGATTGTCGATGGCGTTCGGCTGGGCGGCGTCGATCTGACGTCGGCCGCCTTCGATGCCAAACTGCCAGGGTTCCGTTATGTGTTGACGATCGCGATCATCCTGTTCGCGTTCTCAACGATGATCTCCTGGTCCTACTACGGATTGCAATCCTGGAAATACCTATTCGGGCGTGGCATGGTGGCCGACCTGACGTACAAATTACTGTTCTGCCTAGTGATTGTGATTGGTGCCGCCATTTCGTTGGGATCGGTGATCGATTTCTCCGACGCGATGATTTTCGCGATGGTGTTCCCCAACATGATCGGGCTCGTGCTGCTGTTCCCGAAGGTTCGCGACGAACTTCGGCGATATCTGACCGCGATCGGAAAACGCTGAGTTCGTTTCAATTTTTTGCGGAGGTTCCGCGCGAGAAAACAAAGGCTCATCCGGCTGAAGCGTACACGGCAGATTTTAGAGTACTGTCGTATCCAAATTGAAAATTTGCAGTGCGTGCGTGCTTCGAGCGGCACTACCAATAGGGCCGTTTCTCGACACTCGATGGCCACTGATTGCCTGCTAAGGACCGTTCGGTCTTTAAGTGTCCGATTTGGTCGTAGCGAAAGTCGCCAAGACTTTCGAATTGTTGGGTGGCCGAAACTCTTGGCGAGTTTCGCTACGACAGTTATTCATCGAATGGTCCTAAGC
>JBDNIG010000518.1:0-6628 GCA_041688415.1 Rhodopirellula sp. | reverse complement strand
TCGGCGCCTGAGCCTAATGCAGCATTCCCGATCCAGTGTTCAGTCCCGGCGGTTCGTCCGTCGGGGCCGAATGTCGGCGCGTAGGAATCCTGCTTCGAGTGGTTTTTGCTCCACTCGGTTCGAAGATTCGAAATCTCACGACGCAGAAGGAAATCCTTGATGATACAAACCACGAATTCAGTTCACGATCCCCATTTCGCTCCAGGGCAGTCGTCGCTGAGAGGAACTGCGACGAAGGACGATCGATTGCAGCCGCTGAAACACGAACTGCATCAACAGATTATCGAATCGATTGACATTTCGCGGATCGGGTCGATGTCGGAAGAGGATCTCCGGAAGGAAATCCGCAGTGCCGCCGAGGATTTGTCCCGCCGAAATTCGGGCCTGCTCAATCTGAGCGAGCGCGAGCGGCTCGTCAATGAAGTGGTGGATGAAACCTTCGGCCTCGGTCCGCTCGAACCGCTGATGCACGACCCCACGGTTTCCGACATTCTGATCAACGGCCCGAAGACGGTTTATGTGGAAAGAAACGGCCGGCTCGAGCTGAGCGATGTCCGATTCAGCAATGAGAAGCATTTGCTGCAGATCATCCAAAAGATTGTCGGCCGGGTGGGCCGCCGCGTGGATGAATCGTCGCCGATGGTCGATGCCCGGTTGGAGGACGGCAGCCGTTTCAACGCGATCATTTCACCTTTGGCTTTGGATGGGTCGCTGGTCTCGATTCGACGGTTCCCGGCGAATCCGATGATGGCGGCCGACCTGGTTGCCCGGCACTCGATTGCCCCACAGATGGTTGATTTTCTCGCCGCGTGCGTCAAGGCGCGCTGCAACCTTCTGATCTCCGGCGGAACCGGCTCCGGCAAAACGACGCTGCTAAATCTCCTCTCGGGATACATCTCGGGGACCGAGCGGATCGCGACCATCGAAGATGCCGCGGAGTTGCGTTTGCAGCAAGCACACGTGGTCCGGATGGAGACGCGGCCGGCCAACATCGAGGGCAACGGGGAAGTCACGTCGCGGGACCTTTTGCGCAATGCGATGCGGATGCGGCCCGACCGGGTCGTGATTGGAGAGTCGCGCGGACCGGAAGCCTTGGACATGCTCCAAGCGATGAATACGGGCCACGAAGGCAGCATGACCACGCTGCACGCGAACGATTCCCGCGAAGCGCTCAGTCGCTTGGAAATGATGGTCGGCATGGCCGGATTCGATTTGCCGATTTGGATTATCCGCCGGCAGATCGCCTCGGCTGTCGAAATTGTCGTGCAAGCCAGTCGGTTGGCCGGCGGCGTGCGGAAGATCACCCAAATTTCTGAAATCACGGGGATGGAAGGCGACGTCATCAGTATGCACGACATCTTCAAGTTCAAGCAGACCGGGCTGGATGAAAACGGCGCCGCAGTGGGCGACTTTTACGCCACGGGAGTCCGGCCACATTGTTTGGAAAAACTGGAGGCCTGCGGCATTCAACTTCCATTCGACATGTTCGAACACAGCCAACTTTCATTCTAACGCCAGATTCAAGGCCAATCTCATCTCATGTCGCCCGCCCTCTTATCCCTCCTGACTTTCGTCTCGATCTTGACCGTCATGATCAGCGTCGCGTCGCTGTTGTCGGACATTTTTCTCCGGGATCGCGCGCGCGTGAGTCGCCGGTTGGATGAAGAATTTAGTCAGGGACAAAAGGATTTGATCCGCAAGTCGTCTTTGTTCAAAGATCTGCACAAGTTGAAGGCCAGTGAGATCGAGGGGTTTGCCGAGCCAAAGCTCACGATCCGCGAGCGGTTGGAGCGAATGCTCGAACAATCGGGGCTGACTTGGACATTGCAGAAATTGCTCGTCATCTCGGCGGCGAGCGGCATCGGGCTGGCACTGATCGGCCTGGTAATTCCCCGAAGTTTTGTGGTGGCGGCGGTCGCCGGTCTGGTGGGAGGATCGATTCCCCTGCTGTACGTGAAAATGAAGTGCAAGTCGCGGCTCAACACCCTCTGCGCGCAACTGCCCGAGGCTTACGACCTGATGGCCCGCGGGTTGCGGGCCGGGCAGACGATCTCCATGACGATGCAAGGCGTCGCCGAAGAGTTCACCCAGCCGATTGCCGGCGAGTTCGCCTACTGTTACGAGCAGCAAAATCTCGGCTTGGCCGCGGATGTGGCGTTGCGAGATCTCTCCCGTCGGACCTCGCTGATGGAGATCAACATTTTCGTCGTGGCCGTCGTCATTCAAAAACAGGTCGGCGGCAATCTGGCCGAGATCTTGGAAAAGCTCGCCTACCTCGTGCGCGAACGAGCCAAGATGCAGGGCACGATCCGCACGCTCACCGCCGAGGGCCGGATGCAAGCTGCATTGCTGATGGCGCTCCCGCCGGCCATGTTCGTTGCCATGCTGATCTTCAACCACAGTTATGCCGTGGTTCTTTTCGACTACCCGCTCTTGATGCTGGGCGTGCTGGTCTCAATGGGAATTGGGGCGCTTTGGATCCGTAAAATCATCAACTTCGATTTCTAGGACTTGATTATGAAATGCGACGATCATGAATAATCCGGCACTCATCGCAATGGTTCTTTTTGTCATGCTGTCCAGTCTGGCGTTACTGGCCGTACTGTTGATCGGTGGCAAGAAGCGGGGGCTGAAGGCCCGGTTGGATGAGTTGTCCAGCGGAGAAACGTCGGTCGACCGCGCGCCGGGGCAAGCGGTGTCGCAAGCGATTCGCACGACGTTGCCGAAGATGGGCAAGCACCTCATGCCCGGCGATGTGGAGGAGCAGACGAAGCTCAAATCGCGTTTGGTTCAAGCGGGTCTTTATCATCCACAGGCGCTCGCGATCTTTCTGGGCATCAAGATGTCTCTGATCGTCGCGCCGATCGTGGTGGGTCTGCTGTTGGGAGTGTCCGGCCTGATTCCCACGAATTACGGCTTGATGATCGGTGCCTGCGCGAGCATCGGCGGAATGATCGGGCCCAGTTTCTGGCTGGATCACCACAAGAAAACTCGTCAAAGCCAACTTCGCCGATCGATGCCCGACGCTCTGGATTTTATGGTGATTTGCATGGAAGCGGGGCTCAGCCTGCGAGCCTCGCTGCAGCGCGTCACCAGTGAAATGGAGACCGTGCATCCCTTGCTGGCGTTTGAATTGAAGATCGTGCAGCGGGAGGTCCAACTTGGACATCCCTTGGGCGACGCCCTCAGGACGTTTGGGGTGCGGGCCGACATCGACGATATTCGCAACCTGTCCGCCGCTATCAAAAACGCCGAGCGGTTCGGTTCAAGCATGGTCAAGACGCTGCGGACGTTCGCGGAGTCGCTCCGCGTTCGCCGCCAGCAACGAGCGGAAGAAATGGCCCAGAAGGCGGGAACGAAAATCCTGTTCCCAACGTTGTTATTTATCTTTCCGGCGATCTTCTTGATCATCCTCGGACCGGCCGCCATTCAACTCATTGATATTATGTCGAACATGAATAAGTGAGCGGCCTGTCGATTTAGTCGTGTTCGTGATTTTTACGGACAGATGGTAACCCGACGCGTCAGCGAGGGATTAAATCGAATCCCTCGCTAACGCGTCGGGTTACTAAATCAACAGCCCTCGAGCGCCTTGCCGCTCACGAACCTGTCGCTGTCCATCTAAGCGACGTCTGAAAACACCCCATCAGTCCGCTCGCCCTGAAGTTTGAAGAAACTCAAATGCAATCTCGAATTTTGTCCCACAGCCAAGCGTCATTCCGCCGTTGCCCACGGCGCGTTGCGGCATCACAGCGACGTGGAATGGCCGCTCTCGAGTTCGCTATCGTATTGCCGATCCTGCTCACGATTCTTCTCGGAGCGACCGACTTCGGACGTTTCTCACACAGCCGAATCGCAATCGTCAATGCGGCGAGGTGCGGCGCCGCGTACGCCAGCATGAATCCCTACGACAGCACCAATCCGGCGGCCTGGAATGCGGGGGTTCAAAAGGCTGTGACGGACGAGCTCAGCGAATCCGTCGCATTCAATCCTTCCAAACTGACCGTCACCACCGCCGTCGTCTCCGATAGCGGCGGCCTCAAGCGAATCGGTGTGAAAGTCAGTTACCCTTTTCGAATGTTGATCGACTGGCCGCTGCTCCCTTCGGCCATGGATCTGCAAGACACCGTTGTGATGCGAGGCATCCGGTAATCTTTTGAGCGTGTCGTCATTTGCCAACAAGAGCCCCCCAACATGATCCAAATTTTAAGAACTCCCTCGAGACGGCGTCCTCATCCCGTCGCGCGCAAAACCGGCGCGGTGATGGTCGAGATGGCGATCATCCTGAACGTTTTCATGCTGCTTGTTTTGGGAATGCTCGACCTCGGTCTGGCCACCTATCGCTACAACACGCTTTCCCATGCGGCGCGTCAGGGGGCACGGCAAGCGATCGTTCGCGGCAGCCTCGCTCCCCCGGCGATGGCGGCCTGGGGACCGGCCACCTACACAGGCACGGCTGGCGATGGCAGCGTCTATGCGCAGGCCGTCTCACCGATGCTCGCGGGATTCATGTTGGACGATGTCACGATCCGCGTCGAATGGCCCGACGGAGATAATTCGCTCCAACAACGCGTCCGCTACACCGTCACGACGGAATATCGCCCGATCCTGACGGCCTTCTTTTCCAGCAACTCTTACACACAGAGCGCGGCGTCCACGATGCCGATCGCTCATTAAGGCAACCGTCATGGGCAAGTTACCTCAAGCTCGAGGACGCCGGAATTTGCGACACCGTCCTCGCGCCGGTGCGATCCTCGTTATCACGGCGGTCGTCACGGTCGTGCTTTTTGGGCTGCTCGGGCTTGTGATCGACGCGGGGCAATTGATGTCGGCGCACCGCATGACTCGCAACGCCGCCGACGCGGCGGCCACCGCGGCCGCGATGGACCTTTTGGTTGGCCGATCCCACGCGACGGCCACTGCGACCGCGACCACGTTCGTAAAAGACTACAACGGGCTGGCGTCGGCAACCATGACCGTCAACATTCCCCCGGCCAGCGGACCCCATGCCGGCAATTCGCAGTTTGTCGAAGTGATCGTCAGCAACGACGCGCAAATGGCGTTCATTCAGGTTCTGGGGATCGGCTCCACGCAGCCGGTCATAGGTCGCGCCGTTGCCGGCTGGGAAGGGGTGACCATCGCTGCGGGAGTGATCGCCCTGGACCGGGATGCTCGACCGGGAATCAATCTCACCGGAAACGGCTCGTTGTTCGTCAACGGTACGGTCCTGGTCAATTCCGATGGAGGCGGGATGACCGAAGACGGCCTGCCGATTAACAATGGAAGCGGGGGCAACGCGATCACAGCCTCGGGCAATGGAACCCTTTACGCGAAGCAGGTGTTGTCCGTGGGCGGGGTCAGCAATAGCTCGAAGATCAAGAACTACGACACCAGCAATCCCGAAAGTCCGCTCCAAACCGGCGGGGTAGGGCAGCCCGATCCGTACCGGTATTTGCCCCCGCCCACGACGGGCAACGGAGCGGTCGCGACCAACTTTGGCGCGATCAAGCTTTCGGGGAAAGACAACGTCACGCTCTCGCCCGGGGTCTATACCTCGATCACGACGACCTCCAACGTCAACGTGACGCTCAACCCAGGAATTTACGTCATCGTCGGCGGCGGAATTTCCATGAGCGGTAATTCGGTGCTTAGTGGTAACGGCGTCATGATTTACAACACAGGCAGCGACTACAACGTCAATACGGGGTTGCCGGACTCGGACGATGGAACCAACGTGCCCCCTGCATCTGGAAATCCCACGTTCGGAGGCGTGTCGATCACCGGCAACGCGGCACTCAATCTCACTGCCTATTCCAACTCGTCCAGTCCGTATGATGGGCTGGTTTTCTACCAGAGGCGGCTCAATACCCAGCCCCTGAAGCTCGCAGGCAACGGCACGTCCGACGTGCTCTCGGGCAGCGTCTATGCGAAATGGGCACCGCTCGACCTCTCGGGCAATGGCACGTTCAACGCCCAGTTCGTCGTTCAACGAATCGACATCACCGGCAACGGCAACTTGACTCTCAACGTGAGCGGTAACAACTTTGCCGGCAGCGACCAGGTATTTCTGGTCGAATAACAATCGCATAAGCAGGTTTTGTTATTATTTTGCGTATGATTTTATGAGCGGCAAGGCGCTGCCGCCGGTTCCCATCGGGCGGTGCTGATGACGCTACCGGCGGCTAATTATCGCAGTGAGTTGCTCGCGTTCGGCATCGTTTAACCGAACGATATACTTCTTGTTCATGGGAGACCTCAGTGTCCCCCGAAGTCTGATCAAGATGCCGCTTCACGACACCCCTAATTTTTGATCTTGACGGACCACCAGTATGGTGAGCCCTCATGAGGCACGTAGTCCTAGGCGAAGCAGTTCCTCGCCATGAGGAGATATTAACAAGCCAATCGCCGCGCAGTTGATCACGACGGTGACCCAGAAAGCAATTTGAAAGGATCTCTTGGAGGACTTGTGTCGCAAGAGCCGCTGCGCAGCCACAGCACCGGGCCAGCCTCCGACGAGGGCGAACAAGTGCAGTGTGCTAAATTGGCAATGTGCCTCTCACTGCCGGTCTATGGAGGTCGTGCGGCTTTTAAGTATTGAAATCCAAATGCTTTACGCACTTCACCCTCC
>JBDNIG010000073.1:0-7503 GCA_041688415.1 Rhodopirellula sp. | reverse complement strand
TCCGCATCACTGAGTGCCCCGTTTTCATAACCCGACGCGTCAGCGAGGGATGGCGGCGTGAATCCCTCGCTTACGCGTCGGGTTATGATTGTCGATTCCACCGAAATATTTCCCAGTATCTGCTTAGCTCTGTCAGTTACCCACAAGTTATTCTTGATCCCGAAGGGATTTCAAGCCATTAGCCGTAGGTCGCGTTAGCGCACTTACGGTTACTGGCCGAGATCGGCATTTTCGACCCCGAAGGGCGTCGCAGCGACCACGGTGGTCGGGCTGTGACCACCTTCGGGGTCAAATCGGTCGTTGTTTTCCTTTTCCGGTGGTGTTCGCTACGCTCGAGCACCGGCTAATGGCTGTAACGCCTTCGGCGTAACTTGGACTTGTGGGTAACTGACAGGGCGTCTAGCTGCGGGTTCCTCCGAGGTTTCTGGATAGGTTCTAAGATCTTCCCAACGGTCTGCTGAGTTCTGCTTGGTCCCGTACAGAACCGTTGACCCATCAACAGAATTAACCATCGGCATCGATCGGAATGACAGGATAATCGTCACCAGCTACCGGTCAACGGTTCAATTTTGTGAGCTTCGCTGGACTGACGCATTGAGAGGAAATTGACGATCTTCATTGCGTAGAACAGACTGGAAGCCTATCCCACGCTCGGCGACCCGCGATGGACTACATTATGGTGGGGGAAGCCTCGTATGTCGCCCCCGGACTCGTTCCGAAACTGAAACAACGCGTGAGAATTGCCATGAACAAACCGCTGTTATCCTGTCTCATCGCTGGATTGCTCGTGCTGGCCACGAACTCGATCTCAGCAGACGATGCAACTGATGCTGCCGATTCAGTTTTCGAACCACCGGTGTGTTTGACCGCCGACGGTGAGATCATCGAGACGGGCAAAGCGTGGGGGCACAGCAGCCCCTGCGTCGCCGATCTCGAGGGTGATGGGCTCGACGATTTGATCGTCGGTGATTTTAGCGGCAAGTTTCATGTGTACCGCAACGTCGGCTCGGCGACGCAGCCGAAATACAAGGAAGACGGATTACTGCAGGCCGGCGGTGTCGATGCGGAGGTGCGGATCTACTGCTGCATCGGCTGCCAAGCACGGATGGGCGATCTCGATGGAGATGGGATCCTCGACATGATTTCAAATTCCTACGACCCCGGCCATTGCTATCTGTTTCGAGGATTGCCCGATCACAAATTCGCGGCGAGGGAAGAACTGCTCGACAAGGCGGGCGTACCCGTTCGCTCGGCACCGCACCAAGAAAAAGAGTATGAATCATTCGGCAGTTTTTACGAGTTGGTCGATTGGGACAACGATGGCTTGTGGGATATCATCGCCGGGAGCGAAGACGGCAGTGTCACGTTCTTTCGGAACGTCGGAGAAATTACGTCACCGGTCTTCGCCTCTGGTCAGGTGTTGGTCCCCAGGCACGAATGCAATGGTTACAACATGGCAATCTGGAGCGATCCTGAAATCGCTCCAGGAATTCGCTCGCAGGTCGATATTACGGATTTCAACGGTGACGGACAACTCGACCTCGTCTTGGGAGATTTTTATACCGCGTTCGATTTTAAGAAAAATGTGTCCGCAGAAGAAACGGACGAAATTGAAAAACGCCTTGCGGATTACGAATCGCAAGCAAGAGTCGTGGGGAAAAAAATCGAAGCGTTGAGAAATGATCTGAAGAAACGATTCCCAGGCGATAAGATGTACAGCGACGAAGCCGTGCAATCGTGGCAGGAGGAATCCACAATGATCCGTGAGGGAACGGAGGCAAAGCAAGTGGAGGCACTTGAAAAGGAAATCGTTCAAGAAATCCGTCCGTACTTGGCTTCCACGGACGGCGACGGGGATGAAATGTTCTACCTTGCTCGCGCTCATGGTCACGTGTGGGTCTATTTGCGGAAGTCGCAGAAGGATGCCGAGCCCGTGGCTGTGAAATTCGAGTCATCTAATCAGACGGTTCACGCAGGCAATGCAATCGACATTACGGTCAAATTCAAGATGGCACCGGGATACGAAATCCACGCCTTTGAGAAGAAACCTCTCGCCACGGCGACGCGGCTGAAACTCGACCTGCCACGCGGGTTTTCTGGGGCGCGGCAGTGGGAAGAGCCGCCAATCACGGGCTTCGGGTCCCTTCCGGGAGGTGTTGGCTATCAGGGCAACGTTACGTTTTACAATGAAATTCGAGTTGCCGACGGCGTGGATCCGGGCGACTATGAACTGACCTGTTCGGTTGCTTACCAAGCCTGCAATTCGCACCAATGTCTGCGACCCGTTGAATCCAAGCTCAAGATTAAAGTTTCAGTCAAACCATGACGAGACGTTGGATTTTGGGATTGCTAGCTGGGACGCTGCTCATATGGTTGACCTCGCCCCTATTCGTACGCACCTATCACTCCAAGGTCTATGATCCAATCAGCCAGGACTGGGGCTATCCGGCTGGGACGGCGTATCGTTGGCGGAGCGAAGGATATGCGACGACGGTCTTTGGACCAGGCGGAATGCCGGGACGGCAAACACAGCCGGATCCGACGGCTTCGCGAGTGATCGCATTATGGGGCGATTCGCAAGCCGAAGGCGTATGCGTTGCCGACCAGGATAAGTTGTGGCGAGTTTTGCAAACGCGGCTCGCTGGCGATGCAGAATCGGTGGATGTGCTGCCGCTGGCACACAGTGGTGATGATGCCGCGGATTGGACGCGGGGATTTGGCGAGGCCGAAGAATGGCTCGGCGTCACCGAGCATTTTCTTCTCGTGTGCGAACTCGACGATCTCATGCCACTCGCCCGTCCCGTTCCCGATTCGATGGCTGGTATGCTTTCCGTTCGCGGTGACGTGATGCTCGATATCGTTCCCGACTTTGTCATCCATGCGGCGCGTGGCCTGATCTTCCAAGGCGACTCGGTCGAACTGCGACGACTCCGCTTCGGACTCGGCCCGGTCGCAAGTGACATGGAAACACGGACGGACAAACCAATCCAACCGGCGAGTTTCTCCGCGGCCGATATCGCTGCGAGGCTGTCGAGATCAACAACCCAGCCGATCACGATTCTTTACGCACCGCGAATGCCGGTGATCATGGGTGGCGAGGTCCGCTGGGATGATCCCCAGGACGCTGTGTTTGAATCGCTCGCTCGCGAACTACGTCGAAACGGAGTTCGAGTGATCGACTGCCGTGATGCGTTGCGGGACTCCGCCGATGAAGGCATTTTCCCACACGGTTTTCAAAACGGCGTGATCGGTAATGGACATCTCAATCTCGCAGGCTACCGAGCGATTGCTGGCGCCGTCATGGCCGCTCGGCACTCCGAGCTGATCGCGAACTAGCCGCGGCCGAGACCTCTGCGAACTTTCCGCAGCAAGTTACGAACGGGCTGGACGGGTTGAAATCCCATCAAGCGACGGCGCTTCCAATGGCCATCTTCCGTTTTACTGAACAGGATGATTTGCGGGATCAAGTCCTGTCCCTCCATCAATTGTGCCGCCAGTTCAGGCTCGGCATCGCGATCAACGACGGCAACGCTCACGTTGTCCAGTTCGCCCGACCGGGTCATGTCCGCGATCGTTGTTTTTTTGAGAACTTGGCATGCCGGGCAGTAAGGAGCGCTAACGACAACCATCAGCGGCTTGTCTTCCTCGACTGATTTCTTGTAGGCCAACGTGTAGTTCTGGTCATTCGGGTGAGCGGGAGTTGCGCTCGCAGGCTCCAGCATCGACGAGCCCGTGGTGACGAACGAGAGAGTAAGACCCAAGAACAGTGACAACATTCCATGCTTCCTAGTGCAAGTTGGTAGGTCAAGACAGTCGCGGCATCGAGTTCGGCGATTCTTACGCCAATGGGTTTCCAAGTCATGCGGGCTGTGTCAGCAAACGCGAAAGCGACGCAAGAAACCAGGCTCGAAAAATGAAGAGATGAACTGTCTGGACAAAATGTAAAGCCGCAACCCATCGAAGTTTCGGAAAATTCCATTCCGTCGCTTCTACAAACTCGGCAACATATCGCTTCGCAGCAAGTCGGCTCCCGTCGGCGTATTCCACGCCGACGCAGGAAATGACTTTGGCCTTTGCAACACCGTCGTTCAGGAAACCAGTCGAAAGTTTCGCCAGGAAACTGGGCTCAACTGGGTGAGCGATATTGTTCACTCAGGCTGGCGAGGATTGTAGAAATGCAGGTGGCCGACGCAACCGTCAGAATCGGCATTTTCAGAATCCTTTCCCAAGGGAGTCGAAAACCCCGCTTGATGACACGGTATGGTCGGAATCAACGCCTACGCATCCTGCCTATCTTATCCATTTACCAGCAAGTCAGCACGAGCGTTTCTTTTTGCGACGAACTCAACGTCGACAACCTTCTGAAGAATTGTAGCCAGACGGCTCCGTCCGTCTGAGCTGAGTACGCGCTGGTTTTCTCGCGACGGGCGGAGCCGTCGGTCGACAATGATTCCTCCCTATTTCCGTTTTCCGCCTGTTGGCTTCCAATGGTACGGACTCCGCTCGCTCCTGCTGACTACAAAAACCCGTTACCCATGACGATTCCCTCACCACCGGATCACGACCGACCGGCAGTCATGCGCATTCTCGACGCCAACGCGAATCGCGCCTCCGAGGGACTGCGCGCGATGGAGGAAACGGCGCGTTTCGTTCTCAATGCTCAATCGCTGACGCAGGAGCTGAAAACCCTGCGTCACACCTTCGCCGCGGCGCTTGAACGCCTGCCGCGCATCGAACTACTCGAGGCTCGAAACGCGAGTCTCGATGTCGGCACAACTGCATCAACGGATCGGGAACAGCAGCGTGGCTCGATAGCGCAGATCGTAGCCGCGGCGGCAGGAAGGACTCAGCAGGCACTGCGATGTTTGGAAGAATACGGCAAAATGATCGACATCACGTTTGCCGTCGCGATCGAACAGATTCGCTATCGCTGCTACGACGTCTGCTCGCAACTGGAACAGAGTTGCATTGGAAATAACGACCGGTTGAATCGATTGCATCAGGCGCGACTCTACGCGCTGATTGACACCTGCTCCAACGAGCCGGAAATGCTTGACCGCATCCGCCGTTTGGCGGCGGCGGGTGTCGACATTATCCAACTGCGGGACTCATGCGTGGATGATCGCACGCTCTGGGCCCGAGCCGTCGCTGGATCAAATATCGCTCGCGATCTGGATGTGTTGTGGATCATCAACGATCGCGCCGATATCGCGGCCGTCTCAGGTGCCGATGGTGTGCATGTGGGTCAAGACGAGTTGCCCGTTGAGCAGGTTCGCCAGATCGTTGGGTCCGATAAACTCATTGGAGTTTCGACGCACTCGATCGCGCAGGTTCGCGATGCGATTCCCTCGACTGCCGATTACTTGGGATGCGGTCCTGTGTTCCCAGGCAAGACGAAGAAGTTTGACGAGTTCCCCGGTTGTGATTTCTTGCGGGAAGTCGCCAATGAACTGATCATGATCCAAGAGAAAAATCCCCCCTTCCCTGCTTTTGCCATTGGCGGGATCAGTCCAGGGAACGTGCGGGAAGTTGTCGCCGCAGGTTTTGGCCGCATTGCGGTTACCGCCGCGCTGCTTCCAGGCAGTGAAAGCGACCAAGCCGCGGCGCTGTTGCAGTGTCTTCGTCAGGTACCACTTTCCGCTGAGGATCGTGCGATCAATTAATGTCGTCTTTCGTTGCGAAGCGACAACTCGATGATAGCCCTCGGTAATGCCTCGGAATTGCCTGAACGGCGACCTCTATTTTCCGCTCGCCCCAAACGCTGAGACTCGTTCATGGTTTGTAACAAGTTCACGACTGCAATCGTCGCCTTCTCGCTCACTTATTCGGTCGCCGTCACGGCTCAGCAGCCATCCCGCAAGCTCATCAAGGACGCTGTCGAACTCACCGGCACCGATGAGTTGACCGAGAGCAGCGGGCTGGCCTTCTCGACTCGGGACCCCAACTGCATCTGGACGCACAATGACTCAGGTCATGCGCCAAAATTATTCGCGTTTGATATCCGCACGGGTAAATTGACTGGTGAGTGTCGGCTCGCGGGAGCTACCGCGATGGATTGGGAATCGCTCACGTCAGCGGGCAAGGACTCTCGCGAGCTGATCGTGGCCGATAGTGGTGACAACGATGCGCGCCGCGAATTTATCACCCTGTATCGATTCGACGAACCCGATCCGCACCGCATCACGGAACTCGCAGCATCAGATTATCAATCTCTTTCGATGCGATTTCCCGGTGGCCCCGTCGATTGCGAAGCGGTCTGGTATGACGCAAGTGAATCGAGCCTGATGTTACTGACCAAAGGCCGATTGCCTTTTGCAGGTGCCTTTCGTGTGCCAGACGAATTGTGGCAGCAGAGCGTCGCGCCCGATGATGCACGCGAGAGATCGCCGGCGGCGGACGCTCCACCTCCGATCGTCACCGCGATCAAGATCGCCACACTCGCTCTGCCGATGGCCACGGGCGCTGATCTCGATCCAGTGACCGGCGATATTTGGGTCGCGAGCTATTTCCAAGCATTCTGTTTCCAACGAGGCACGCACGCTAACCTCCACGACCAACTCACCGATGTTCCCATCGCCGTCGAAATGCCACGCTGGCGGCAGATCGAGGGGATCGCGGTCGATAAAAAATCACAGGTTTGGATTACCACCGAAGGAATCCCCGCCAAGCTCGGCCGCCTTCCATAAGCTCGGCCGCCTTCCATAAGCTCGGCCGCCTCCCGTAAGCGACAGCGAATGAATAAAGCGAGTAGCTACGTTCGCCAGAACGTGGATTCCACCGTCTGGCGACGGTAGCTACTTTGATTCGACGCGTTTTATTGTCTCGCTGTCGCTAAGTTCTTGTCCTGCGATCGTTTCCCAGCTCAACCCGCAACTCAATTCATGTTTGAAATCGAACAAAAATATCATATCGACGACCGCGACGTACTGATCGAGCGTCTCGCGGCAGAAACTGCCGTCTTGGTATCTGAGCAAGTCAATGATGACACCTACTACAACCATCCCTGTCGCGACTTCGCCGAAACCGGCGAAGCCCTGCGGGTGCGACGCGTCGATGGCATACCGATGGTGACCTACAAAGGACAAAAGTTGCCGGGCGACGTCAAGGCTCGTGAAGAACTCGAATGGCGGCTCGATCCCGGCGACACCTACGGACTTTCCATGGAACGCTTGCTTACACACCTGGGCTTTCGTCGTGTCGCAACCGTCAGCAAGCGTCGGCACACCTACCGTATCGGTACCGACGACGATTCGTTGACGATCACGATCGACCACGTCCCGGCGCTCAATTCTGCCGGAATCTCAGGGCTATTCTCCGAGATCGAATGCGTGTTGCCTAGCGATGCACCCACCGACGAGGAGATTCAGAAGGCACGCAAGCGAGTCACCAAAATGGCCAGGAAACTCGGGCTGAACAAACCCGAGTCGCGCAGCTATCTGCGAATGCAATTGGAGGATTAACTACGCCATCCCCAGTTCGCGTTTGGCTTCGATGAACTTCTCG